>NZ_JBHXSL010000052.1:0-12708 GCF_042714725.1 Streptomyces sp. NPDC058685
GCCGCTTGACCACCGCCCCGCGGCCCGCCCCGGTGGTGACCGGTGCGGCCCGCGGGCCGGTGGTGCGATGTCCGTACGGCGCCCGACGGCGACTACGAGCGGCCGAGCGCGTCCACGGCCGCCGTCGCGAACCCGTGGTCCTGCTCCGGCGCTCCCCCGCCGACGCCGATCGCGCCGATCAGACGGCCGTCGCGCTGGACGGGGACGCCTCCGGCGATGAACAGCAGCGGCTTGTCGAGCGCGGTCGGCAGCGTGTGGAAGAGACCGCCGGGCTGCACGGCGTCGACGAGGTCCGCCGTCGGGGCGTTCAGCTGGAGCGCGGTGTACGCCTTGCGGGTGCTGGTCTCGCCGGCGATGAGGACGGCCCGGTCGTCGCGGCGGAAGGCCAGCAGATGGCCGCCCGCGTCCAGAACGGTGATCGCGACGGTGACGCCGGCGGACTCGGCCGCGTTGCGGGCGGCCTCGACGAGGGCCTCCGCGTCCTGCGTGGTCAGCGGCGCGACGGCGGTGGTGATGCTGGTGGTCATGGGTGGCTCCTTGCCGTGGTGGGTGAATGCTGCGGTGGTGGGAACGGCGGATCAGCGGCGTGGCAGCTGGGCCTCGTGGCGGCCGACGGGGGGATGGTCCACGAGGGTCGGTGACGGCCGGCCGGTCGTCCGCGAGGCTCAGTGGCGGCCGGCGGGGACGGCGACCGGCTCGGGGGCGGAGCCCGCGACGACCTGGCCGGTGCCGGGCGAACGGCGCTCGAGGACCTGGGCCAGGACCGCGAGGGCGAGCGCGGAGGCGGCGAGGGCGGCGCCGACCCAGTTCGGGGCGGTGTAGCCGAAGCCCGCCGCGATCACCATGCCGCCGAGCCAGGCGGCGAGGGCGTTGCCCAGGTTGAACGCACCGATGTTGACGGCCGAGGCCAGCGTGGGCGCGCCCGCGGCCTGGTCGAGCACCCTCTTCTGCAGCGGCGGCACGGTCGCGAAGCCGAGCGCGCCGATGAGGACGATGGTGATCGCCGCGGTGACGGTGTTGTGGGCGGTGAGGGTGAACAGGGCGAGCACGAGGGAGAGTGCGCCGAGCGAGACATAGAGCAGCGGCATGAGCGCGCGGTCCGCGAACTTTCCGCCGATGAGGTTGCCGCCGACCATGCCGAGTCCGAACAGGACCAGCAGCCAGGTGACGGAGGAGTCGGCGAAGCCGGTGACCTCGGTCATCATCGGCGTGATGTAGGTGATGGCGGCGAAGACGCCTCCGAAGCCGAGCACGGTCATCGCCATGGCGAGCAGGACCTGGACGTTGCGGAACGCGGCGATCTCGTGGCGCAGCCGTACGCCTTCCGGCTTGGGCTGTTCCGGTACCAGCTTGGCGACGCCGAGCAGTCCGAGGACGCCGAGGCCGGCGACGATCAGGAAAGTGGCGCGCCAGCCGGCGCTCTGGCCGACGAAGGTGCCGAGCGGGACTCCGACGACATTGGCGACGGTCAGACCGGTGAACATCATCGCGATGGCGCCGGCCTTCTTCTGCGGGGCCACCAGGTCGGCGGCGACGACGGAGCCGATACCGAAGAAGGCTCCGTGGGCGAGCGAGGCGACGACGCGGCCGGCGAGCATCACGCCGAAGACGGGGGCCACGGCGGAGATCACATTGCCGACGATGAAGAGGCCCATCAGCACCATGAGCATCCGCTTGCGGGAGACCTTCGTACCGAGGACGGTCATCAGCGGGGCGCCGATCACGACACCGAGTGCGTATCCGGTGACGAGGAACCCGGCCGTCGGGATCGAGACCCCGAAGTCCGTGGCGACCTCGGGCAGCAGGCCCATGATCACGAACTCGGTGGTGCCGATGCCGAAGGCCCCGATGGCGAGGGCGAGCAGCGCGAGTGGCATAGGGAGAACCTCCGGACGATTGCTTCTGCGCCTTACGAGCGTCCACAATAATTGCAACCGCCATTACTTGCAAGCGCGCTATATCGGCGCTGACACGGACCTGTCCCGCTCCCGTCCACGAGCCGGACTTCCGTTCATGGATGCGGTCCATACCAAGCTCTTGACAGGGTCTTTGTTCACTTCTTAAATCACGTAGTGAACTAAGCACCCCCCAGCTCCACTTGCTACCCCCCACCCCGGTCGGCGCAGCAACCACTCGGTTCCGCATGCGCCCATGTCTGACATATGCATGCCATAGCAGACACTCCCCCGTCATGCTCCCGGAAGGGAGAGTCATGGACTCCCCGCGCTTATCCCGGCGACTCGTGCTGTCCGTCGCCTCGCTCCTCACCTTCGCGTCGCTGTCCACCGGACTCGCGCAGGGGGCGACCGCGCCCGCAGCGAAGCCGCCCGCCCCTCCCGCCGCCGCAGCCGCCGCCATCACCTTCTCCGACGATTTCAACGGCCCCGCGGGCTCGGCCGTCGACGGCGGCAAGTGGCAGATCGAGACGGGCGACAACGTCAACAACCACGAGCGGCAGTACTACACCGCGGGCAATCGCAACGCCGCTCTCGACGGACAGGGCCATCTGGCCATCACGGCCCGTCGCGAGAACCCCGGCAACTACCAGTGCTGGTACGGGCGTTGTGAGTACACCTCTGCCCGGCTGAACACCGCCGGCAAGTTCACCACGACGTACGGCCGCGTCGAGGCGAGGATGAAGATCCCGCGCGGACAGGGCATGTGGCCCGCCTTCTGGATGCTGGGCAACGACATCGGCCAGGTCGGCTGGCCGAACTCCGGCGAGATCGACGTCATGGAGAACGTGGGCTTCGAGCCGTCGACGGTCCACGGCACCCTGCACGGCCCGGGCTACTCCGGATCGGGCGGCATCGGCGCCGGATACACCCTGCCCGGAGGCCAGGCGTTCGCCGACGCCTTCCACACCTTCGCCGTCGACTGGAGCCCGAACGCGATCACGTGGTCCGTCGACGGCACCGTCTACCAGCGGCGCACACCCGCCGACCTCGGCGGACGGCAGTGGGTCTTCAACAAGCCCTTCTTCCTCATCCTCAATCTCGCGGTCGGCGGCTACTGGCCCGGAGACCCCAACGGCAGCACGGTCTTCCCCCAGCAGCTCCTCGTCGACTACGTCCGGGTCAGCACCGACAACGGGTCGCCCGGTGGCGGCGGTCCGATCACCGGCGTCGGCGGCAAGTGCGTGGACGTGCCCAGCGCGAACAACGCCAACGGCACCCCCGTCCAGCTCTACGACTGCAACGGCAGTGACGCCCAGCGCTGGACCGTGGGCGCCGACGGCACCATCCGCGCACTCGGCAAGTGCCTGGACGTGGCGTCCGGAGGTACCGCCGACGGAACTCCCGTCCAACTGTGGGACTGCAACGGCAGCGCGGCCCAGCAATGGGCCGTCCCCGCGGCCCAGGACATCGTCAATCCCCAGGCCGACAAGTGCCTCGACGCCAGCGGCGGCAGCTCGGCCAACGGCACCCGCCTGCAGATATGGACCTGTGGCGGCACGGCCAACCAGAAGTGGGCGGTGACCCGATGACCACAGGACTCCTCCGCAGGCCCGCGATGCGCGGAGTACTGGGCACGGCCGCGGCCGCCGCCCTGGTCACCGGCCTGACCGGTAGCCCCGCGAGCGGCGCCCCCGCCGCGACGGGTCAGATCACCGGTATCGGCGGCGCGTGCGTGGACGTCGCCGGTGCGAGCAGCGCCAACGGCGCCGCCGTACAGCTCTACGACTGCAACGGCAGCGCCGCGCAACAGTGGAACGTCGGCACCGACGGCACCATCCGCGCGCTCGGCAAATGCCTCGACGTCACCTCCGCGGGCACGGCCAACGGCACCAAAATCCAGCTGTGGGACTGCAACGGCAGCGCGGCCCAGCAGTGGTCGGTCGGCGCGGCCCGTGACATCGTCAACCCCCAGGCCGACAAGTGCCTGGACGCCACCGGCAACAGCTCGGCCAACGGCACCCGCCTCCAGATATGGACCTGCACCGGGGCCGCCAACCAGAAGTGGACCGCGCCCGGCGGGGAGAACCCGGCGCCCACCGGGCCCATGGCCGTGGCGCCGTACCTCTACAACGGCTGGGGCAGTCCGCCGAGCCCGACCACCGTGATGAACGCGACCGGCGTCAAGTGGTTCACGCTGGCTTTCGTGCTCAGCAACGGCTACTGCAACCCGCAGTGGGACGGCGGAAGGCCACTGGCCGGGGGGGTGGACCAACAGACGATCAACACCGTCCGCGGCGCCGGCGGAGACGTGATCCCGTCCTTCGGCGGGTGGAGCGGCAACAAGCTGGAGAGCTCCTGCGGCAGCGCGGGTGAGCTGGCCGCGGCGTACCAGAAGGTCATCAACGCCTACGGCCTCAAGGCGATCGACATCGACATCGAGGCGGCGGCGTACGACAGCCCGACCGTCCAGCAGCGCACGGTCGACGCGCTGAAGACCGTCAAGGCCAACAATCCCGGCATCAAGGTGTTCGTCACCTTCGGCACCGGCCAGAACGGCCCCGACGACAGTCTGATCCGCAAGGCCGCCGCCTCCGGTCTGACCGTGGACAGCTGGACGATCATGCCCTTCAACTTCGGCGGCGCGGGTCAGAACATGGGCCAGCTCACCGTCCGAGCCGCCGAGGGTCTGAAGAACACGGTCAAGAGTGCCTACGGCTACTCCGACGACCAGGCGTACCGGCACACCGGCATCTCCTCGATGAACGGCATCACCGACAACAACGAGACGGTGACCGTCGCCGACTTCCGCACCATCCTCGGCTACGCCCAGCAGCGGCATCTCGCACGGCTGACCTTCTGGTCGGTCAACCGCGACCGCCCCTGCACCGGCGGCGGTGCCGACACCTGCTCGGGCGTGTCTCAGCAGCCGTGGGACTTCACCCGTGTCTTCGCGCAGTACAACGGCTGACCTTCACCTTCACAGCTCACCCGCCCGCCCTGCTCACCTTCCCTGGCTCAACCCCCCACCCACGCCGTGCAGTCGGCACAGGAGAAACCGTGCTCCGATCCCTGCGAACGCCCCGAGCGGATCGCCGCAGTCCCATCCCGCCCCGCATCACGAGACCCTGGGTCGCGGCCTTCGTGGTCGCGGCCTCGGCCGCCTCGGTCCTCACCGCGGTCCAGCCCACCCAGGCCGCCACTCCCCGCGCCGCCGAGGCGGCCGCCGCACTGCCCGCCGGCTGGTCCACGGTGGTCAACGGCGGCAGCGGCAAGTGCCTGGACGCGCGCTCGGCCGCGACCGTGAACGGCACCGCGGTACAGCAGTACGCGTGCAACAACAGCACCGCGCAGCAGTGGAGTTTCACCCCCACGAGCGACGGCTTCGTGCGGATCAACAACCGCAACGACGCCGCTCAGGTCGTGGATGTGAGCGACACCTCCTCCGCCGACAACGCGGCCGTGCACCTGTGGACGTACGGCGGCGGCAACAACCAGCAGTGGCAGGCCGTCGACGAGGGCGGCGGCGCCTACCACTTCGTCAACCGCCACAGCGGCAAGTGTCTGGACGTCCCGTCCGCCTCGACGGCCGACAGCGTTCAACTCGTGCAGTACACCTGCAACGGCTCCGCCGCACAGCGCTTCCAGGTGGCGCCCGTGAGCACCGCGCCCGGTGACGTCGATCTCGGTCCGAACGTGGTCGTCTTCGACCCGTCCATGCCGTCGTCGACGATTCAGAGCAGGCTGAACTCGATCTTCCAGCAGCAGGAGAAGAACCAGTTCGGCCCGCAGCGCTACGCGGTGATGTTCAAGCCGGGCACGTACAGCAACGACGTCAACGTCGGGTTCTACACGCAGGTCCTCGGTCTGGGCCAGTCGCCGGACTCGGTGACCATCAACGGCGCCGTGCACGTCGAGGCGGACTGGTTCCCGCCGCAGAACGCCACCCAGAACTTCTGGCGCGGCGCCGAGAACCTGTCGGTGAACCCGACGGGCGGCACCGACCGGTGGGCGGTCTCCCAGGCGTCGGCGTACCGGCGCATGCACGTCCGCGGCAATCTGGCGCTGGACGACGGTGGCTGGGCCAGCGGCGGATTCATGGCCGACAGCAAGGTCGACGGCCAGGTGCGGTCCGGCACCCAGCAGCAGTGGCTGACCCGCAACTCGCAGCTCGGCAGCTGGAACGGGTCCAACTGGAACATGGTCTTCGTCGGCAGCCAGGGCGTGCCGGGCAACAGCTTCCCCAACCCGCCCTACACCACGGTGAACCAGACCCCGACGGTCCGGGAGAAGCCGTTCCTGTACGTGGACAGCGCGGGCGCCTACAAGGTGTCCGTCCCGTCCCTGCGGTCCAACTCCTCGGCCACCACCTGGGCGGGCGGAAGCGCCGGGGGCAGCTCGCTCGGCATGGACCAGTTCTTCGTCGTCAAGCCTGGCGCGACCGCGGCGCAGATCAACGCCGCACTGGCGGAGGGCAAGAACCTCCTGGTCACCCCCGGTGTCTACCGCCTGAACCAGACGCTTCGGGTGACCCGTCCCGACACCGTCGTCCTCGGTCTGGGCCTGGCCACGTTCATCCCGGACAACGGCGTCACGGCGATGACGGTCGCCGACGTCGACGGGGTGAAGGTCGCGGGTGTCCTCTTCGACGCCGGTACGACCAACTCCCAGACGCTGATGGAGGTCGGCCCGGCCGGCGCCGCGGCGAACCACTCCGCCAACCCCACCTCGCTGCACGACGTCTACTTCCGCGTCGGCGGGGCGGCCGTGGGCAAGGCGACGACGAGCCTCGTGGTCAACAGTGACAACGTCATCGGCGACCACATGTGGATCTGGCGCGGCGACCACGGCAGCGGCATCGGCTGGAACACCAACACCGCGGACACGGGACTCGTCGTCAACGGCGACAACGTGACCATGTACGGCCTGTTCGTCGAGCACTACCAGAAGCACCAGACCATCTGGAACGGCAACGGCGGCCGGACGTACTTCTACCAGAACGAGATGCCGTACGACCCGCCGAACCAGGCGGCCTGGATGAACGGCTCGACCCAGGGCTACGCGGCCTACAAGGTCGCCAACAACGTGACCAGTCACCAGGCCTACGGACTCGGCAGCTACTGCTTCTTCAATGTCAACAACAGTGTGACCGCGGAGCACGCCTTCGAGGTCCCCAACAACCCCAATGTGCGGTTCCAGAACATGGTGACCGTCTCGCTCGGTGGCACCGGGACCATCCGTCATGTCATCAACGACAGGGGCGGTCCGTCCAACTCGTCCACCAACGTGGCCAACCTGGTGAGCTACCCATGAGGCGGCTCGGAGCAAGGCTCCTGATTCTGCTGGCGATGCTGGTCGGTGTCACGACGGTCCCGGCGCACGCCGGGCCCCAGGCCCCCGCCTTCAAGGTGATCGCCTTCTACAACGGCACCTGGGACGCGGCACACATCAACTTCGTCAAGGAAGCCAACGAGTGGTTTCCGCGCACGGCCGCGCAGAACAACTTCAGCTACACGGCCACCACCAACTGGGAGCTGCTGGCGAACGGCGGGGTCAACGAGTACCAGGTGGTGCTGTTCCTCGACGACGCACCCCAGTCGGCGGCCCAGCGGGCCGGCTTCGAACGGTACATGCGTGCGGGCGGCGGCTGGATGGGCTTCCACGTCTCGGCGTTCACCACGAACGCGGCGGCGTGGCCCTGGTACTACAACCAGTTCCTCGGGAGCGGTAACTTCCGGTCGAACACCTGGGGTCCGACGACCTCGGTCCTGCGGACGGAGGACCGGACCCATCCCTCGACCACGGGGCTGCCCGCGACGTTCACCTCGTCGGTGAGCGAGTGGTACAGCTGGTCGAACGATCTGCGCAACAACCAGAACATCAAGATCCTGGCATCGGTGGACCCGTCGAGCTTCCCGCTGGGGACGGACCCCAACCAGACCTGGTACAGCGGCTACTACCCGATCCTGTGGACCAACACCCAGTACAAGATGCTGTACGCGAACTTCGGGCACAACGCGATGAACTACGACACCAACCAGCCGCTGTCGTCGACGTTCGCGAGCGCCACACAGAACCGCTTCCTGATCGACGGGCTGAAGTGGCTCGGCGGCGCGGGCGGCGGTCCGGCACCGAACGATCCGATCTCCGAGACGGCGTGGTACTCGCTGACCAACAACGCGAACGGCGCCTGCGCCGACGCGCGGTCGGCCGCCACGGCCAACGGGACCGCGATCCAGCAGTACACCTGCAACGGGACCACCGCTCAGCAGTTCCAGTTCCGTACGACGGACAGCGGCTACACGAGAATCGGGATACGGGGCAATCCCCAGCAGGTGATCGACGTGACGGGGGTGTCGGCGGCGGACAACGCGCCGGTGCAGCTGTGGTCCTACAGCGGCGGCGGCAACCAGCAGTGGCTGCCGGTGCGGGAGGCGTCCGGGCGCTACCACTTCACCGCCCGGCACAGTGGCAAGTGCCTGAGCACGACGGGCAGTTCGGCCAACAGTGTGCAGTTGGTGCAGCGAGCCTGCGACAACTCGGCGGCGCAGAGTTTCCAGCTCACCGCGCAGCCCTGACGCTCTGACAGCTCACTCCAGTAGGCCCGGGTCCCCCTTCGGGAGGGAGCCCGGGCCTATTGCTGCGCCGCCTGCTTCAGGGCGTCGAGCAGGGCGCGAAGGGCGGGCTGGGACAGTGAACTGTCCCGTACCGCCGCGTGGATCGCCCGTACCGGCTCGGGCCTGCGGACCTTGCGCAGGACTACACCGGGGTGGCGGTTGCCGAGACCGATCCGCGGCATGAGCCCCACTCCGAGACCGGCGGCGACGAAGCCCTGGGCTGTCGCGTAGTCCTCGCTCTGCACCACGATGTCGGGGGTGAATCCGGCCGCACCGCAGGCGCCGAGGACGACGTCGAGGCAGGGCCCCGGCCATTCGCTGCCGATCCACCGTTCCCCCGCGAGGTCGGCCAGATCGATCACCCTTCGGGCCGCGAGCGGGTGCCCTTTGGGCAGGACGGCACGGTAGGGGTCGTCGAGGAGGTGGACGAGCCGAACGTCCTCACGCGGCCTGTCCGGCGGCTGGACGACGACGGCGAGGTCCGCACGGCCGTGCTTGACCTCGGGCAGCGGGTCCTGTGGGTCGATCAGTTTGAGATCGATCTGCACACCCGGATGCGTACGGCGCAGGTCGGCGAGCGCCGGCGCGACGATCGTGCCCCCGGCCGTGGCGAAGTACCGCACGGCCAGTCGCCCCGTGCGGCCCTCGCGCAGATCGGCGAGCGCCGTCTCCGCCTCCGCGATGTTCCTGCTGATGACGTCGGCGTGCTCGGTGAGCAGCCGGCCGGCCGCGGTCGGCTGAACCCCACGGCCCACGCGTTCCAGCAGCGCGGTGCCGGCCTGCTTCTCCAGTGCCGCGACCTGCTGGCTGACGGCGGACGGCGTGTAACCGAGGTTCGCGGCCGCGGCAGTGACCGAGCCACTGGTGACGACCGCCCTGAGGACCTGCATCCTGCGCACATCGAGCATGTAGCAGAGGTTAACGCTGACCCCACAACTTTTCACTGGTGCTGCCAGGTCGGGTACGGCACGGTGGTCGGGAGGGCCTCGCCGGGAGCGCCCGACAAGGCATGGAGGAGACGGACGTGGCCAGTGGCGGAAGAGGAACTTTCCTGCGGATGGGCGTACTCGCCGTGCTGTGGGGATCGGGATTCCTCTGGATCAAGGTGGCGCTCGACCACGGCCTGACCCCGGCGCAGATCACCTTCGCGCGCTGCGCGCTCGGCGCGCTGGTGCTGGTCGCGATGGCGGCCTGGGCCCGTAAGCGTCTGCCGCGCGACCGTGCGACCTGGGGCCACCTGGCGGTGGCGGCCTTCTTCTGCAACGCCCTGCCGTTCGCACTGTTCAGCATCGGCCAGCAGACGGTCGACTCGGGGGTCGCGGGAGTGCTCAACGCGACCACTCCCCTGTGGTCGCTGCTGATCGGACTCGCCATCGGTACGGAACGGGGAATCCGGCCGGTCCGCCTCGCCGGGCTCCTTCTGGGCTTCGCCGGCACTCTGTTGATCTTCGCGCCGTGGCAGCAGGGCGGGCTGACCAGCTGGGGTGCGCTCGCCATCCTCGCGGCGGCGGCCAGTTACGCGGTGGCGTTCACCTACATGGGACGCAAGCTCACCGGGAAGGGCTCGGCGCCCATCGCGCTCTCGGCGGCCCAGCTCCTCGCCGCGACGGGCCTGAGCACCCTCGCGCTGCCCGTCGCGGGTACGTCGACCTCGGACGTCACGCTCGTCGGTGTGCTGGCCGTCATCGCCCTCGGCGTCTTCGCCACCGGGTTCACGTTCGCGCTCAACTACCGGCTCATCGCGGACGAGGGCGCCACGAACGCGGCCACGGTCGGCTACCTGCTGCCGGTGGTCTCCCTGACCCTCGGGGCGCTCGTCCTCGACGAGGCGCTCACTCTGCGCGTCGTTATCGGAATGTTGGTTGTCCTCATCGGCGTGGGACTGACGCGCAGGCAGAAGGGGACATATTCGCCGTCGCCGCTGGTCGACGCGCCGGCTGCGGGTTCCGCGCGAGAGCCGCGACTCCGGACAGACCGGGTCAACTGACCGACCAATCAGTCCATGTGAGAATGCTCCGGCACTCCTACCGGCGGGTAACGTGTGCCGCTCCACCGGCATGCGCCAGCCGTCGCAGGCCGACCGCGAAGGCATTCGAGGACCAGAACGCGATGTCGTACCACCGCTCACAGCCCTCATTTCCCGAGTTCCCGGACTTCCCCGAACAGCATCCGGGACAGGCCCAACAGTCCCAGCAGCCCGCCCAGCCCGCTGCGGACCATCGCCGTGACGTGCGCGCGCTGAGCACCGCCTACAAGAGACTGCGCCGCGTCGCGACGTTCTCCGCCCTCGGGTACTTCGTCGTCTTCCTCGTCCTGTGCGCCTACGCCCCCGACCTCATGTCGAGCAGGGTCACCGGCGGCCTGACCACCGGCCTTCTGCTGGGCCTGATCCAACTCCCCCTGACCGCGCTGGCCGTCGCCTGGTACGAGCGCACCGCACGCCGCCGCGTCGACCCCCTCACCGCAGCGGTACGCCGCAACACCGCCCCGTCCCCGCAGGGAGCACGACGATGACCGGATTCAGCACCGAAGCCCAGACCATGTCCCTGGTCGCGTTCATCGCCGTGATCACCGTGACCCTGCTCCTGTGCGTGATGACGGGCCCGGACCGGGACGACCTGGACGAGTTCTACACCGGCTTCCGCTCGCTGTCGCCGATGCAGAGCGGACTCGCCATCGCCGGCGACTACATCTCCGCCGCGAGCGTCCTCGGCACCATCGGCGTCATCTCGCTCGTCGGCCAGGACGGTCTCGTACTCGCGCTGAGTACCGCGCTGTCCCTGGTCCTGCTGATGTTCCTGCTGGCCGAACCACTGCGCAACGCGGGCCGGTTCACCATGGGCGACGTCCTCACCCGCCGCGCGCCCAGCCCCGCCGTACGCGTCACCGCCTGCATCGTGACGCTGGTGGCCCTCTTCCCGTTGCTGATCTTCCAACTCGCGGGCGCGGGCGATCTGCTGGCCTTCGTCCTCGGCATCGAGGCCGCCGGCTTCAAGACCGGCTCGATCGTGCTCCTCGGCCTGCTGATGATCATCTACGCGGCCATCGGCGGCATGAAGGGCACGGCCTTCATCCAGTTGGTGAAGACCCTGGTGCTGCTGGCCGCCGCCCTCGCCATCGCGGCCCTCGTGCTGCACCGCTTCGACTTCAGCGTGCCGTCGCTTCTCGACGCCGCGGCACGGGGAAGCGGCGCGGGCGAGGCGTACCTCACCCCCGGCCTCCAGTTCGGCGGCGACGGGCTCGACCTCATCAGCACGCAGCTGACCGTGGTCCTCGGCGCAGCGTGCCTCCCGCACATCACCATGCGCATGTTCAGCTCCCGCAGCGCGCCCGCAGTGCGCCGCTCGATGAGCTGGGCCGTCTCCACCGTCGTCGTCATGGGTCTGCTCAGCGCCGTGATCGGCTTCGGCGCGGCGGCGCTGGTCGGCCGTCAGCAGATCACGCTCAGCGACCCGCAGGGCAAGACGTCGATCCTCCTCGTCAGCCAGGCCGTCATGGGCGAGTCCGTGTCCAGCTTCGAGACGCTGCTCTTCACGGTCATGGCCACGGCCATCTTCCTGACACTGCTGGCATCCGTCGCCGGCATCACGCTCGCCTGCGCCAACTCCCTGGCCCACGACCTCATCACGAACGGCTTGCGGCGCAGGCAGCAGCTGCGCGCCGGCACCGAGATGATGCTCGCCCGCGCGACGGCGGCGCTGGTCGGCCTCGCGGCGATCGTCCTCGCGGCGGCCTCCCGGCACTGGAATCTCCAGGCGATGGTCACCCTGTCGTTCTGTCTGGGCGCCTCGGCGGTCGCCCCGGCGCTGGTCTACAGCCTGTTCTGGCAGCGCTTCAACCGCGCGGGGCTGCTGGCGTCGATGATCGGCGGCGCGGTCAGTGTCCTGGTCCTCATCACCGGCACCACACTGGTCTCCGGTTCCCCGCAGGCGATCTTCCCCGACCAGGACTTCACCTGGTTCCCGTACACGACCACGGGCCTCGTCTCGATTCCCGTCGGCTTCCTCGCGGGGTGGCTCGCCACGCGCCTGACGAACAGCCGTACGGGCATACGCCGGCAGGAGGACTTCGACGACGAGGCGGCGGAGGCGGCGATCCTGGTCGACACCTCGGCGGCGCGGTACTGACGTCCGGGCGGTCGGTCCCCCCGGCCCCGCCGCCGGACCGACCGCCCGAGCGCACCAGCGCACCAGCGC
>NZ_JBHXSL010000052.1:12718-50663 GCF_042714725.1 Streptomyces sp. NPDC058685
GGGGTGGGTGCTTCTCCCGGGGGGGGGGGGGGGGGGCTTGCGGGCCCCACCCGGGGGGGGGGGTTTTGTGACGCGGGGGGGGGGGCCCCCGGGGCCCGGGCGGGGGCACCGACCGCCCGAGCGCACCTGCGCACCTGCGCACCTGGCCACGATCCACACCTCCCGCCACAACCTGCGCATCCGGTCACGAGCTGCACAGCGAACTGCCCGCACAGCACACTGCACGAACGGAACGACCTCCACCGCGAGTTGATCGCGCGAGGAGTCCCTGGCACCCACGAGAGCGGAGCCGTACGCATGAAACGCACCATGACTGTCTCGGACAGCATCGTCATCGACGCCCCGCCGGCGACGATCTACGACCAGGTCAGCGACCCGACCCGGATGGGGCGTTGGAGCCCGGAGAACCGGGGCGCGACGCCGGTGGACGGCACCCGCGTCGCCCATGTGGGCATGGTCTTCGACGGCCACAACAAGCGCGGACCCATGCGCTGGACGACGCGCTGCACGGTGACGGCCGCGGAGCCGGGCGAGCGGTTCGCGTTCCGGGTGCACGCCATCGGCCGGCGCAAGCCCGTGCTGAAGGCGCCGATCGCCTCCTGGGAGTACCGCTTCGAGGCCGTCGACGGCGGCACGCGGGTGATCGAGACCTGGACCGACGACCGTCGCTCGTGGCCCGACGCGCTGGCCGGCGCCTTCGACAGGGTGGCGACCCGCGGCCGGACCTTCGCGGACTTCCAGCGCAAGAACATCGCGATCACGCTGCGCAACCTCAAGAAGGTGATGGAGTCGGCCCCGGACGGCTCCTGAGACGTCCGAAGTACGCAAGAATGTGCCCGTGTTGGGCAATATTCCGGAGGAATCGACCAGCTTCGTCGGACGGAACTGGGAACTGTTCCGATTGGACCGCGCGCTGGCCCGCGACCGGCTGGTCACCCTCGTCGGAACAGGCGGGGTCGGCAAGTCACGGCTGGCGTTGCGGGCCGCGCGCGAAGCGCAGGCCCTGTTCCCCGATGGTGTGGCCTGGGCCGATCTGTCGCCGCTCCACGGGGACCGGCTGCTGCTGTCCACGGTCTCGGACGCGTGCGACCTCGCGGACCACACGCCGCGGATGCCGGTCGATGCCCTGTGCGAGTGGCTGGCGGGAAAGCGACTGCTGCTCGTCCTCGACTCCTGCGAGCATCTGGTCGACCCCTGCCGGGAGTTGGTCGCCGATCTGCTGACGGCCGTGGCGGACCTGACCGTGCTGGTCACGAGCCGCGAGCCGCTGGGCATGGAGGGCGAGCGGCTGATCGAGGTCGAGCCTCTGGCCCCGGGCGGACCGGACGCGCTGGACCTGTTCACCCAGCGGGTGGCCGCGGCATCCTCCGCGGCGGAATCTCCGGGGGCGGGGACCGCGACCGGGGCGGTGGGGGCGCAGACAGGAAGCGGAGACGCACGGCGGCCCGCGGCCGCCATGCGGATCTGCCGGCGGCTGGAAGGGATTCCCCTGGCCCTGGAACTGGCCGCCGCGCAGGCAGGCCGGGCGACGGTCGAGGAGATCGCCGAGCGGCTCGGTTCCCGTTTCGACGTCCTCTCCACCGCCGGTCCGGGTGTCCAGCCGCAGCGTCACCGCACGATGCGTACCACGATCGGGTGGAGTCACGAGCTGTGCGCGCCGCTCGAACGGCTGCTGTGGGCGCGACTCACCGTCTTCCGCGGCGACTTCGACCTGGAGTCCGCCCGCGCGGTGTGCTCGGGTGGGCCGCTCGGCGCGGATGCCGTGGACGCACTGCTCGGGCGGCTGGTGGCCGTGTCCGTGGTCAGCGTCGTCGCGGGCGGCGACGGCATCCGCTACCGGATGCTCGACACCATCCGCGAGTACGGGCACCTGTGGCTGCGCGCGCTCCACGAAGAGGGTGATCTGGCGGAGCGGCACGCCGACCACTTCCTGCGGTTCGCCCAGGACGCGGACGCGGGCTGGCTGAGCGCCGATCAGACCCTGTGGTACCGCAGGATCGCCGAGGCGGACACCGATCTGTGCACGGCACTCGACCATCTGCTGGCCACCTCCCCGAAGCGCGCGCTGCGCCTGGCCGGCCTCGTGGGCTTCTTCTGGAGCTGCTGCGGCCATCTGCACGAGGCCCGCGGCTACCTCGAACAGGCCCTGGCCGCACATCCGTTGGACGGTCCGGACCGTACGCGAGGACTGTGGGCGCTCGGCGTCACCCTCACGCTCCAGGGCGAGTACGAGGACGCTCAGCAGATCGGTGAGCAGTGCACGCGCGCCGCATGGCGGGAGGGCGACACCGAGGAGTTGCTGGCGGCCGCCTATCTCACCGGGCTCATCGCGCTGCTGACCGGCCGGCCGATCGCCGCCCAACTCGTCACGGAGCACGGGCTGGGAGCCGCGCCCGGTGAGCCCTTCGACTCCGCCTCCCGGCTGCGGTGCCACCTGGTGCAGGTCTTCGCCCTGACCGGGCTCGGCAAACTGCCCGAGGCCCGGGAGCGTGCGCTGTGGCTGCGGGCGGGCTGTGTGGAGCGGGGCGAGTTCTGGTCCCGCTCCTACCTCGACTACCAGCTCGCGCTGATCGACCTCCTCACGGGGAACCCGCTGGATGCGGCGGCGCACGCCCGCTCGATGATCGAGAGCAAAAGAGGGCTCGGCGACAGCTTCGGGATCGCGCTGGGGCTGGACGTGCTGGCCGCCGCGATCGCGGCGGCGGGCGACGGCGAACTGGCCGGGCTGGTGTACGGGACGGGCCAGTCCTTCTGGCGCACGGTCGGCCACCCCCAGCGGGGCACTCCGGATCTGCGGGCCGTCCGCGAGGAGTGCGAGCGCACGGCCCGGGCCAATGCGGGCGACGAGGCGTACGAGAGTGCGTATCAGAGGGGTCTGACCGCCGACCCGGCCGTGGCGCTGAGCACTGCGCTGGGGGCGCGGTCCGGCTGAGCGCGGGGCGCGACTCGTGGGCGGCGGGACTCGTGGGCGGCGGCTCACGGCATGAGGGGCGGTGGATCCGAGCGGTGTCGGGGCGGGTCCCAGCGGTGTCGGGGCGGGTCCCGGCGGTGTCGGGGCGGGTCCCAGCCGCGCGGCGGCCGAGGTCCGGTGCCTACGTGGCTGATCCGGGCGGCGCTGGGGCAAGCAGGGCACGGTGCCGCCGGCGTGGCCGTGCGGTCGGTGCGGGTGCCGGCCTTGCGGGTCCGCGCCGTGGTCAGTCGGTGGAGAGGCCGTCCGCGGCCGCGGCGAGCGCATCGAGTACCGGGCTGATCAACGGGTGCCGCTCCGCTCCCCGTCGTACGGCGGCGAACACCCTGCGGGTCGCGGCAGGACCGGAGACCGGGAGCACGACGGTGTCGGTCAGCTCCATGCCGCGCAGCGCGGAGCGGGGCACCAGCGCCACTCCCGCGCCCGCTCCGGCGAGCGCCACGACGGCGCGGAAGTCGTCGGACCAGTGCACGAGACGGGGCTGGAAACCCGCCAGTTCGCAGGCGAGCAGCACCATGTCGTGGCAGGGGTTGCCGGGGTAGGGGCCGATCCAGTCGCTGTCGGCGAGCTCGGCCAGTTCGACCCGGGTCGCCGTACCGAGGGGATGGTCGGCGCGCAGAACGGCGTCGAAGGGCTCCGCGTACAGCGGCACCCGTGCCAGCCGCCCGTCCCCCTCGCCCGGAGCTCCGCGGTACTCGACCGCGACGGCCAGATCCGCCTCGCCGTCGAGAACGAGCGGCAGGCTCTCGTCACCCTCGGCATCCCGGACACGGACGCGGATTCCCGGATGGTCCGCGGCGAGACGGCCTATGGCGGGGGCGACGACCTCGGCGATGCCGGTGGCGAAGGCAGCGACCGTCACCTCGCCCGCGACGCCGCCCGCGTACGCCGCGAGCTCCGCCTCGGCCCGCTCCAGCTGGGCGAGCACGGCATGGGTGTGCGCGAGCAGGATCTCCCCGGCGGCCGTCAGCCGCACCCCCTTGCCGCTGCGGATCAGCAGGGCGTGGCCGGTCTCCTGCTCGAGTGCGATGAGCTGCTGGGAGACGGCCGAGGGGGTCAGATACAGCGCGGAGGCCGCGGCGGTCACCGTCCGGTGGTCCGCCACGGCTCGCAGGATGCGCAGCCGCCGAGGGTCGATCACCCGGCCATTTTGCCAGGTGGATTCAGCCCTTCAGCGCCTGGCGTGCGTCGATGAACGCCGCGACGGCCCGCTCGACGTCTTCGGTGGAGTGCGCGGCGGACAGCTGGACGCGAATGCGGGCGGCGCCCATCGGCACGACGGGGTACGAGAAGCCGATGACATAGACCCCGCGCTCCAGGAGGAGCTCGGCCATCCGCCCGGCCTCGGCGGCGTCGCCGATCATGACCGGCGCGATGGGGTGGTCGCCGGGCAGGATCTCGAAGCCGGCCTCGGTCATCTTCGACCGGAACAGCGCGGTGTTGGCGGCGAGCTTCTCGCGCAGGTCGCCCGCGGATTCCAGCAGGTCCAGCACCGTGAGCGAAGCGGCGGCGATGACCGGCGCGAGGGAGTTGGAGAAGAGGTACGGGCGCGAGCGCTGGCGCAGCAGAGCGACGATCTCGGCGCGGGCGGCGACATAGCCGCCGGAGGCTCCGCCGAGCGCCTTCCCGAGGGTGCCGGTGATGATGTCGACGCGGTCCATCACGCCGGCCAGCTCCGGGGTGCCCCGGCCGCCGGGGCCGACGAAGCCGACGGCGTGCGAGTCGTCGACCATGACCATGGCGTCGTAGCGGTCGGCGAGGTCGCAGATCTCGCGCAGCGGGGCCACGTACCCGTCCATGGAGAACACGCCGTCGGTGACGATGAGCCGGCGACGGGCGTCCTGGGTCTCCTTGAGCTGCTGCTCCAGCTCGGTCATGTCGCGGTTGGCGTAGCGGTGGCGGCGGGCCTTGGAGAGGCGGATGCCGTCGATGATGGACGCGTGGTTGAGGGCGTCCGAGATGACGGCGTCCTCCGGGCCGAGCAGCGTCTCGAACACACCGCCGTTGGCGTCGAAGCAGGAGGAGTAGAGGATCGTGTCCTCCTGGCCGAGGAACGCGGACAGGCGGGCCTCGAGCTCCTTGTGCACGTCCTGGGTGCCGCAGATGAAGCGCACGGAGGCCATGCCGTAACCCCAGCGGTCCAGTGCTTCCTTGGCGGATGCGACGACCTGGGGGTGGTCGGCGAGGCCGAGGTAGTTGTTGGCGCAGAAGTTGAGCACCTCGCCCGAGGGGACGGAGACGGACGCGCTCTGCGGGGTGCTGATGACCCGCTCGGGCTTGAAGAGGCCGGCGTCGCGGATCTCGTCGAGGGTGACGCGGAGGTCGTCGCGGACGGACTCGAACATGAGGTGAGCTCCCTTGAGCGGTGGCTTCGGGCTGTTGGTTCGGGGGCGAGGGGCGGAGCCCCCGGGGGCGCAGACGGACGGTCGGCGAGTCGGCGGACGTTCGTCAGCGGGTCGACGCGGCGGCGGACGGCGGGCCGGCCGGAGGTCAGCAGGCCGACGCGTCTACGGGTCTACGGGTCAGCGGGTCAGCGGGTCAGCGGGTCAGCGGGTCAGCGGGTCCAGTCGAGGATGATCTTGCCGCTGCGGGCCTGCGCCGCCTCGTCGAAGGCCGCGTCGAAGTCCTGGTACCCATAGCTGCCGGTGATCACGGGGCTGAGGTCGAGGCCGCCTTCGAGCAGGACCGTCATCGCGTACCAGGTCTCGAACATCTCCCGGCCGTAGATGCCCTTGATCGTGATCATCGAGGTGACGATCTTCGACCAGTCGACGGCGAACTCCTGCGCCGGCAGACCGAGCATCGCGATTCGGCCGCCGTGCGTCATGTTGTCGACCATGTCCCGCATGGCTTCGGGACGGCCGGACATCTCGAGACCGATGTCGAAGCCCTCCTTCAGACCGAGCCGGCGCTGCGCCTCCGCGATGTCGTGCTCGGCGACGTTGAGCGCGAGCGTGGCACCGACCTTGAGGGCGAGGGCGAGGCGCGGCTCGCTGACGTCGGTGATCACGACGTTGCGTGCGCCGGCGTGCCGGGCGACGGCGGCGGCCATGATGCCGATGGGTCCCGCGCCGGTGATCAGCACGTCCTCACCCACGAGCGGGAAGGAGAGCGCCGTGTGGACGGCGTTGCCGAAGGGGTCGAAGATCGCCGCAACGTCCAGGTCCACCTCCGTGCGGTGCACCCACACGTTGGAGGCGGGCAGGGCGACATACTCGGCGAACGCTCCGTCCCGGCCGACGCCGAGGCCGATCGTGCTGCGGCACAGGTGACGACGGCCCGCGAGACAGTTGCGGCACTTGCCGCAGACGAGGTGGCCCTCGCCGCTCACGATGTCACCGACCGCGATGTCCGCGACGTCCGCACCGACCGCCGCGACCTCGCCGACGAACTCGTGGCCGAGAACGCGCGGCGTGCTGACCGCGTGCTGGGCCCATGCGTCCCAGGACCGGATGTGCAGATCGGTGCCGCAGATGCCCGTACGGAGCACCTTGATCAGCACATCTCCGGAACCCGTCTCCGGCTCCGGCACGTCCATGAGCCACAGACCGGGCTCGGCATGCTGCTTGACAAGGGCCTTCATCGGGGCGGCTCCAGTGCATGATGTCGAAAGGACCGAGGGGCAGCTGCGACGACTGCGACAGTTGCGGCAACTACGACAAAACAATGACAGCGTACGTCCATGGACCTGCACCAATCTGCCCATCTCGGCCCGCGGAGTCCATCGAGGATTTCTTAAGCAGGGCAACAGGAGAGCTTCATGCGGCGGGTGTGAACAGGCGTCCAGGATGGCCTGAAGTGGTTGAACCGGCATGAAGTCGTCCCGCGTCCCCACCCCTGAAAGAACGGCCCGTCACACGGCTCGGCACGGCACGTTGTACGGCAGGGGGACCGCACAGTGCACGGCTTCACCGAACTCCGACTCGGCCCGCTCGACCAGGTCCGGGTCTCCGTCGCTCCTCATCCGGGAGCCACTCTTCTGTCACTCGTCGCGGACGCGCTCGGGGGACGCAGCCAGGGCGTTCCGGCGCACTGGCAGCGCATCGTCCGATCCGCCGCTCCCCGGGCCGCACCGGGAGTGGTGAGCCCGCTTTTCGCGCCCGACCACTCGATCATTCCCGACTGTCTGACCCCGACGGCGTGCATGCCGGACGGCGACGCGACGACGCAGTTCGAACAGCTGGCGGATCTGTCGCCGGACACGCTGCTGGCCGAGATGGAGACGGAGTTCGCCCAGCGCGTGCCCCGGCAGTGGCAGCCTGTCGTGGACCGGCCGCGCGACTGGCTTCAGGCGTACGCGGGGCTCCTGGCCGAGGTGTGGCTGGAGTTCCTGCCGGTGTGGAAACAGGCCGACCGGCTTTTCCACCGTGAGGCGGAACGTATCGGCAGCGCGACGGTACGGGGATGTCTGGACAGCGTGCTTCCGGGGATCAGCCCACGGTTCAAGCTGCGGGGCACCAGCCTCTACCTCCCGGACCAGCAGGCCGGGACCTTCGATCTCGGCGACCGCCGACTCGTCCTGGTCCCCATTGTCTCCGGCGTGGGTGCCTCGATGTTCGCCTTCGACCGGCCGGACCTGGTGTGGATCGGCTATCCGCTGCCCGGGATCGGGCAGTTGTGGGACGGCGGCACGGCGGCCGGACAACCGGCCGAAATCAGCCGTGACCCCCTGACGCTGATCGCGGGCCGGCTGCGTGCCGCGATCCTGCGGGCATCGGCGACCCCGATGACCATGGGCGAGCTGGCGTCGTACCTGCGCTGCAGCCCGGCCAACATCACCTACCACTGCACCCAGCTCCAGGACGCCGGCCTCCTCGAACGCGAACGACGCGGCCGCCATGTGGTGCTCACACGCACGGAGCGAGGGCACGCGCTCGTGGACCTTCTCTCTGAGTGAGGTGACGGCCGGGGGGGGAGGGGCGGGCGGGGAAGTCGTCGCCGCCGGGTGGGCGCGGTTGTCGGTGGGCGGCCCAGGACCGCGGCCTCCCGCGCTAGACGACCGGCGGGCGGCCGAGGCGGGTCATGCGCCAGACCGTCCGCCATCGCATGGGGCGGCGGACCCCGCACGGCCTGCGCACCCCTTCGGCGAATCCGCCGAACCAGGCCCGCAAGCCGGGGAGAGAACGAGTACGGGCCACCGTGAGCGCGATCCACGTCCCCAGATAGACCGGCACGAGCAGCGCCGGCAGATGGCGTCGCGCCATCCACACCCGGTTGCGGGCGGTCAGCCGATAGAAGTTCGCATGACGGGCCGGCGAGGTTCGCGGATGCTGAAGGACCAGGGCAGGCTCGTAGAGGATCTTCCAGTCCGCGTCGAGCGCCCGCCAGGCCAGATCCGTCTCCTCGTGGGTGAAGAAGAAGCCGTCCGGCCAGTCCCCGATCTCGTCGAGCATCCGCATCGAGATTCCGTGACCACCGCCGAGGAAGGTGGTCACGAGCCCCCGCTGCATCGGGTCTCCCGCCCGCAGCCGGGGAACGTGCCGCCGCTGGGTGAAGCCGGTCTCGTCGGCGATGCGGAAGCTGACGATGCCGAGCCGGGGATCGGCGGCGTACAGGTCGGCGATCCTCGTGAACACGTCGGCGTCGATCAGCAGACCGTCGTCGTCCAGGTCCACCAGAATGTCCACATCCCCTGCTGCACGCAGCCTGGCGAGGGCGACATTGCGTCCGCCGGCCACGCCGAGGTTCTCCTCCAGCTCCACCCCGGTCACGCCCTCGGGCAGCTCCGGCAGAGCGGCTCCGTTCCCGACCACCACCACGTGCGCGGCAGGCTCCTGCTGCTTGACGACGGACTCCAGCAGGGCCCGCAGCTCAGCGGGCCGGGTCCCCATGGTCAGTACGGCCACACCTAGGCGCGGTCGGGACACGTCCACATCACTCCAGTCCTCGGCAGCTGAGCCGCCAGCGGCAGCGGCAGCGGCAGCGGCAGCGGCAGCGGCAGCGGCAGCGGCAGCGGCAGCGGCAGCGGATGGTGATGCCAGCCGCCCGCCCGGAGCGGCGTTCCGGGCGTATAAACGCCGAAGGCCCGATCGGCAATCCGAGGGCCCGCCACATGGACCATCGCCGCAACAGTCGCGCTTGCGGATCCGGAGTGCGAGCCTGGGAGGATGAGCTGGGCATCATGGACGACCGCCGGCGTGTTTTCCGGCCGTGGAGGAGTCCTCACCGACGAGGTAGGCGTGCTGAGCGGCGATCTGACCGTGCACACGACCTGGGCGGGCGGAGAGGCCCGTGTCGCGGTGCAGTACAGCGGGGCCTCCGACTGGTTCACGATGACAGGGAGTCCCGCGCCCTGTCAGTCCGAGGACGACAGCCGCAGCCTGCACCAGGCCGCGGTACAGGCGGTGCAGGAGGGCGGGCCGGCCACCGTCCCTTCCCTGCCGCAGAGACCTCGCAACGTGCGAGGGGCGCAGAACGCCTCCTAGGCGCGGAGATCATCAACGACGTACGTGCGGTGCCCCTCCACCGGGCTGGTGGGGCACGTGCGCGTTGATCAGGCCCGACAGATTCGCCGCTGATGCCTCGGCGCCACGACGGGGCAGCGCGCCGAGCTGAGCGCGCAGGCTCTGATTCTCGACGTACAGGTCGGCGAGCGCCCTGACCTTCGTGCGGACGACCCAGGGGTCGACGGGCTTGAACATGAAGTCGGAGACGCCCAGTTCGTAGGCACGGGCGGCAAGATCGTCGTCTCGGCCGAGACCGGTCATCAGCACCACGGGCAGATTGCGCGTGTGGTCCAGACGCTTGAGGTAGGCAAGGACTTCGAGGCCGTCCATGCGGGGCATCACCACGTCGAGGACGACCACCGCGATACCGCCACGCATCACGGTCTTCAGGGCTTCGTCCCCGCTGTGCGCACGGACCACCGGACGCCCCACGGGGCGTAAGAGACTCTCGATCGCGAAGAGGTTGTCCTCACGATCGTCCACCACAAGGATCTTCAAGGCACAACCCGTGTCCCCATTGGTGCCCCCGTCGACGGGGGGCCACATCTGCGTACGCCGCATGCTGCGGCGAGTAGGCCCCGCCCTCCTCCTCAGGCTCCACCGGGGCTTTGTGCGTAGAGGAATTATGAAGCCTGTGAGGGTCTGGCGCACAGCCCTGGATGCGCCGCTCTGGCCGAACTGCCCCTGGCACGTACCGTCATCACCACCTGCCGCATCAGCAGTCACTAGCGCATCAGACGCGCCGATTGTCTTCCGTCGCAGCGGCCGCACCCGACCGCAACCCCAACCTCGGCGCGATGGCTCGTTCAGCGCCCCGGAGCCTCTCGTTCGGATCATGCCGGTCCTGCCGTGCCGGGCCTGCCGTGCCGGGATGTACGCACACTCGGCGACGACAAACGGCGGGGCGCCCGCGAGGCGAGGCCACGGCCACGCCCGCCGACGTGGAAACCCGCCGCCGCGGACGCCGGCGTCCTCAGCCCACGGCTCCCGGTCGACGCAGACGGAGCCGCCGGAGCAGCCCGCGCCCGTACGGACTGCGGCGTTTCCTGAGCTGATGCCCGACTCGCGGAACGGCCTGGGGAGCATGCCCGGCCTGCCCCGCCTGCCCGGCCTCCTCCGTCCTTGCCACCGGCCGGGGCGCTGGGCAGCTCTCGCGCGCCTCCCGCAGAGCCTGCGACAGGCTGACACGATGCCAGAGGATCTCGTCGGGATGGTCCGCCAGCAGCAGGCGCTCGACCACCGCATGAGCAGCCGGCGATTCCGGCCGCGCGGGGACGAGTTCGGGTCGCAGCACCCTCAGGCGCGATCGTTCGTAGGGATCCGTCACGACCTCTGCCACCGTGACAGGGTCGAGCACCGCGCCGATCGCCGCCGCCCGTTCCCATGGATCGGCCGTCGCCCTCAGCAGCATTCCGAGGCGCCTGCCGCGCCAGTTCCGCGCGCGCCGGTCCTCGCCCTCCTCGAGCAGCGACCGGAGGGCCGGTGGTGTCCTGCCGGTCAGCAGGGCTGGGTGTGCCTGGGCGAAGCCGAGGAGTTCTTCGGCGAGATAGAGCCACACGACGGCCCGGTAGCGATTGAGGTAGAAGCGGATCGGCGTGATGTGGCCCGTGCGCGCGAGACGGGTGAAGCGGGCCGGGCTGATCGAGAGGAGTTCCGCACCGTCCACCGTGCCCGCCGTCCGCACACGCTCCCGCAACGCGTCCGGGAAACCCTCGGCCGCCCGCAGCCTCGCGATCTCTGCCCGGGCGACCCGCGGCGGCCCACCGCTGGCCCCTGCCGTGGTTCGGATGTGCCCCAGTTGAACGGCGAGATCGAACTCGGTCCGCTTCAACTCCAGTTCGCCGGCGGCGCGGCTCGCAGCCAGAGTGCGTGTCGTCGTTTCCCGCATGGTCGTGCCCTGCATGGTCATCTCGGTCTTCCCGTGAGTGCGAATACTCTCGGTGACGACCGTAGTCCGAAGCCGTGACATCCCGCCCGGCCTGTGGACAACCATGCACTCCGGGTCCGGCTGAACTGAATCGGCGCAGGTCAGAGGCCGTTGACGCCGGACTGCCTGGCCTCGACGCCGAGGTGCTCGCCGACCCGGTTGACCATCAACGTCATCTCGTAGGCGATCTGGCCGACATCCGCTTCAGCATCGCTGAGCACGCACAGACAGCTCCCCTCGCCCGCCGCGGTGACGAAGAGCAGTGCCTCGTCGAACTCGACCATGGTCTGACGGGCCTTGCCCGCCCTGAAGTGCCGTCCCGACCCCCGGGCCAAGGAGTGCAGACCCGACGAGACAGCGGCGAGGTGCTCCGCGTCCTCACGGGCCAAGCCGGTACTGGCACCCGTCACCAACCCGTCGTTGGACAGCACCAGCGCGTGCCGTATGTGCTCGATCCTCTTCGTGAGGTCGTCGAGCAGCCAGTCAAGTCCCTTGTCCAACGACATCGTTGATCCTTCCCCGCTCATGCGTTCCCCGTGTGGGCCGTAAGCCTTTCGTACACAGGACCGCTCGGCAAGGTGCAACTAGCCGACGGAATCGAGCAGACGTGCTGTGTGCATCCGTCCGGCATATTCGACGAGCCGCACCAGCACCTCCTTGCCCGAGTCGCGGTCACGCGCGTCGCACAGGACAACCGGTGTTCCACGTTCCAGATCGAGGGCGCAGGAAACCTCATGAGCGCCATATGTTCGCGCCCCGGCAAAACAGTTGACCGCGACCACGAAGGGGATCCGCCGGTGCTCGAAGTAGTCGACGGCGGGGAAGCAGTCGCCGAGTCGCCGCGTGTCGGCGAGCACCACCGCGCCGAGGGCGCCTTGCGACAGTTCGTCCCACAAGAACCAGAAGCGATCCTGCCCCGGAGTACCGAAAAGGTAGAGGGACAGACCGGAACGAATAGTGATACGCCCGAAATCCATCGCGACCGTGGTGGTGGACTTCTGATCGACGCCCCCGGTGTCGTCGACGCCGGTACCCGCCTGGCTGAGCAGTTCCTCCGTGCGCAGGGGTCTGATTTCACTCACCGCGCCGACAAGCGTGGTTTTCCCGGCGCCGAAGCCGCCCGCAACCAGGATTTTCAATGCCAGGGCCGTGCTGTCCCCTTCGGGGGCGGAAGAGCTTTCGGAGACCATTCTTTCACTTCTCTCTCAATCGTTCCGGAGTCTCACGCGAGCAGGCGAAATCGTTTTGCCGCCATTCCCGCCGAGCCGATCCATGCCCTTCTCCGGGAATTTCCGCGACCGGACCGTGGCCACGATTCGTGGGCGGGCACGAACCACGGCGAGGAGGCGGCAGGGTGCCGTGCTCCCGGGCGGCGGCCGACCGGCCCCCGCGCCTCGGCACACGGCCCCCAGCGCGGGCTTCGATCACAACGGCCGTCCGAGCTCATCGCCTTCGTCGCCAGGCGCACCGGCGGCCGGCCGTTGGGCGACTGGAGGAAAGTCCAGTCCCCCATTTCCTCACAAAGCCCGTTCGAGCCGTCCTGGCCGCATCTTCGGAGATTGGCCGAATGTCGTCGGAGGTTCCCGAACGCGGTGCCACCGAATACTCACCGGGCAGGACCGGAAGGCGGCGAAATCGGCGGCACGGCAGCAGCCGGACCGCCACTCGGGATCACGTACGGCCAAAGTGCGGTCACAGAGCCCTGAGCCCATCGATCACCTCTCTCAGAATGCGCTCGTCGGGCAGTTGTGCGGGAGGTACCGGGCGGCTGACCCGGACGAAGCCGGCTTCCAGGAGATCACCGAGCAGCACACGGACGACGCCCACCGGCAGATCGGCGTCAGCGGCGAGTTCCGCCACGGACTGGGTCTCGATGCGGCACAGGCCGAGCAGCGAGCGGTGTTCGGGGCCGAGGAGTGATTCCTCTGCCTCGTCGGGTGCGTCCGCTGCGATGTCGACGAGCGCGATGAGGTCGAACCGCACATGAGTGGGGCCCGGTTGGGTGCGCCCGCCCGTCATCGCGTACGGGCGCACGAGAGGACCGGCATCGGCGTCGTACCACTCGCTGCCGGGGATGTCGGTGTCTGTCGCCTCACTCATGGACTGTCGCCCCCTTCATGGCTGTCGCCCGGCCGTTCGTCAGGTCGCGGCGATGCGTGGCGGGGTGCGGAGGTGCTCCCCCACGCGCTTGACGAGACGGGCCATCTCATAGGCGATCAGCCCGATGTCGGCCACGACGGAGGTCAGGACGGCGAGGCAGGACCCGTCACCCGCGGCCGCCACGAAGAGGAATCCGTCGTCCATCTCCACCATCGTCTGTCGCACGCCCCCGGCGCCGAAGTGGCGTCCGGCGCCCTTGGCGAGGCTGTGGAACCCGGAGGCGACCGCCGCGAGGTGCTCGGCGTTCTCGCGGGTGAGTCCGTGGGAGGCACCGACCGGCAGGCCGTCGTTGGACAGCACCACGGCATGGCGCACCTCTCCGACGTGCAGGACGAGATCGTCCAGGAGCCAGTCCAGATCTCCCGTGAAAGGGCCCGCAGCTGCTGCCTCGTGCATGGTCATGATCTGTCTCCTTCGTGGCCGGGTTCTGGGGTACCGGACGCGGACGTACCCCTGGGCGTGCCGCCGCCGGGGCTCACGTCGCGTCGTGTGGGCCGCGGTGCGGGTCCCCGGCCCGCCGGGCCCGTCGCGGCCCCTCGGACGGACGGTCCGGCCGCGGCTCCTGGGGAGGATCCGGGCGCGCCGCCGCCTCCTCGGGTCCAGCCGTTGCGGTACGCCGTCATGCGGTCCCGCACCTGCTCGGGGGAACGCTCCGGGTTGTCCCCGGGGCCCTCGTAGGAGCCCTCCGTCTCGTCCGCCGTCGGGGCTTCACGGAGCTGCGGGGCGAGATGCGACTGCCTGACCCGGCGCGGGAGTTCCCCGTCCGGGGGCAGTGGAGGGGCGCTGCGCAACCGCAGGGCGGTCACCCCCGGAGGCGGAGGAGGGCCTTCCGGCTGTGCGGAGAGCACGGGGCGTCGGTCCGGGCCCGCCACGGGCGCGCCGTTCACCGGCCGCGCCGGCTCGCTCGGCGGCTCCTGACGCCTGCTGCGCGGGTCCGGCTCGGTACGCGCGCCCGCCGGTGCGGTCAGTGCGCTCTGCAGCAGGGTGGTCGGCAGCAGCACGACCGCCGTTGTGCCGCCGTACGGAGACGTCCGCAGATGGACCTTGATGTCACGGCGTACGGAGAGCCGGCTGACGACGAACAGACCGAGCCGCTCGCTGTCGAAGAGGTCCAGGGCCTCGGACTCCCCCAGCCGGCGATTGGCCTCCGCCAGTGCGTCCTTGCCCATGCCCAGGCCGCGGTCCTCGATCTCGAGGGCGTAGCCGTTGCCGACGGGTTCGCCGCTGACACGCACTTTGGTGTGCGGCGGTGAGAACTGGGCGGCGTTCTCCACGAGTTCCGCCAGCAGATGGGTCACGTCGGCGACGGCCGCACCGACGATGGCCGTCTCGGGCAGTTGCCGGACCTCCACGCGCGCGTAGTCCTCGATCTCCGAGACGGCGGCCCGCACGACACTGGTCAGCGGGACAGGCATGCGCCACGCGCGGCCCGGCGCGGCGCCGGAGAGGATGATCAGGCTTTCGGCGTGTCGCCGCATGCGGGTGGTGAGGTGGTCGAGCCGGAAGAGGTCACCGAGTTCGCTCGGGTCGTCGGCGCGGCGTTCCATCGTGTCGAGCAGGGTGAGCTGGCGGTGGACGAGAACCTGGCTGCGGCGGGCGAGATTGACGAAGACGCCGGAGATGCTGCCGGCGAGTTCGGCGCGTTCGACGGCTGCCCGCAGGGCTGCCCGGTGCACCGTGCCGAGCGCCTCCCCGACCTGGCCGATCTCGTCGTCGGTGGGTCGTCCGTGCGGTGCCTCCGCCTCGATATCGATCTCTTCGCCGCTGCGGAGCCGGCGCATCGCCTGCGGCAGTCGCTGCCGGGCGATCGTGAGAGCGGTGTTGCGGAGGCTGGTCAGCTCGACGACGAGACCTCGGCCGATGCGCACCGAGATGGCCAGGGACGTGACGACGGCGGCGAGACCGAGGAGAACGGCGGCACCCGCGGAGGTGAGGAGTCCGTCCTCGACGGGGTCGGCGCGCTCGGCCGCGCTGCGACGGGCGTCACCGGCGATGGCGAGCATGCCGTCACCGACGGCCGTGCGGGCCTCGTCCCAGTCCGATGCCGGAACCACCGACGCGGCCTTGCGCCCGGGGGACGCGGCCACGACCTTGTCCTCGGCTGCCACCAACTGCCGGTACGCGGGCTGCTTGGCGAGCTCTCGCCAAGCAGCCGCCTCGGGCTCCCGCAGGTCGGTCCCGGCGGATACGGTGAAGGTCCTACGGGTCGCCACGGCTCCGGTGAACATCCGAAGCCGTTCTGTGGTGATCGACTTGCCGAGATGTGCCGAGCTCAGGAGAGCGTCCTCCTGGGCGAGCATCTCGCCGGCCCGGGCGAATTCCAGGAGTACACGGGCGTCGGAGGCGGGTCCGGCGTCGTGGATTCCTGCGAGCGCGCCCGAGACGTCGAGAGCATCGGCGACGACAGAGGTGTACTGCGCGTAGGTGGCGTCCCATGCGGCCTTCCCGCCGAGGACCGCGGTGCGGAGTTCACGGAGCTTCTCCGCACGGGTGACGAACTGTTCGACGCGCACCACCACGACGGACGGAGCGCTGTCTCCGGTGGCGACGGTCGTCGTGCCGTCCAGACGAAGCTTCCGCACGGCTTCGTCGGTGCGACGGCCGTCTTGCTCCAGAGCGGTTGCGCGTTCGTCGGACGGGGCCACCACCTGACGCACCGCGGCACGCCGCTCGGCCTGGATGGCGGCCACGGCGGCGGTGACCGGATCGCCGACCTGGGCATCGAGGGTCTGCAGCTGCCGCAGCCTGGCGACGTCCTGGGCAGTGGAGACGGTGGCGAAGCCCCAGAGGGCGAGCAAGGAAACGACCGGGACCATCAGAAGGGAGATGATCTTCGCGCGTACCGTTCGGGGACGCAGCAGCCGGCCGCCGTTCGCGGTGCCCGAACCGGCGGGCGGTTGCGGTGGCTCGTCGGGGCGCGGTTCGTGACCGGTGTGTTCGACAGCGGGCGGCCCTGCGTGGGCGCGCCGTCCGCGAGGCGGCTTCGCGGATGAGGGAGGCAGTGGGTGCGGCGGCGGGGCTGCGCCCTGGTTCCTGCGGGGTGTGCGCATGGCCTCCTCGTTCCGGGTACGGGGCTGGTGGTGCGACGGCCGTTCGATCGGGCGGCTAGGCGGTGGCGGCCGGGGTCGGATGAACGGCCTCCCCGGCAGGAGCCTGTTCGCCGAGCGGCGTCGGATGGCCTTGGGCCGCGGACTGGTCGGCCGACCGGTCCGCAGGATGCCCGTCGGACGGCTCGACCGGCTGCTCGGCGACGGTGTAGGCAGCACGTTCGTCGGCCGTCGGTGAGAGCGCGACAAAGGCGGAGGTGACGAAGAGATAGGACCCGAGACCTACTGCCAGGGGGAAAATGAACTGCATCGTCGTCGCCCCGGACAGATCTCCGCCGGACGGGGCAATGTGCACACGGACCGCCAGCATCCCGGTGTAATGCATGCTGCTCACAGCGGCGCCCATGAGGAGCGAAGCGCCGGCGACCGCGATGGGCGACTTGATGTTGAGTGCCGCCCAGAGGGCAGCAGTTGCGGCCACCACGGCGATGGCCACGGAGAGCGCCACGAGCAACGGGTCGTAGTGCACCGAGCCGTGGAGCTTCAGGGCCGCCATGCCGAGGTAGTGCATGCTCGCCACTCCCAGGCCGGTGGTGAGCCCGCCGATCAGCAGAGACCGGACACGGTCACGTCCGTAGCCGACACAGAAGACACCGACACCGACGACCAGCATGGCGACCAGGAGGCTGAGGATGGTGAGAGGCACGTTGTAGCGGATGTCCGTGCCGCGGACGGAGAAGCCGAGCATCGCGACGAAGTGCATCGTCCAGATGCCGGAGCCGATCGCGGAAGCGGCGGTGAGCAGCCAGTTGCGGCGGGAGCGCCCGCTCGCGGCGAGCGCACGTACGGTGCAGCGCAGTCCCAGTGCAGCCCCGATGACGGCCATCGCGTACGACAGCGCGGGGGTCAGCAGGCCGAAGGAGGCGTGGTCCAGGTGTCCCATGGGTCAGGGACGGTAGCCCCGCTCGGGGCGCACGCCTGGGGCGCAGTTCGAAAGCTGATGGAATATGACAGAGAGAGGTTTCTGCACGATCGTGCCGAGTTCGAACGTGTGCACAGCCCGGTCGTCTACGGCGACGCGTGCGACGCTGAGAGATCATGTCCTCATGTCCGACGACCACACACATGTGCAGGATTTCTTCGGTGCTCGCGCCGCCGACTGGGACTCGCGGTTCCCGGACGACGGTCCGGCCTACGCGGCCGCCGTTGCCGCGCTCGGTCTGACCGAGGGAGACGCGGTACTCGACGCGGGTTGCGGCACAGGGCGGGCACTGCCTGCGCTGCGATCGGCGGTGGGGACACGCGGCACCGTCCTCGGAGCCGACCTGACACCCGCGATGCTCGAAGCGGCGGTTCGAGCGGGACGGGACGCGGACGGGACCCTCCTGCTCGCCGACGTGGCGCGGCTGCCGTTGCGCGACGAGTCACTCGACGCCGTGTTCGCCGCGGGACTCATCGCGCATCTGCCCCAACCCGGCGCTGATCTGAGGGAGTTGGCGCGCGTGGTGCGGCCGGACGGCTTGCTGGCGCTGTTCCACCCGATCGGGCGGCGTGCTCTGGCAGCCCGGCAGGGGCGGCAGGTCACCGACGAGGATCTGCGCGCCGAGCCCAACCTCCGTCCACTGCTGGAGGGTTCGGGCTGGCGCATGACGTCGTACGTGGATGAGGACAGCCGCTTCCTCGCGCTGGCCGTACGTCAGGGCTGACCTCCTGCCAGGACCCCGACGAAGGCTGCGGGATTGTCGAACATGACGTTGTGGCCGGCACCCGGGGCCGTGACGACGGTGACACCGGAGGCCGTCAGGTCATCCCGGCCGGGCAACTCGCCGCTCAGTGCGCCCTGTACGAAGGTGCGGTCCATCGACGACGCCATCAGCATGTGCCGCATCGTGGGACGTGTGCCGCGCACCAGGCCCGTCGCACTGCGGTGCAGGGCGACCGGGTCCGCCAGGCGCATGGTGGCCGACCAGGTCGGCCCCACGCGATCGAGGACGCGGGCGAAGCCGCCTCCTGCGACGAACTCCTCCTCGCTGTACGACGCGATGCCGCTGCTGCCCGCGGAGAGGGGCGGATCGGGGTCGAGGTTGGCCTCCGTGACGACCAGCCGTGACACGAGGTCCGGGCGGCGGTACGCCAGCACGATGGCCACAGCCCCGCCCATGCTGTGTCCGACGATCTCGCCGCCGTGCACCTCCGCTTCGTCCAGAGCGGCCGCCAGCGCCGCGGCATGGTCCTCGAGTGTGTAGCCGAAGCCGGCGGGGCGGTCGCTGAGTCCATGACCCGGGAGGTCCACGAACAGCGAGCGGCGCCCCGCCAGTTCCGGGCGGGCGGCGATATGGGCGTGGTAGGCCGCGGAGGCGGCACCCAGGCCATGCAGATAGACCCGCGGCGGACCGTCGCCGGCCGCCTCGGTCCAGCGTATGAAGCTGCCCTGTTCATCGAATCGAGCCTGTCGCACAAGCCTCTCCCCTGGTTCGCCCTGCTCGCCCGCCCCTGCACGCGCCCGACCGCACCGGGCGACGCACAATCAGCAGCATACATCGGTGCCGATGTATTGCCAGGACGAGGTACCACCGGGCTGCGGCACAATGGATGCCATGCTGGAACTCGCCATCCTCGGTTTCCTCTGTGACAGCCCGCTGCACGGCTACGAACTGCGCAAACGCATCACCGCCCTCACAGGGCATGTGAAGCCGGTCGCCGAGAGCACGTTGTATCCGGCGATCAAGAGGCTGGAGAAGGCGTCATTGCTGGCCCGGGAGACACAGCCCGGTGCGGTCGCAGCGCCGCGCCATGTGCTGACGCTCACCGACGAGGGTCGGCGGGAGTTGCGGCGGCGCCTTGCGGAGCCCGTACGGCAGGACATCACCGACGAGAACCGGTGGTTCACGTTGCTAGCGTTCCTTCGGCACCTCGACGACCGCAGCCTTCAGGCGGAGGTGCTGCGCCGTCGGCTCATGTTCCTGGAGGAGCCCGCCAGCTTCTTCTACGAGGGCGACCGGCCCCTGCGTGCCGAAGAGCTGGACGATCCCTTCCGGCGCGGCATTCTCACCATCGCCCGTGCGACGAGTGCCGCCGAACTGTCGTGGCTGCGGTCGACCCTTCGCAGCCTTGAGCGCACCTGAGGCGGGTGGTGCGGCCTGTCCCGTTCTCCTCGCCGACGCCTTGGAGCCAACAGGGCGCAGAAATGCCAGACTTGAAAGATCGGCGGCAGATGCCGCCCTGGGGAAGGTGGTCCGGGTGATCGACAGAATCAGCAGACTCCGCAAGTTCCTCGCCCACCGGCCGGTGGAGACGACGACCGCGCCGGCTCCCTCGCGCCAGCACAACATCTTCGAGGCCGCCGCGTCCTATGTGTCGGGATGCGCGCAGGACGACCAGGACCAGATGGACGAGGCGGTCGGCTGGGTGTCGCCGGAGGCTCTGTCCTTCGGGATCAGCGAGCTCGCCTGCCGCGCGGTCATCGCCCTGGCCCGTGAGCGGGACGAGGATCCGCAGACCGTGGCCCGCAGCCTCCTCGGCCTGCCCGCGGCCTGACGGCACAAGGCCCCGGACCCTGCCGAGAGGGCTCGCGGTCGCAGGCGGTCCGGGCCTCGTGGCGACGCCGACGTCAATTCCGCTCCGATGCCTCTCGACGTGCGGGTTACCCACTGGTTAAGGTGCGCCGACGAGCGATCGGCCGGGACCGACGATCGGACATGGGGAGGGTGATGTGACCGGGACGGAAGAAGCCGTCGACGAGGACGCGCTGTTTGTGCTGACCGCCGTGCTCCTGACACCGGCGCAGTTCCCGAGCGTGCTCGGCGACGACTTCCCGGCCGCCTGCGCGGCGCTGGGCCTGGAACCGTATGCCGAGGGATACGGGCTGGTCCTCGGCCAGGACTCCGATGGTGCCCGCTGGACCGTCGTCGTCGACGACGTGTCCCTCGTCGCGGTCGCCATCGCCTCGTGGGACTGCGGCATGGAGTACGACCTCTCCCCCGACGAACGCAGCGTTGTGGCAGCCCTGCCCGGCTGGCCCCTGGCCGTCGCGGTCGCGGCTCCCGGAGTGCCGGCACCCCATGACCCGGCCCCGGAGGACGGCATGGACCTGACGCCCCTCGCGCCGCCCGACACCGAGAACTGGGGGCCTGCGCAGCGCCGGCTGGGAGCCGACGAGATCGCGCTCCAGTGGGCAGAGTGGCGGCAGCAGATCAAGGACGAGGAGGCGTTCCCCTCCCCGGACGCACAAGCCGAGGGCGAGCCGAAGAAGAAGCATCCCGGTATCCGGCGCGCGTTGGAGTCGGCCCGCACCTACGTGGAGTCCCCGCCGCCTGCCGGCCGCGTCCGCTCCAGTTTCGCGCCGGGAGGCGCACGGACCCTCCGCGCCGACGGCCCCGGCTGGTCGATGGTCGCGAGGACGGACGACATCGCGTTCCTGCTGCTGGACGAGGAGCCGGGGGAGGTCCTGCCGGTCGGACGCGGACCCGAACTGCCGGGACTGCTCGAAGCCCTGGAGAAGATGGCGGTGCGGCCGGCCTAGGGGCTGTCCCGTCGTCGCTCGCGGTGGCCGAGGGACACCCCAGCCGCCTACACCCGCTCCAGACGCCTGTGCGGACCCGCCGGGAGCTGCACGCCGATCGGGTCGCCCGGGCGGACCACACCTCCGGTCCGCACCACGCTCATGATCCCGGCCTTGCGCACCACCTCGCCGTCGGCGTCCCGGCCGACGACCTGCTTCAGCAGGCCCTGCCGGAAGGCCTCGATCTGGATGCAGGGATTGCGCAGACCCGTCACCTCGACGACGGCCTCGTCTCCCAGCCTGAGCAGGGTGCCGACCGGCAGCGCCAGCAGGTCGATCCCCACCGTGGTGATGTTCTCGCCGAGGTCACCGGGTGCGACCTCGAACCCTGCCCGCGCGACCTCGTCGAAGAGTTCCGCGTGGATCAGGTGCACCTGCCGGAGATTCGGCTGGGTGGGGTCCTGGGCGATGCGCGAGCGATGCTTCACGGTGACACCCGCGTGGATGTCGCCCTCGACCCCGAGCCCGGCGAGCAGCGTGATGCTCTCGCGGTTGGGCTTGGTGAAGGAGTACTCCCCGTTGCTGCTGACCGTCGTGACTGTTCCGCTCATCGCGCGGCGCTCCCCTCGTCCGTGCCGGTGATCATCTGCGACCCTACTCCGGCACGGAGGGAGAGCGCCGGGCTCAGCGGCCGATCTCCTTGCGGGACACCCGCCGCAGCCTGCGCCGCTGGCTGGGGTCCAGCATCAGATAGGCCACCGTGGGCACTCCGATGACGACCAGCAGCGCGAACCAGAATCCGATCAGCGGCATCAGGAGCAGGCCGACGGCCACTCCCCCTATGACGAGTTTCGTACGTGTCGACATGACGCCTCCTCCGCGGCCCGGGCCGCTCCTGCTGTGGGAACGCTCAGGCGCGCTCCACGGTTCCTCCGTGCGTCCGTTCCACTATGCGCCGGTGCGCAGCGGTTCGCCGACGTCGTGCATGTGGTTCAGCGCCTGCCGGTAGGACTCGACGAGCCCCGTCTCGGTGTAGGGAAGGCCCAGAGAGCGGCAGTGGGCGCGTACCAGCGGCTGGGCGAGCTTCAGGTGGGGGCGCGGCATGCTCGGGAAGAGGTGGTGCTCGATCTGGTAGTTCAGTCCGCCGAGGAACCAGTCCGTCACCGGGTTGCCGCGGACGTTGCGGGAGGTGAGGACCTGACGGTGCAGATGGCCCCAGCGCCGGCCGTTGTCCTCGTCGGGCATCTCCATGCCCTTGTGATTCGGGGCGAACGCCATGCCCAGATGAAGGCCCAGGAGCATCTGGTGGATCAGAGCGAAGACGACTGCCTGGCCAAGCGGCATGGCGGCCAGCAGCAGCGTGGCGTATCCGGCGACGTGGGCGAGGAGCAGCGCGGCTTCGACGGCACGGGAGCGTGCGGACCGGTGCGGACCGCCACGGGAGAACACGGCCCTGAATCCGTAGATCTTGAGCGCTATGCCTTCGAGGGTGGTCAGCGGGAAGAACAGCCAGGCCTGGTGCCGGGTGAGCCAGCCCTGGAACCCGTCGCGCCCCACCGCCTGCTTCTGGGTGAAGACGAGGATGTCGGCGGCGACGTCCGGGTCCTTGTCGATGTGGTTGGGGTTGGCGTGGTGGCGGTTGTGCTTGTCGTTCCACCATTCCTGGCTCATGCCGAGCAGCAGGTTGGCGTGGACGAGCTGGATGAGCCGGCTCCTGCCGCGGTCGGCGGTGATCTGTGCGTGTCCGGCGTCGTGGCCGAAGAAGGCGGTGCGGGTGGAGAACACGGCCAGCGGTACGGCGAGCAGGAGCACCCACCAGGAGCCGCCGACGAGGGCGATACCGGTGATCGCGGCGGCGAGAGCGAGCAGATTGACCGCGATCCCGCGGGCGTACCAGCCGGGGCGGCGCTCCAGGAGCCCTTGTTCTCTGACGGTCCGCAGGAGAGGCGCGAAGGGGCTTCCTGCGGTGTCACTCCCCGCACTGCGCTGCGCACCGGTTCCCGAAGGAGCCGGCGCGGACGACGGATCCGCGAGGGTGGCGGTGGCCAAAGGCATGGGGGTCTCCGGTCTGTGGGGCGGGTTGCGCCTGCGCTGACCTGAGAAAACGTATGTACGCGGGGCCTGTGCCGGCCATGGCGCCACCACCCGGAACGGTCTGGGGGCAGCCCACCGCCGACGGTGCTGCCAGCTACACCCTCAAGGGTTCACGTGAGGGGCGTCACAGCGGGGGAAGCGACGCCGTGCGGCGTCCTGAGGTACCCTCGGCGACTCCCGGCCCGCAGTAGTCAAATTTGAGGAATGCGTCTTCGCTGTGCACCGACCCTCCGCGGCAACGTCCTCCCCGACCCTCCCATCCGGTTCTCCGTCCCCCTTGGCCCCCGGCTCCGTGACCGCGCTCGCACGCTGCTCCGCGGTGTTCGTGCCCGCCGATCCGGCCCGTGCGGGACACGTCGCCTTCTGGGATCCGGACGGCGCCGACCTGCCCGACATCCCCGGAACCGCCGAGTCGATCACCCTGGTGGAGGACGGCACCGGCCTGCGCACCGTTCCCGCCGTCCTCCTGCCCGTACGCACGGCGTTGCCCGTCCTGACGCGGGCGCGCGCCGGCAGCGACGCGTCGCCCGCCGCCGCGTTCTGGGGTGCGGCCACCCTGCTCGCGCTCCAACTCATCGCTCGGGGACTGCTGTTGCCGGGTCTGACCGCGACCGATCACGACACGTGGCGCGTCGGACCGCTGACACCCGACGATCTGGAACGCATCCGCCGGCTCGCCGCGTCGATGCCGCCCTCCGCCCATGCCGTGCCACTGGACACCGCGGCCGAACCTCTCCTCCTGCACGAGCCCGAACGGCTGTTGCGCTCGTTCCTGGACGCCGTGGCGGACGGTCTGCCGCGTACTCCTGCCGCTCCGCAGGCCGTCGGCGGTCCCGCCTTCGCCGCCCGCAAGGCCCAGCGGCTGCCCGCCGCGCGGACGTGGGCCGCGGACGTCGCCGCCGGCCATGACGCGGGCGTCCGTCTGTCCCTGCGGATCGAACTCACCGAGCCCGACGCGGCGAAGGGCCCTGCCTTCCGTGCCGTGCTCCAGATGCACAGCGTCAGCGATCCGGCCGTCGTCGCCGACGCGGCCGCCGTCTGGGCGGGCGGCAGATCGAGCACGGAGTTCGGGCCCAGGGCCCGGATGGACGCCCTGCTCGCGCTCCGCCGGGCCGCCCGCGCCTGGAGTCCGCTCACCCCGCTGCTCGAGGCCGCCGTGCCCGACACCATCGAGCCGGCCGACGAGGAGATCACCGAACTCCTCGGCGAGGCCGCACGCGCACTCGCGGCAAGCGGCGTCCAGGTGCACTGGCCGAAGGAGATGGCACACCGGCTCACCGCACGTGCCGTCGTCGGCCCGCCCGACGAGGGGCCCCGCACCCCCGGCGCGGCGGACTCGGGGATGCCCTCATTCCTGTCCGGTGACGCCCTTCTCGCCTTCAACTGGTGGTTCGCGCTGGGCGACAAGCAGCTCACTCGTAAGGAGCTGGACGAGCTCGCGGAGGCCGGCAGACCCGTGGTGCGGCTGCGCGACCAGTGGGTCCTCATCGACCCCGAAGAGGCCCGGCGCGCCCGCGAACGCCGGAACCGTACGCTCTCGCCGGTCGACGCACTCGGTGCCGTCCTCACCGGTTCGACCGAGATCGACGGCCGCCGTGTCGACGTCGAGGCATCCGGCTGGGTGGCGCAGCTGCGCGACCGGCTCGCCGACCCCGAGGGCGGAACGCAGGAGATCCAACAGCCCGCCGCACTGACGGCGACCCTGCGCGACTACCAGCTGCGCGGCCTGAACTGGCTGAACCGGATGACCTCCCTCGGCCTCGGCGCCTGCCTCGCCGACGACATGGGCCTCGGCAAGACCATCACCCTCATCGCGCTCCATCTGCACCGTCAGACCGACGAATCGGCCGCCGGTCCCACCCTCGTCGTCTGTCCGACGTCGCTGATGGGCAACTGGCAGCGGGAGATCGAGAGGTTCGCCCCCGGCACGCCCGTACGCCGTTTCCACGGCGCGTCCCGCAGTCTGGAGGACCTCGTCGACGGTGAGTTCGTGCTCACCACCTACGGCACGATGCGGCTCGACGCGACCCGCCTCGGGCAGGCCGCGTGGGGCATGGTCGTCGCCGACGAGGCGCAGCACGTCAAGAACCCGTACTCCGCCACCGCCCGGCAGCTGCGCACCATCGGGGCCAAGGCCCGGGTGGCGCTCAGCGGGACGCCCGTCGAGAACAATCTCTCCGAGCTGTGGGCGATCCTCGACTGGACGACGCCCGGGCTCCTGGGGCGACTCAGTACGTTCCGCAGCCGTTACGCCCAGGCGGTGGAGGGCGGGAGCGATCCCGGCGCGGCCGGCCGACTCGCGGCGCTGGTACGGCCGTTCCTCCTGCGCCGGCGCAAGTCGGACCCCGGCATCGCACCCGAACTGCCCCCGAAGACCGAGACCGACCGGGCCGTGTCGCTGACCGTCGAACAGACCGGGCTGTACGAGGCGGTGGTGCGCGAGACCCTGGCCGCGATCTCCGCGGCCGACGGCATGGAACGGCGCGGACTGGTGGTGAAGCTGTTCACCGCTCTCAAGCAGATCTGCAACCACCCGGCGCAGTACCTCAAGGAGGAGCGGCCCCGGATCCCGGGCCGGTCGGGCAAGTTGGAGCTGCTCGACGAACTGCTCGACACGATCCTGGCCGAGGACGCGAGCGTGCTGGTCTTCACGCAGTACGTCCAGATGGCGCGGCTGCTGGAGCGGCATCTGGCCGCGCGCGGTGTACGGACGCAGTTCCTGCACGGCGGTACGCCCGTCGCGGAGCGCGAAGCCATGGTGAACCGTTTCCAGGACGGTGAAGTCCCTGTCTTCCTGCTGTCGTTGAAGGCTGCCGGTACGGGTCTCAACCTCACCCGCGCCGGTCATGTCGTGCACTACGACCGCTGGTGGAACCCGGCGGTCGAGGCCCAGGCGACCGACCGCGCCTACCGCATCGGACAGACACAGCCGGTGCAGGTGCACCGGATGATCACGGAGGGGACCATCGAGGACCGCATCGCCGAGATGCTGGCGCGCAAACAGGAGCTGGCCGACGCGGTGCTCGGCTCCGGGGAGGCCGCGCTGACGGAACTGACCGACGCCGAGCTGGCGGATCTGGTGGAGCTGCGAGGGGGCGCGCGATGAGCGTGGGGGACGACAACGAGCGGACGTTCGCGGCACTGCCGCCCGAGCGCGGCCGCGGCTTCGCCCAGACGTGGTGGGGCCAGACCTGGCTCAAGGCGCTGGAGGACACGGCGCTCGAGTCCGAGCAGCTCAAGAAGGGCCGGCGGCACGCCCGCGAGGGTGCGGTCGGCGCCGTGTCGGTGCGCCCCGGACGGATCACCGCCGTCGTACGTGACCGGGACGGCACCGGGCAGCGCAGCGATGTGCTGCTCCAGGAGTTCGACGAGGCCGCGTGGGACAGGTTCCTCGACATGGCGGTGGACCGCGCCGGGCACATCGCGGCGCTGCTCGACCGGGAGATGCCGCCCGTACTGGTGGAGGACGCGGCCTCCGCGGGCCTCGAACTCCTTCCGGGGATCGGGGATCTGGAGCCCGAGTGCACCTGTGGCGCCTGGGACCTGTGCCCGCACACCGCGGCCCTCTGCTACCAGGTGGCGAGGCTCCTCGACCAGGACCCGTTCGTCCTGCTGCTGATGAGGGGGCGCGGTGAGCGCCGGCTGCTGGACGAGCTCCAGGCCCGCAGCATGGCGCGGGCCTCGGGCGACACACCCGCGGAGGAGGCCGAGCCCGCGCCGGAAGGGGTGCGGGCCGACGAGGCGTTCGCGGCCTGGGGCATACTCCCGCCGCTGCCCGCTCCCCCACCGCTGCCGGACGAGCCGGGACAGCCGCCGTCCCTGGACACCGAGACGGAGCCGCCGCACGGCATCGACCCCGGCGCGCTGGAGTTCCTCGCCGCGGACACGGCGGCCCGAGCGCACCGAATGCTCGCCGAGGCACTCGCGCCGGGTCACCGAGGCCAGGCGGTCGACGACGGACTGACGACTGATCAGGACCTGGTGCGGCTCGCGTCGTCGGCACCCACAGGGGTGATCGCGTCCCGTCTCGCGTCGGCCACCGGGCGGCGGCGTGCCGCTCTGGATCTGGCGGTGCGCGCGTGGCGCTCGGGAGGCCCGGCCGCGCTGTCCGTGTTCGACGAGGAGTGGGCCCCGGAGCCGGAGGATCTCGCCCGCGCGACGGCCCTGCTGGAAGGGGCCTGGGAGGAGCCGGAACGGCCCCGGCTGCGCATGTCGGGGCCGGGAAGCTGGGCGGTGCCGGGCTCGGGTGCGCAGTTGCGTCTGGGCCGTGACGGCCGCTGGTGGCCGTACCGCAAGGAGAGCGGCCGCTGGGCCCCCGCCGGGCCCGCGGACCACGATCCGGCGGCGGCGCTCGCGGGGGTGCTGGACCAGGCGGGGACGCCCGGGCAGGGCTGAAGCGGGCCGCTGTCGCACGCGGCTGAAGGTGGGCAACCGCGCGTCGAGGACGCCAACCGCATAGCGCTCACAGACACGGAACAGTCCCGCCACGCAGGGGCGATGGCGGTACGTCAGGCCGCGTTCACCCGGATGTCTCATGACGTTCGGCGTGAACGCACACCCTGTCCGCTGTCAGTCGATCTGTAGGCCAGGAGGCCCGATGTCCCCGTCTGCGCGTGTGTTGCCGCGTTCCGTCCGCCGTTCCCTTTCCGCGGGGCTGCCCATCGCCCTCGTCGCGGCGATCGCCGTGGCCGGCACCGCCACGGGCGCGCCCGGCCACACGGGCGGACACGCGACGGGTCCGCGGGTGACGGGCACCGCCGTGCTCGAGGACATGTCGCTGGCCCGGTTCAGCAACTCCCTGCTCAAGGGGTCGGTCACCGACGACCGCGGGGTCGACCTGGGCGGGATCGGCAGCGACATCTTCCCCGCCGGCCGCAAGGGCGAGTTCTGGACGGTGACCGACCGCGGGCCCAACGGCCAGATCAAGGTCGACGGGGCGAAGCGCCGCACCTTCCCGGTGCCCGGGTTCGATCCGGCCATCGTGAAGGTGCGGGTGTCCGGCAAGCGGGTGAAGGTGCTGACCGCGCTGCCGATCACCACCTCGCGGGGCAAGGCCGTCACCGGTCTGCCGAACCAGGCATCCCGCGACGAGGCCCCGTACACGTACAACGCGTCCACCCCGCTCTCCTACGACCCGAACGGTCTGGACACCGAGGGCATCGTCCGTGCGGCCGACGGCACCTTCTGGCTCGCCGACGAGTACGGGCCCTCGCTCGTCCATGTCTCCTCGCGAGGCCGGGTGCTGGCGCGCTATGTGCCCAAGGGCCTGGGACTGCGCGGTGCCGGTTACCCGGTCGTCGAGGCGCTGCCGTCCATCCTGCTCCAGCGCAAGATCAACCGTGGTTTCGAGGGGCTGGCGCAACTGCCCGGCGGCGATCTCGTCCTCGCGGTGCAGAGCCCGCTGTCCGTGCCGGACGAGGACGCGGGCGAGGCCTCGCGCAACGCCCGCCTGCTGCGCTTCTCGCCCACGAAGCGCGCCGTGACCGCCGAGTACGCCTATCGCTTCGACGCCGTGGACGTCGTCGACCCGGGTGAGGACGACCCCTCGGAGCTGAAGATCTCCTCGCTGGTCGCCCTCGGCCGCGACACCCTCCTCGTACAGGAGCGCACGGACGCCTCGTCCCGGGCGCACCGTGTCACGCTGCCGCGCGGCGCGGGCATCCTCGGCGGCCGCTGGGACAGCACCACGACCTCCCCCTCGTACGAGCAGATCGAGGACCCGGCGGCAGCGGGGGTCCCGGTGCTGCGCAAGAGCCTGGTCGCGGACTTCGGCAAGGTGGCGGGTGTCCCCGGGAAGGTCGAGGGCATCGCCGTGGTGGGCCGGAACACGCTCGCGCTCATCAACGACAACGACTTCGGCATGACGGACGGGCCCGAAGCCTTCGACGCTCAGGGCCGGCTGGTGGACAGCGGCATCGAGACGACCGTGACGTACGTGCGTCTGCCGCGCCCGCTGCACGGCTGAGCCCGCCCGCCGGGAGCCGCGCCGACCTGAGTGCGGTGCGGCTCCCGGTCGTCAACTCCCCTGCACCGCCTGGCCTTTGACCGCTCCCAGCGCCTCGCGCGGCCGACCGTACCGTGATCCCACGACCGGCGGACGCGAGCAGTGGACGATGAGCGACCCGCGGATCGTCACCGTGGCCGGCCAGGGACTATGGGCTGTCCCGGCTGGATGCGTACCGGTTGGCCAGCCAGGCGGGTGAGGCCCCGCTCGCCACCGTCTGCGACACCAGATACACCTGCGTCGCCAAGATCCGCAAGGAATGGCCGCCGGCAGGAGATCCTCATGGCGGCCTCCACCGTCATCCACGGGAGGTCGTCCGCACTGCCCCGCTTCTGACACCCCCACCAGGAGAGGCCCCATGGACCGCAGACGACTGCTCAAAGGCGCCGCGGCCGTGGCCGCCACCGGTGTCGTGCTCCCCACGGCCCGCGCTCAGGCCGCCGCCGCCGACACCGACTTCCCCACCGCCGAATGGCTGCCCGCGACGACGTCCAACTTCACCCCGTCGAGCCGCCCTTCGTCGTACCCGGTGAACTTCGTCGTCGTCCACGTCACCCAGGAGACCTTCGACGACACCATCGACATCTTCCAGGACTCGGCCCGGCAGGTCTCCGCCCACTACGTCGTGCGCTCCGCGGACGGACATGTGGCGCAGTGCGTGCGGGAGCGGAACGTCGGCTGGCACGCGGGCAATTGGGACTACAACACCCGCAGCATCGGCATCGAGCACGAGGGCTGGGTGGACAGGCCGGAGTATTTCACCGACGTGCTCTACGAGCGGTCCGCGGCGCTCACCGCCTCGATCTGCGACCGCTACGGCATCCCCAAGGACCGCACGCACATCATCGGCCACCACGAGGTCCCCGGCGCCACCCACTCCGACCCCGGACCGCTGTGGGACTGGGGCCGCTACATCCGCCTGGTGAACTTCACCTGACGTCCGGACGCTTGTCGCGCCCCTCCGCCTGAGCCACGATGGGCCGGGGAGGCCGAGTTGAGCGACGCATGGGTGGCTCTCGAACCGGGCGCGGATCCGTCGGAGCGGATCGCCGCGCTGCGCAGGGCCTACGACGCCTATCTGACCGCGGGCCGTGTCGAGCGGCCCGTGCGATCCGTGGTGGCCGACTCCTGGAAGCGCTCGGCCCGGGCACGTGTCAGCCCCGACGGCACGGCCGGCGTCGAGCTGGACGACGACGCGCTCACCGCTTGCCGCGAGGATCACCCGCTGGCCCGGGTCATGCCGCTGATGCGGGAGCTGATGGGCGCGTACGCCATGGACGGCGAGCATCTCGTTGCCGTCTGCGACGCGCACGGACGGCTGCTGTGGGTCGAGGGGCCGCCCACCACCCGGCGCAGGGCCGATCTGATGAACTTCGTACCGGGCGCCCGCTGGGCCGAGGCCGTCGCCGGGACGAACGCCCCGGGCACGGCGATCACCCTCGACCGGCCTGTCCAGGTCTTCGCGGCCGAGCACTTCCGCCGCCCGGTCCAGGCCTGGACGTGTGCCGCGGCCCCGATCCACGATCCCGCCACCGGGCGGCTGCTCGGCGCGGTGGACATCACCGGCGGCGACCGGCTGGCACACCCTCACAGCCTCGCGTTCGTCGGGGCCGTGGCACGGGCCGCCGAGTCCCAGCTGGCACTTCTCGCCCCACCGCCGTCAGCGGAGAGCGTGCAATTGACGGCGCTGGGCCGCGACGAGGCGCTTTTGGTGACCGGCGGCCGCAAGGTGCGGCTGAGCCGCCGCCACAGCGAGATCCTCGTGCTACTGGCCCACCGGCCGGAGGGTGTCGGCGGCGACGAACTGATGATCGAGCTGTACGAGGACGAGTCGGTCACCCCCGTCACCCTTCGGGCGGAACTGTCCCGGCTGCGCGGTCTGCTCGGTCCCGATCTGCTGCTTTCCCGGCCCTACCGGCTCGGCGCGCGCGTCGACGCGGACTTCGACGCGGTGGCCCGGCGGCTCGCGTCGGGTTCGGTGACCGGGGCGCTCACCGCGTACGCCGGTCCGTTGCTGCCCGCGTCCCAGGCACCCGCGGTGGCGCGGCTGCGCCGGCGTCTGGAGGGTCAGCTGCGCGCCGCGCTGATCGCCCGCGGCGATCCGGGCCTGCTCGCCGACTGGGCCTACAGCCCCTGGGGCGAGGACGATCTGCCGGTGTGGCGGGCCCTGGCCACCGCACTCCCTTCGGCGCAGCGTCCGTCCGCTCTCGCGCGTGTACAGGAACTGGACGCCTGGCAGCGGTCCTGACGAGCCGGAGCGGCAGGCTTCGCGTACCCCGTGGGGCGCGGTTCGGCCACCGAATGACCGCTCCGTACTGCGAATCCCGCGCTACCTCCTTACTGTCGGTTGATAGCACCGAGGTCCGACCCCGCCGCGGCGGGGTCGCCCGACCGTCCGACCCGGAGGAGCACGCCATGCCGGAGCTGTTCATCGGCGGCAAGTGGACTGCCGCCCTCGACGGGCAGGTGCGTGAGATCCGCTGCCCCGCGGACGGCACCCTCGTCGCCACCGTCGACGAGGCCGGCCCGAAGGACGCCGCGGCGGCGATCGCCGCCGCCCGCGACGCCTTCGACCGTGGCCCGTGGCCCCACATCGCTGCCGCCGACCGCGGCAGGGTGCTGCTGCGCGTCGCCGACCTGCTGGAACGCGACAAGGACGCGTTCGCCCGAGCCGAGTCCCTGGACACCGGGAAGCGGCTCGTGGAGAGCGAGTACGACATGGACGACATCGCGAACTGCTTCCGGTACTTCGGCAATCTGACGGCCGCCGGGGGCGAGGACCGGATCGTCGACACGGGCAACCCCGAGGTGGACAGCCGGGTCGTGCACGAACCCGTCGGGGTGTGCACGCTGATCACGCCGTGGAACTATCCGCTGCTGCAGACCGCCTGGAAGGTCGCTCCGGCACTCGGTGCGGGCAACACGTTCGTCCTCAAGCCCAGCGAGCTCACCCCGCACACCTGCATCATGCTGATGCGCCTGCTGACCGAGGCGGGAGTCCCGGCCGGCGCGGCCAACCTGATCCTGGGCGCCGGCCCCACGGCTGGTGCCCCGCTCAGCGAGGACCCGCGGGTGGACATGGTCTCGTTCACGGGCGGTCTGGTCACCGGGCGGCGCATCATGGCGGCCGCCGCGCCCACGGTGAAGAAGGTCGCGCTCGAGCTCGGCGGCAAGAACCCCAACATCGTCTTCGAGGACGCCGACTTCGACGCTGCCGTCGACTACGCGGTCATGGCGATCTTCCTGCACTCCGGCCAGGTCTGCTCGGCCGGGGCCCGGCTGCTGGTCCAGGACGACCTGCACGACCGGTTCGTGGACGCGGTGGTGGCGCAGGCCAAGGAGATCAGGCTCGGTGGTCCGTTCGATCAGAACGCCCGTACCGGACCGTTGATCTCCGCTCAGCACCGTGACAAGGTCGAGGCTTATGTGGCGGCAGGTCTCGCCGAGGGTGCTGTGCTGCGCTGTGGCGGCAAGCGTCCCGACGACCCGGCGCTGCAGGACGGGTTCTACTATCTGCCGACCGTGCTGGACGAGTGCGCTCCGGGCATGTCCGTCGTCCGTGACGAATCGTTCGGTCCGGTGCTGACCGTTGAACGGTTCCACGACGAGGAGGAGGCGGTCGCCCTTGCCAACGACACCGTCTACGGCCTGACCGGCGCGGTCTGGTCGCAGGATGTCGGCCGCGCCCACCGGGTGGCTTCCCGGGTGCGCGCCGGAACCGTGTGGATCAATGACTTCCATCCGTACGTCCCCCAGGCGGAATGGGGCGGGATGAAGCAGTCCGGCTTCGGCCGCGAACTGGGCCCCGCGGGTCTTGCGGAGTACCAGGAGGCCAAGCACATCTGGCGCAACCTCAGCCCACGTCCCCAGCGGTGGTTCTCATGAGTGTTCATGACGACAGCAAGAGCAGCAGGGCCAGTGCCCAAGGGCAGGAAGACGACGACGCACTCGGCGCCCTCGGCTACAAGCCCGAACTGAAGCGCACCCTCGGCAACTTCCACACCTTCGCGGCCGGCATCAGCTACATCTCGATCCTCACCGGCACCTTCCAGCTCTTCTACTTCGGTGTCTCCTTCGGCGGGCCCGCCTACTGGTGGTCGTGGCCGATGGTGTTCGTCGGGCAGCTGATGGTGGCCCTGTGCTTCTGCGAGCTGGCCGCCCGCTACCCGGTGGCGGGGTCCATCTACAACTGGGCCAAGACCATGGGCGGCCCGCACGTCGGCTGGCTCGGCGGCTGGATGATGATGACGGCCACCATGGTGACGCTCTCCGCCGTGGCCCTGGCGTACCAGATCACGCTGCCGCAGATCGACAGCTGGTTCCAGTTCGTGGGCGACGGCAGTGGCAAGAACGACGCTGCGGCCAACGCCGTCCTCCTCGGCACCGTGCTCATTCTGTTCTCGACCCTGGTCAACGCCTTCGGCGTGAAGCTGATGGCGCGGATCAACTCGGCGGGCGTCTTCATCGAGCTGGTCGCGGCCGTGGCTCTGATCATCCTCCTGGCCGCCCACATCACACGTGGCCCGAGCACCGTGCTGACGGACACCTACGGACTCGGTGAGGGCCAGACGCTGGGCTACTTCGGCGCCTTCCTGACGGCCTCGCTGGCCTCGGCCTACGTGATGTACGGCTTCGACACCGCCTCGTCGCTGGGTGAGGAGTCGCACGACCCGAGCCGCAACGCGCCCCGGGCCATCCTGCGCGCACTGGTCGCCTCGTTCCTCATCGGCGGCCTGATCCTGCTGTTCGCCCTGATGGCCGTACCCGACATCAACGCCGAGGAACTGTCCACGATCGGCCTGCAGTACGTGGTCCTGGAGACTCTCGGTTCGACCATCGGCGAAATCGTCCTGTGGTGTGTGGTCATCGCCATCACGGTCTGTGTGCTGGCGGTCCAGGCCGCCGGTATCCGGCTGATGTTCGCCATGGCCCGCGACAACAACCTCCCCGCCGGTACTCATCTCGCCAAGGTCAGCCCCCGCTTCAAGACGCCTGTCGTGCCTGCCGTGGTCATCGGTGTGGTGGGCGTGCTGATCCTGGTGATCAACGTCAACCAGCCGCAGATCTTCTCGGTGATCACCAGCATCGCGATCATCATGATCTACGTGGCCTATCTCCTGGTCACCACGCCGATGCTGATCAAGCGGCTGCGCGGCAAGTGGACGCCTGCCGAGGGCAAGTTCTCGCTCGGCAGGTTCGGTCTCCCCATCAACGCCCTCGCGGTGCTGTGGGGCCTGGCCATGTCCATCAACCTCGCCTGGCCGCGTGCCGAGGTCTACAACGCCACCGGGCCGCAGCACTGGTACCTGCGCTGGGGTGCGTTCGTGTTCGTCGGCATCGTCGGGCTCGGCGGCTTCGCCTACTACTGGTTCGTGCAGCGGCACCGGACCGGTGTCCTCGAATCACACCGCTACGTCGCATCGACCGGCACCGGTGAACCGCCGGCGCCCTCCGCCTGACTCTCCCCACGAACCAGTTCTGGAGACGCCATGTCCGCACAGAGCCCCGACCAGGAGTTCGACTACGTGGTGGTCGGCGGCGGCACCGCCGGCGCCGTCATCGCCGCGCGCCTGTCCGAGGATCCGGACGTGAGCGTCTGTGTGCTGGAGGCGGGCCCCTCCGACGTCGGAGACGACAACATCCTGCGGCTCGACAAGTGGATGGCTCTGCTGGAGTCCGGTTACGACTGGGACTATCCGATCGAGCCGCAGGAGAACGGCAACAGCTTCATGCGGCACGCCCGGGCCAAGGTGCTCGGCGGCTGCTCGTCGCACAACTCCTGCATCGCGTTCTGGGCCCCCGCCGAGGACCTCGACGAGTGGGGCGCGATGGGCTGCACGGGCTGGAGCGCGAAGGACTGCTTCCCCCTCTACCAGCGCCTGGAGAACAACGACGCGCCCGGCGACCACCACGGGCGCACGGGCCCGGTCGTCATCCGCACCGTCCCGCCGCTGGACCCCTGCGGGGCGGCGCTGCTGGAGGCGTGTGCCGCCGCGGACATCCCGACGACGCCGTTCAACACCGGCAGCACCGTGGTGCGAGGCGCCCACTGGTTCCAGATCAACCGCCGGGAGGACGGCGTCCGTTCGTCCGCGTCGGTGTCGTATCTGCATCCGATCCTCGGCAAGCGGCCGAACCTCGACGTACGCACCGGACTCCAGGCACGGCGGCTGCTGTTCGGCGACGACGGCCGGTGCACCGGGGTGGAGTACCTCGAACCCGACACCATCCACACCGGATCGGTCACCGCCCGGCGTGAAGTCGTCCTCTCGTGCGGCGCCATCGACTCGCCCAAACTGCTGATGCTGTCCGGCATCGGCCCCGCCGGTCATCTGCGGGACGTGGGGATCGACGTACGCGTCGACTCCCCCGGTGTCGGCTCCCACCTCCAGGACCACCCGGAGGGCGTGATCATGTGGGAGGCCAAGCGGCCCATGGTCGACCGGTCCACCCAGTGGTGGGAGATCGGGATCTTCACCAACACGAGGCCCGGTCTCGACCGGCCGGACCTGATGTTCCACTACGGCTCGGTGCCGTTCGACATGAACACCTACCGGCGCGGCTACCCCACCACCGACAACGCGTTCTGTCTGACGCCGAACGTGACCCGTGCCCGGTCGATGGGCACGGTCAGGCTGCGGACGCGCGACTTCCGGGACAAGCCGAAGGTCGACCCCCGCTACTTCACCGACGAGCACGACATCCGGGTGATGACCCACGGCCTGCGTCTCGCCCGCGAGATCGTCTCCCAGTCGCCCATGGCCGACTGGGCGGGCGCGGAACTGGCCCCCGGACCCGCGCTGCAGAGCGACGACGAACTGTTCTCCTACATCCGCGAGACGCACAACACCGTCTACCACCCCGCCGGGACGGTGCGGATGGGCCCGGTCGACGACGCCGAATCCCCGCTTGACCCACAGCTGCGGGTCAAGGGCGTGCCGGGGCTGCGGGTGGCCGACGCCTCGATCATGCCGTTCCTGCCGGCCGTCAACCCCTGCATCACGACCATGATGATCGGCGAGAAGTGCGCCGACATGATCAAGTCGGGCTGAGGCTCCACCGGACGGCCCGCGCAACGTCCTCGCAACCTCCCGGTCCCTAGCCTCCCGTCAGGCGTCGCCCAAAGGCGGGCGGCACCCTCACCGGGAGGCCCTGGAGATGACCCGATACGCAAGCCCGGGCAGTGACGGCGCGATCGTCTCGTACCGCCCCCGCTACGACCACTGGATCGGCGGCCGGTACGTGCCGCCGGCCCGCGGCGAGTACTTCGAGAACCCGAGCCCCGTCGACGGCCGCCCGTTCACCGAGATCGCCCGCGGCACCGCCGACGACGTCGAGGCCGCGCTGGACGCCGCCCACGCCGCCGCGCCCGCGTGGGGGCGCACCTCGGCAGGAGACCGTGCGGGCATCCTGCTGAAGATCGCCGACCGCATGGAGGCGCATCTGGAGGAGCTGGCGGTCGCCGAGAGCTGGGAGAACGGCAAGCCGGTCCGCGAGACACTGGCCGCGGACATCCCCCTCGCCATCGACCACTTCCGCTACTTCGCCGGAGCGCTGCGCGCCCAGGAGGGGTCGCTGAGCGAGCTCGACGACGACACCATCGCGTATCACTTCCACGAGCCGCTGGGTGTCGTCGGCCAGATCATCCCCTGGAACTTCCCGATCCTGATGGCGACATGGAAGCTCGCCCCCGCCCTGGCCGCGGGCAACGCCGTGGTCCTCAAGCCCGCCGAACAGACCCCGGCCTCCATCCACTTCTGGCTGAGCCTGGTCGCCGACCTGCTGCCGGACGGTGTCGTCAACATCGTCAACGGCTTCGGCGTGGAGGCGGGCAAACCGCTCGCGTCCAGCCCGCGCGTCGCGAAGATCGCGTTCACCGGCGAGACCACGACGGGGCGGCTGATCATGCAGTACGCCTCCGAGAACATCAAACCGGTCACCCTGGAACTCGGAGGCAAGTCGCCCAACATCTTCTTCGACGACGTCTGGGCGGCCGACGACGATCTGCGTGACAAGGCGCTCGAGGGCTTCACGATGTTCGCCCTCAACCAGGGCGAGGTCTGCACCTGCCCCTCGCGGGCACTCATCCAGCGCGGCCACTACAGCGAGTTCCTCGAAGCGGCCATCGCCCGCACCGAGAAGATCGTGCCCGGCCACCCCCTGGACACCGACACGATGATCGGCGCCCAGGCCTCCAACGACCAGCTCCAGAAGATCCTTTCGTACCTCGACATCGGCCAGCAGGAGGGCGCGAAAATCCTGACGGGCGGTCAGCGCATCGAGCACGACGGGGAACTGGCCGGCGGGTACTACGTCCAGCCGACGATCTTCGAGGGCGACAACCGTATGCGCGTCTTCCAGGAGGAGATCTTCGGCCCGGTCGTCGCGGTCACCTCCTTCTCGGACTTCGACGACGCGATCAAGACCGCGAATGACACGCTGTACGGCCTGGGCGCGGGCGTCTGGACGCGCGACATCAACACGGCGTACCGGGCGGGCCGCGCCATCCAGGCGGGCCGGGTGTGGACGAACTGCTACCACGCGTACCCGGCACACGCGGCGTTCGGCGGCTACAAGCAGTCGGGGATCGGCCGGGAGAACCACCGGATGATGCTGGAGCACTACCAGCAGACGAAGAACCTGCTGGTGTCGTACTCACCGAAGAAGCTCGGCTTCTTCTAGGCGCGCGGGAGAAGGCGCCCGGGGCCGGGGGGGCGGGGGAGGGGGCCGGCTGATACGGGGGCCCCCCCCAACCAGCCCGCGGAGCGCCGCCGGGCCGCGGGGCGGTGACGGTGCGT
>NZ_JBHXSL010000053.1:0-49819 GCF_042714725.1 Streptomyces sp. NPDC058685
GTCGGTGAGACGGCCCGCGGCTCTTGTCGTGCGTCATGCTGTTGTAGGTGGCGCCAGATGGTGCGATGCGGTGTACGCGGTCAGGCGGATCAGGCAGACTTCCGGCTGTCCCGCGGGTGCACGGCGATGTTCATGGCACCGGAGCGCAGGACGGCCAGCCTCTCGGCCAGCACCTCCTCCAACTCCTCGCGGGTACGCCGCTCCATGAGCATGTCCCAGTGCGTTCGCGCCGGCTTGCCCTTCTTCTCCTCGGGGCCATCCCCGTCGACCAGGAGTGCTTGGGCGCCGCACGCCTTGCACTCCCACTCCGGCGGAATTTCCGCCTCGACCGAGAACGGCATCTCAAACCGATGTCCGTTCTGGCATGCGTACTCCACCGCCTGGCGCGGGGCCAGATCGATGCCGCGGTCCGTCTCGTAGCTGGTAACCACGAGGCGCGTGCCGCGGAGAGCTCGCTCACTCATGAATCGTGCCTCCCGGGCTTGTCGCCCACAGGACAGGTGTCGCTGTCGTCGTCATCCGGTCAACGTCCGGTCGGCGGTAAAGATTCCCGTTCCGGGTCATGCGTCGCCCGTCGTGCCGCTGGTATCCCATTGGTTGGGGTACCCACCAGTGCCCGGTTTGTCACATCTGACAGGAAGTGTCACCCAGTGATTTCACTTCTTCAGCTCGCAGTAACGGTCCGCCTGGCAGGCCAAAGGCGTACACTACCGGCCTTTCACTTCAACGTCTAAATCCGCTCCGGCACGGGGTTTCCCGCGGCTGCCACCGCACGGCGTACGGGTACCCGCGCGAGCAGGACGAAACCCAGCCCGAAGAAGACCACCAAAGAGATGATCGCGTCCCGATAACTGCCGGTCAGCTGATACGCGAGGCCGAAGACCAGCGGTCCGAGCCAGCTGAGGCCGCGGTCGCTCATCTCGTACGCCGAGAAGTACTCCGCCTCCTTGCCGCGGGGCACCAGGTGTGAGAAGAGCGACCTCGACAGGGCCTGGCTGCCGCCGAGAACGAGCCCGATCGCCGCGGCGAGGGCGAAGAACCACAGCGGAGCCTTCGCCGGAAGGAAGAACCCGGCGGCCAGGATCACGGCCCACACTCCGAGTGAACCGAGAATCGTCCGCTTGGCCCCGTGCGTTCTGGCCAGCCGTCCCATTCCGAGGGCACCCGCCACGGCCAGCACCTGCACCAGCAGCACCGCGACGATCAGTGTCGTCTGGTCGAGCTCCAGCTCCTCCGAGCCGTAGATCGACGCCTGCGAGATGACCGTCTGGATGCCGTCGTTGTAGATGAGATAGGCCAGCAGGAACGACATCGTCAGCGGATGCTTCCGCATGTCCTTGAGGGTCGCCACCAGCTGCCGCCAGCCCGATCCCACCGCGCCCTCGCCGCCCGGCGTGATCCGCCGGTCCCGCAGACGCCGCAGCGGAACCAGCGTGAAGGCGCCCCACCACACCCCGGCCGAGGCCAGACAGATCCGTACCGCGGCGGATTCGGAGAGACCGAACGACTCGTGGCCGGAGTAGACGATCAGATTGAGCACCAGCACCAGCGCGCCGGAGGTGTAGCCGAAGGCCCAGCCGCGCGACGAGACCGCGTCGCGTTCGTCGGGTTCGGCGATCTGCGGCAGATAGGCGTTGTAGAGGACCATCGAGACCGACAGTGAGGCGTTCGCGACGATCAGCAGAAACGCGCCCAGCACATAGCGGTCGCCGCCCACGAGGAACATGGCGGTCGTCGCCGTCGCACCCACATACGCGGCCACGGCCAGCAGCGGCTTCTTCCGCCCGGTGCGGTCCGCCCAGGCTCCCGCCATCGGCATCAGCAGCACGGCCAGCACCACGGACGCGGAGACCGCGTAGGCGAAGACCGATCCGGCGCGTATCGGGATGCCGAGGGGATGCACGAAGCCGTCGGCGTCGGCCGCCGCCTTGGCCACCGACGTCAGATAGGGGCCGAGGAAGACGGTGAGCACACTCGTCGAGTAGACGGAGCACGCGAAGTCGTAGAAGTACCAGCCTCGTTGCTCGCGGCGGCGGTCTCCCGCCCCCGTCGTCTCCTCCGCGATGTCGGTCGTCACGCCCGCCCCCTCGCTCGTCCGTGGTGCAGACGCGCGGGTCAGACCCAGACTCCCCGGTCGGTCAGTACCGTGCGCAACGTCTCCAGATGATCGGTCATGATGCCATCCACTCCGAGGTCCAGGAGCGCTGCCATCCGATCCGCGTCATTGACGGTCCAGACGTGCACCTGAAGACCCCGGTCGTGGGCCGACCGCACGAAGCGGCGGTCCACCACGCGCACCCCGCCCTGGGATTCCGGTACCTGCGCGCACACGGCGCCCATCCGTACCGCCGCCGGAATGCCGAACGACCGCAGCCGCAGGCCCACCACACCCCGCACGCCGTAGGAGGTGGCGAGCCGCGGACCCGCGAGGCGCATCGCCCGGGCCACTCGCCCCTCGGAGAACGAGCCGATGCAGACGCGGTCCCAGGCGCCCGCCCTGCGCACCAGATCGACCAGCGGTACCAGCGCGGGCTCCGCCTTGATGTCGATGTTCCAGCGGGCCTCGGGGAATTCCTCCAGCAGTTCCTCGAACAGCGGCAGCGGCTCCTTGCCGGCCACCTTCGCCTGCTGGATCTCGCTCCACGGCAGGTCCGAGATCCGGCCCTTCGCGTCCGTCAGCCGGTCCAGCGTCGAGTCGTGGAACGCGACCAGCCTGCCGTCGGCCGTGGTGTGCACATCCGTCTCGAAGTAGCGGTAGCCGAGACCGGCCGCCCGACGGAATGCTGCGGTGGTGTTCTCGATCCCGTCCGCCGTGCCGCCGCGATGGGCGAACGGCAGCACGGAGGGGTGGTCGAGATAGGGGTGGAGTACGCGGTTCACTTCCGCAGTATCGCCCGTCCGGGTGTCGAGCCGGCGACGACCGTACTGCTTGCGTCCTGATCGGAGATGGCGAAGACGCGCAGGAACAGCTGCGCGAGCGGGCCGATGGCCAGGGCGTAGGCGATCGTGCCGATGCCGACCGAGCCGCCCAGCGCGAAGCCCGTCGCCACCACGGCCACCTCGATCGCCGTGCGCACCAGGCGGATCGAGCGCCCCGTGAGCCGGTGCAGCCCGGTCATCAGACCGTCCCTCGGGCCCGGTCCGAAGCGCGCCGCGATGTAGAGCCCGGTCGCCACCCCGTTGAGCACGATGCCCGCAATCAGGAGCGTGATCCGGACGGGCAGGCCGTGGGCGTCCGGGACGAGCGCCAGCGTGCCGTCCATCGCCAGACCGACGACGAAGACGTTCGAGACGGTGCCGAGGCCCGGCCGCTGCCGGATCGGGACCCACAGCAGCAGCACCACGGCGCCGACGATGATCGAGATCACGCCCATGGTCAGGCCGGTGCGCTCCGCCAGGCCCTGGTGCAGCACTCCCCAGGGTTCGAGCCCGAGCCCGGCGCGCACCAGCAGTGCCGCACTCACGCCGTAGAGGGTGAGACCGATGTAGAGCTGCGACAGCCGGCGAGTGAGATGCGCGGACTTCCCCGACACGATGACGCCCCCTCTGGTGGTGGTGGACTGACTCATGACACTCTGTGGCTATGCCGCTCAGGGCAACCATGGCCAATTCGATGAAGGTGGACTGACGTCCATGACGCAGTGGACCTCTGCGGTGGGCGCGGCCCAGCTCGCTCGGCAGCTCACCTCCCAGCAGCCGCGGCCCGCCGGCCCCGGGACCCGCAAGCCGCCGGCCTACCGGGCCCTCGCCGACGGTATCCGGCTGCTCGTCCTCGAAGGCAGGGTCCCCGTCGCCGCCCGCCTCCCCGCGGAGCGCGAACTCGCGCTGTCCCTCTCCGTCAGCCGTACGACGGTCGCCGCCGCCTACGAGGCGCTGCGTACCGAGGGCTTCCTCGAATCCCGCAGGGGTGCGGGCAGCTGGACCGCCGTACCGGCCGGGAATCCGCTGCCCGCGCGTGGGCTGGAGCCGCTGCCGCCCGAGTCGCTCGGCTCCATGATCGACCTGGGCTGCGCGGCCCTGCCCGCTCCCGAGCCGTGGCTGACCCGCGGTGTCCAGGGAGCGCTGGAGGAACTGCCGCCGTACGCCCACACCCACGGCGACTATCCGGCGGGCCTTCCCGCCCTGCGGCAGATGCTCGCCGACCGCTACACCGAGCGCGGTATCCCGACCATGCCCGAACAGATCATGGTCACCACCGGCGCGATGGGTGCGATGGACGCCATCTGCCATCTGTTCGCCGGGCGCGGCGAACGGGTCGCCGTCGAGTCACCCTCGTACGCCAACATCCTCCAGTTGATGCGCGAGGCCGGGGCACGTCTCGTCCCCGTGGCGATGGAGGAGGGGCTGGGCGGCTGGGACCTGCCGCGGTGGCGGCAGGTGCTGCGGGACGCGGCGCCCCGGCTCGCCTACGTCGTGGCCGACTTCCACAACCCCACCGGTGCGCTCGCGGACGAGGACCAGCGCCGCCGGCTGGTCGACGCGGCCCGCTCCGCCGGCACGGTCCTCGTCGTGGACGAGACGATGTCCGAGCTCCACCTGGACGACGGTCTCGACATGCCGCGGCCCGTCTGCGCGTTCGACCCGGCCGGGAGCACCGTGCTCACCGTCGGCTCGGCCAGCAAGGCCTTCTGGGCCGGCATGCGCATCGGCTGGGTGCGGGCCGCCCCGGACGTGATCCGTTCACTCGTCGCCGCCCGCGCCTACGCCGACCTGGGCACCCCGGTGCTGGAGCAGCTCGCCGTGAACTGGCTGATGCGCACCGGCGGCTGGGACCAGGCCGTGTCCATCCGGCGCGATCAGGCGCGTGAGAACCGCGACGCCCTGGTCACCGCCCTGCGCCGGGAACTGCCGGACTGGGAGTTCGCCGTCCCGAGCGGCGGTCTCACGCTCTGGGTGCGCACCGGTGGACTGTCCGGCTCCCGGCTCGCCGAGGTCGGCGAACGGGTCGGTGTACGCGTCCCGTCGGGGCCGCGCTTCGGCGTGGACGGGGCCTTCGAGGGCTTCGTCCGTCTGCCGTTCACGGTCGGCGGGCCGGTGGCCGACGAGGCGGCAGCCCGGCTGGCCGCTGCCGCGCGACTGGTGGAGGCGGGGGCGAAGGCCGGCACGGAGACGCCGCGCACCTTCGTGGCCTGACGTCTCCCGACAGCGGCCGTCGCGGCCGGGGCCGCGGACCTTCGTGGCCTGACGTCTCCCGACAGCGGCCGTCGCGGCCGGGGCCGCGGACCTTCGTGGCCTGACGTCTCCCGACAGCGGCCGTCCCGGCCGGGGTCAGCCCTCGGCCGGAACCGGGGCAGGCGCGCCGGCCTCGGCCTTCTCCGCCTTCTTCGGCTGCTCCACCGGCTCCGCGGGCTCGTCCGGCGCCCGCCCGTCGATGTGCTCGGGCAGCAGCTCCAGCACCGCCTGGCGGTGTGCCTCGCTCGTCGCGTCGTCGTACGGGTCCGGGGTCGCCGGCACCTGGAGCCGCAGCACCGGGCCGGTACCGAGCCGCGCGTAGCCGCGGCCGGGCGGGACGTCCGGCCGCGGCGTGGTGTGCGGTGTCTTCCCGAGCACGGTGCTGATCTGCTCCGGGGTCGCGGGGCCGAGCACCACGCGGCCGCGGGTGTGCGTCCGTACGGTCTCGGTCAGGGCGTCCAGGCTGTCGAACTGCTCCGCCACCACGACCGTGACCTGGGCGGCGCGGCCGTGCCGCAGCGGCACCTGCAACAGCTGCTGGGGCTCGGTGTCCCCGTCGGCCGCGGCGAGGTGGCCGAAGATGCTCGGGCGGTCGACCAGGATCCACAGCGGACGCTTGGTGTCCTCGGGTGCGGGCTGACCGGCCTGACGGGCGCGGTTGGCGGCGATCAGACGGCGCTCGGTCTCGTGTGCGGCCCATTCCAGGCTGGCGAGCGCCCCCGCCAGGCCGCACTCGACGGCCAGCACCCCGGAGCGTCCGGTCAGGCAGGCGTACTCACCGGTGCCGCTGCCCTCGACGATCAGCACGTCGCCGTGCTGGAGCGCCTGGAGCGCGATGGACCGCAGAAGGGTCGTGGTGCCGCTGCCCGACTCGCCGACGACCAGCAGATGCGGCTCCGTGGAGCGCGGGCCCGTACGCCAGATCACCGGCGGGGCGTCCCGCGTCTCCTCGCCCTGGGCCACCGGCACGGTGCGCTGGACCGCGCCCTCGTCGGTGAAGCCCAGCACGGTCTCGCCGGGGACGGTGACGAAGCGCTGGGCGGTGATGGCGGTGGACAGGGCGGGCAGGACGCTCATGACGAGGCGGTTGCCCTCCTCGTCCCAGGTGAAGTGGTACTCGCGGCCGCGGCCGGACTTGGCGTGCAGCAACTGCTCGATCCGGTCGCGGGACTCCGCCTCGCCGTCCGTGAAGTACGCCGGATAGGCGATGTGCAGCCGGGTCAGACGGCCGTCGTCGTCGAATGTGTACTCACTGAAGGCGCCTGACCAGTCGCCTCCGTGAGCGAAGAGCGGGGCCGGGTCGTCGGGGACCGAGAAGTAGGGCACCAGGGCTTCGTAGAGCGCCTTGAGCCGTCCGATCTCCGCCTCGTCGGGCCCCGTCTTCACCGGTTCGCGCACCCGCCCCTTCCAGGCGGCCGCGGCCATCACCGAGATGAGGGCCAGAAGAGGCCCGTACGGGATGAGCGCGACCACCAGGACGCCGCCCGCGACCAGGAACAGGGTGGGACCACGCCGTTCCTTGGGTGTGGCGGCCCACCGCTGCCGGGTCAGTCCGGTCAGCTTCCGCAGACCACGGGAGACCGTGATGAGCGGATGGAGTACGTCCGTGGCGTTGTCGGCGGCCGTGCGCGCGATCTCCCGGCTCCGGGCGATCTGCGCGGTTCCGCTGCTCAGGATGCGGGGGAGTGGTCGCCGGGCCACGTGGGTCTCCTGGGGGTGCTGAATGCGGATGTACCGAAGGGGGCGGGAGTGGTCAGAACTTGATCCCGCCCAGCAGGCTGGCGAGGCTCTGGCTGCCGGCCTTGATGCTGGGGGCGATGGCCGTGCCCGCAAGGAAGAAGCCGAAGAGGGTGCAGACGACGGCGTGGGACGCCTTGAGGCCGTCCTTCCTGAAGAACAGGAAGACGATGATGAGCAGCAGCACGACGCCTGAGATGGACAGGATCATGATGAGTTCTCCTGGGTGAGGGGACAGTCACCTTGAGTACTTCCAGCCTCACAGGAAGTATCTATGCGATAAAAGGTGCAAATGGGTGAAAATCTCAGGATTTCACTCCACTGGCGGACGTCGGCTCTCCGCTCGAGGGGCACACTCCGCGCTCGCACGGCACAGTGCCTCCCTCGTGGGTGATCCATGCCTCGGGCAGACCGCTCCGTCCCGGTCGCCGGGCAGTACTCTGACGATTCACTCGTACGGCTGTCCTTGCCGTGCGTCCCAGGTCAACGCAGTGAGAGGCGGTCCGTCCGATGAGCGAAGCCCCGGATCCCGAGGTGATCGAACTCGCGACCAAGGTCTTCGACCTGGCGCGGCAGGGCGAGACAGAGACGCTCGCCGCGTATGTCGACGCCGGTGTGCCCGCGAACCTCACCAACGACCGCGGCGACACTCTCGTCATGCTCGCCGCCTACCACGGCCATGCCTCCGCCGTGGAGGCGCTCCTCGCCCGTGGCGCCGAGCCGGACCGTCCCAACGACCGCGGCCAGACCCCGCTCGCCGGTGCGGTCTTCAAGGGCGAGGACGATGTCATCCGCGTTCTGCTGGCCGGCGGAGCGGATCCTTCCGCCGGGACGCCCTCTGCCGTGGATACTGCGCGCATGTTTGGGAAGACAGAGCTCCTGGAGCTCTTCGGCGGCCGGTGACCGGTTGCCGGAAGGCCGCCGGGAGGGACGCCGTAAATGTGGTCGCGGTGGCGAAATGGGTGGGTCATCATGACGTCGGGCCCTGCCCCGGACTTCATCCGGGAGTTCCCCTGGGGCCACCGACGAGAGGCAGGACGATGGTCTACACCAAGCGGAAGACGACGACGGGCGGCCCTACATGTTGCTGCGCGGCCTAGGCATCCCTTGCCCGGATTTCCCCGGATCTCCCCGGTTGCGTCGACAGCTTGATGTGAGGCTCTCCCCATGTTCGATCCAGTCATAGCGCCGAGCGGCACCCTGCTCGGCCTGCTGCAGAGGGGCCGCGGCGACGGCACGCTGCACGCGCTCGCCGCGCCGCGCGCCGAAGCGCTCGCCGCCCTCAACCACTGCGTGCTCCACGACCCCCGCCACGACTGGCAGGTCGAGAACCGCTCCCTCTACTACGCCCGCCTCTACCTCGACCTCCACGGCGGTCTCGAGGAGATCGAGCGGCACCTGAGCGACACGGACGACCACCTCGACACCGACGAGGCCAGGACGGGCCTCGCGCTCGCCGTGCTCGGGCATCTCGCCTCCTACGGCAGGACCGACGCCCTCGCACTGTTGCGCGGCTATGCCGCGACCGGCGCCAACTGGGCGTGGGCCCTGGACGAACTCGCCCTGCGCGACGACGACGCCGGCCTGCGTGCCCTCGCGGTCCCCGTCCTCGCCCGTTTCCCGGCCACCCCCGAGGGCGAGGCCGAGCTGGCCACCGCCGTCCGCGACGCCTTCGAACCCCGGCCGTGGCGGCTGTGGGCGGACGACCGGCGCGAGAACGTCGGCGCCCGGGTCCGCGCGGCCCGGGAGGCAGGCTCCTTCGACCGCTGGCAGCGCCAGATGCGACCGTCCGGGCCCCGGCCGGGCTGGAGTGTCCAGGCCGTCTTCGACTGGGCGGACGAAGGCGTCGAACGCGGCGCCGCACTGCATGTGCCCGCCGCCCGCTGTCTGTCCGCCGTGGCCGGGTCCGAGGACCGGCCCGCCATCCTCGCCGCCGCGCGCGACGGGGCCGACGGCGCCCGCTGCGCTGCGCTGCACTACCTCGCCCAGTCACGTGACCCCGCCGTCCTCGACCTGATCGAGGCCGCCGTCGGCGCCGGCTCGCGGACGGTCGCCGAGGCCGCCGTCGCCGCGTTCGAGCGGATGTGCGGCGACGAAGCCGTCGACCGGGCGCGCGGCTGGGTCCACCGGCCCGACGCCCTCGGTGCCTCGGCCGCCGGTGTCCTCGCCTGCCGCGGCTCCGCCCAGGACGCCACGCTGGTCCTCGGCGTGCTGCGGGAGACCGTCCGGGCCGACGGCCCGGACGCACCGCTGCTGTGGACCCTCGTCGACGGAGCCGGGCGGCTCGGTATCGCCTGCGCCGCACCCGTCCTGCGCCACATCTACCGCGAGACCGCCTCCTCCTGTCTGCGCGGCAGGGCCGCCCGCGCCCTGGCCTGCACCGATGGCTCGTTCGCCACCGGATTCGCGGTGGAATGCCTGTGGGACTGCGAGGAGACCACCCGGGAGGTCGCGGCGCTGCACGCCGAGACCGGAGACGTCCGTGTGGCCGAGAGGCTGCGCCGGCTGGCCGCCGATCCGGCCGAGGAGGCCGAGGTACAAACGGCCGTACGGAGCAGAATCGGCCCGGACATGCCCGCCGTGTGACATCAGGGACGCCGCCACAAACGCTCATGGGACGTTCCACAAGCGGAAAGATCCACGTTGTCCCAGCCACCCCGGGCCAGACGACAACACGGGTATGCGAGTCGTCATCATCACCGAATCATTTCCGCCAGACGTCAATGGTGTGGCGCACTGCGCCCTGCAGACCGCCCGGCATCTCGCCGCGCGCGGCCATGACCCGCTCGTCATAGCCCCGGCCGTCGCCGGGGCGGACGGCTCCGACGAGAGCGCACCCTGCCCCGTGGTGCGCGTACCCTCCCTGCCGCTCCCCGGTTATCCCCAGGTACGGGTGGCGCTTCCCAGCCGCAAGGTGGCGGCGACGATCGCCGCCCACCGGGCCGAGCTGGTCCACCTGGCCAGCCCGTTCGTCCTCGGCGTACGCGGCATGGCCGCCGCGTCCAAGCTGGGGCTGCCGGCCGTCGCGGTCTACCAGACCGACCTCGCCGGCTACGCCCGCACCTACGTGGGCGCGGGCGAGAACGCCGCCTGGCGGCGTATCCGTACCGTGCACAGCGCGGCCGACCGCACCCTCGCACCCTCCACCGCGGCCCTGCGGGACCTGGAGGAACACGGCGTCGAGCGGGTGCGGCTGTGGCCGCGCGGCGTGGACACCGCACGCTTCCGGCCGGAGCTGCGGGACGAGCAGCTGCGCCGCAGCCTCGCCCCGAACGGCGAGTTGATCGTCGGCTATGTGGGGCGCCTCGCCCCCGAGAAGCACGTCGAACTCCTCGCCGGGGCCTGTGCCATGCCCGGTGTCCGGGTGGTCGTCGTCGGCGACGGCCCGAGCGAGCCGTCCCTGCGCACCGCGCTGCCCGGAGCCGTCTTCCTCGGCCGCAGGACCGGCACGGACCTCGCGCGGATCTTCGCCTCGCTGGACGTCTTCGCGCACACCGGACCGTACGAGACCTTCTGCCAGACCGTGCAGGAGGCCATGGCCAGCGGTGTTCCCGTCATCGCACCCGCGGCGGGCGGACCGCTCGACCTCGTCGACCACCTGCGCACCGGGCTGCTCGTCGAGCCGCGGGACGGCGAAGCGGTACGGACCGCCGTCGCCACCCTCGCCGCGGACGCGCAGCTGCGGGCCGCCTACGGCCGCGCCGGCAGGGCCGCCGTCGAAGGACGGACCTGGGCCGTGATCGGCGACGCCCTGCTCGACCACTACGCCGAGGTCCTCGGCGCCCGGACGGCGGTGGCGGCATGAGCGGGCTGCGGATCGTACGACTGGCGAACTTCGTCACCCCCGCCTCCGGGGGCCTGCGCACGGCGCTGCGCGAACTCGGCCAGGGATACCTCGCCGCCGGCCACGAGCCGGTGCTGATCGTGCCCGGCGACGTGGAGAGCGACCGGATGACCCCGCAGGGCAGGGTGATCACCCTGCCCGGGCCCGAGATACCCGGCACCGGCGGCTATCGCGTACTCGCCTCCAAGCGACGCCTGCGGGAGGTCCTCGACAGCGTCGGGCCCGACCGGCTGGAGGTCTCCGACCGCACCACCCTGCGGTGGACCGGCGAGTGGGCACGGCGCCACAGGGTCCACTCCGTGATGGTCTCCCACGAGACCGCGGACGGGGTGCTGCGCACCTGGGGCCTGTCCGAAGGTGTCGCGGCCCGCGCCGCCGACCGGCTGAACCGCCGCAGCGCCTGGGCCTACTCGCGCATCGTGTGCACCACCGAGTGGGCGGAGCGAGAGTTCGTCCGCATCGGGGCACGCAACGTCGTACGCGCGCCTCTCGGCGTCGACCTGGTCCACTGCCGTCCCGGGCGGCGCAGCACGGTCCTGCGGGCCGAGCACGCGGCCGGGGCCGAGGTGCTGCTGCTGCTCTGCTCCCGGCTGTCGGTGGAGAAGCGCCCGGGCATGGCACTGGACGCCCTCGCGGAACTGCGCCGGCGCGGAGTACGGGCCACGCTCGTCGTCGCCGGCGACGGCCCGCTGCGGACCTCCCTGATCCGCCGGGCACGGGCGGAGCGGCTGCCGGCCGAGTTCCTGGGATACGTCGGCGACCGCGAGGCCGTGGCCGACCTCCAGGCGGCGGCGGACATCTGCCTCGCCCCCGGCCCCGCGGAGACCTTCGGGCTCTCGGCCCTGGAGGCACTGGCCTGCGGGACCCCCGTCGTCGCGAGTGCCTCCTCGGCACTGCCCGAGGTGATCGGCGACGCGGGAGCGGCGGCAGAGGACACCCCGCAGGACTTCGCCCAGGCCGTACAGGGGCTGCTCGCCCGCCCCGAGCGGGAACGCCGTGAGGCTGCCAGGGCGCGCGCGGAGCTCTTCGACTGGCAGCGGTCGGTGACCGCCTTCCTCGACGCGCTGGAGGCCCCGGCCGTCCGGCCGGCCGGCCGGCCCGCACCGCACGTCCTCGGAGAGGGAGTGACGGTATGACGGCCTCGCCCGCCGGGGCGCTCGCCGACGCGTCGCAGGCCGACCCGTCGGTGGCCGCCCCGGAACCGACAGCGGCGACCCCGCACCCGGCGGCGACCCCGCATCGCACCGCGGCCGCCGCGGACCTGACCGCGGCGGGGCGTACCGCGATCGTCGCGGGCGCGGAGGTCTACCCCGTGCCGGACCTCGTCCCCGCAACCGAGCTGCCGGGCTCCGGCGTCATCGTCCGCCCGGCACCCCTTGTATCCCCGGCACCCCTCGCACCGGCCCGCCCGCTCGCGGCGGTACCCGGCCCGGAGAGCGGCCCCCCGTCCGCACCGCCGCGCGCCCTGCGGTTCGCGGCCCTCGGCGACTCCCTCACGGAAGGCGTCGGCGACCGGGTCGACGACGGCTGGCGGGGCTGGGCCGCACTCCTCGCGGCCGGGCTCGGCGACCGCTCGGCGCCGGCCGAGTTCCGCAACTTCGCCGTCAGCGGCGCCCTCACCGAGGACGTCGCCGAACGGCAGGCGCCCGAGGCGCTCGCGTTCCGGCCCGACATCGCCTCCGTGCTCGTCGGCGTCAACGACACCCTGCGCCGCACCTTCGACATCGAGGAGCTCACCCGCCGCCTCGACTCCGTCTTCGACCGGCTGACGGCGCGCGGCACCGTCCTGCTGACCGCCTGCCTCCCCGACCCGGGGACCATGCTGGGGCTTCCGCTCCCGCTCGCCAGGCCGCTCGCCCGCCGCCAGCGTGCGGTCAACGCCGTCGTGCACGCCCTGTCCGCCCGCTACGACGCCGTCCACCTCCACGCGAGCGACGGCGCGTGGGTCCTCGACCGGTCCATGTGGAGCGCGGACCGGTTGCATCCGGGGGAGCGCGGCCACCGCATGATCGCGCTGCGCTTCCACGAACTCCTCGGCGGGTACGGGCTCGCCCGCGGTCAGGCGCCCGGCGCCGAACCGACCCGGCCCCCGCCGACCAGGGCGGCATCCCTCCTGTGGCTCGCCACGGCGGGCACCGGCTGGGTGGCCCGGCGCTGCACCGATCTGCTGCCGCAGTTGATGCGACTCGCCGGTTCCGAGGTGCGCCACTGGGCGCGCGGCACCAGCGAACGCCTGGACCGGAGCGCGGAGCACGCACTCTCCGCCGCGCTCGCCGCCGTGTCCCTGGAGGTCCCGCTTGCCAGAATGGGGGAATGAGCGGGCGCTGGGAGTTCTGGATCGACCGTGGCGGCACCTTCACCGACGTCGTGGGCCGGCGCCCCGACGGCAGGCTGGTGTCCCGGAAGCTGCTCTCGCACAACCCCGAGCGCTACCGGGACGCGGCCGTGGCGGGGATCCGGCTGTTGCTCGGCACCGGGCCCGACCAGCCCGTGCCGGCCGACCGCGTCGACAGCGTGAAGATGGGCACCACCGTCGCCACCAACGCCCTGCTGGAGCGCCGAGGCGAACCGACCGTCCTGGTCGTCACCGAGGGCTTCCGGGACGCCCTGCGCATCGCGTACCAGAACCGGCCGCGGATCTTCGACCGCAGGATCGTCCTGCCCGAGGCCGTGTACGAAAGGGTCATCGAGGTCCCCGAACGCGTCGACGCGCACGGGGAGATCATCCGGCCGCTCGACCTGGACGACGTCACCGAGCAGCTGACGGCGGCCCGCGCCGACGGCTTCCGCAGCGCGGCGATCGTGCTGATGCACGGCTACCGCCACCCCGGCCACGAGCAGCGCATCGCCGAAGCGGCACGCGAACTCGGCTACACCCAGATCAGCTGCTCCCACGAGGTCAGCCCGCTCATCAAGCTCGTGCCGCGCGGTGACACGACCGTCGTGGACGCCTACCTCTCGCCCATCCTCCGCCGCTACGTCGACGAGGTCGCCTCCGAACTCGCCGACATCCGGCTGATGTTCATGCAGTCCAACGGCGGACTGCGCGAAGCCGCTCACTTCCGGGGCAAGGACGCCGTCCTGTCGGGCCCGGCCGGCGGCGTCGTCGGCATGGCGCGCACCGCCCAACAGGCCGGTTACGGACGGGTCATCGGCTTCGACATGGGCGGTACGTCCACCGATGTGTCCCATTACGCGGGGGAGTTCGAGCGCGAACTCGGCACCCAGGTCGCCGGGGTCCGGATGCGGGCGCCGATGATGAACATCCACACCGTCGCCGCCGGTGGGGGTTCCGTGCTCCACTTCGACGGCCGCCGGTACCGCGTCGGCCCCGACTCCGCCGGCGCGGACCCCGGGCCTGCCTGCTACCGCCGCGGCGGGCCCCTCACCGTCACCGACGCCAATGTGATGCTCGGCCGGATCCAGCCCGACCACTTCCCCGCCGTCTTCGGGCCCGACGGCGACCGGCCGCTGGACGCCGACGTCGTACGGGAACGGTTCACCGAACTCGCCGAGCAGGTCGACCGGGAGAGCGGAGTGCGGCGCACCCCCGAGGAAGTCGCCGCCGGTTTCCTCGAGATCGCCGTGCTGAACATGGCGAACGCGGTGAAGAAGATCTCCGTCCAGCGCGGCCACGATGTCACCGGCTACGCCCTCAACTCCTTCGGCGGCGCGGGCGGCCAGCACGCCTGTGCCGTCGCGGACGCGCTGGGCGTCGACACTGTGATCGTGCCGCCGCTCGCGGGAGTGCTCTCCGCGTACGGCATCGGCCTCGCCGACGCGACCGCCATGCTGGAGCAGTCCGTGGAGGCGGAGCTGGACGAGGAGACCCGCGCGCGGGTCGGCACCCTCTGCGACGAGCTGGCCGCCCGCACCCGGGCCGAACTGCGCGACGACAACGTCCCGGACGACGCGATCACCACCCGCGCACGCGTCCTGCTCCGCTACGCCGGTACCGACGCGAGCCTGCCCGTGCCGCTGGAGGGCACGGCCGCCATGAGGGAGTCCTTCACCTCGGCCCACCGGGCCCGCTACGCCTTCACCATGGACAAGCCGCTCGTCGTGGAGGCGGTCTCCGTCGAGGCGGTGGGGACGGCGGGCGAGCACGGCGCTCATGTCGTCGAGGAGACCGAGCGCGGTGGCGAGTTCGTCCCCCGGGCGCGTGTGCCGGTGTTCGTGGGCGGCGAGCGGCAGGAGGTGCCGCTGTACCGGCGCGGCGACCTCGGTCAGGGCGACACCGTCGAAGGACCCGCGATCATCGCCGAGTCCGACGCCACCACGGTCGTCGACCCGGGCTGGCGGGCTGCGCCGGACGAGGGCGGTCATCTGCTCCTGACGCGCGTACGGCCCCGGCCCGGCAGAACCGCCGTCGGCACCGACGTCGACCCGGTGCTGCTGGAGGTCTTCAACAACCTCTTCATGGCCATCGCCGAGCAGATGGGCGTGCGGCTGGAGAACACCGCCCATTCCGTCAACATCAAGGAACGGCTGGACTTCTCGTGCGCACTCTTCGACGCCGAGGGGAATCTGATCGCCAACGCGCCGCACATTCCCGTACACCTCGGCTCGATGGGCGAGTCGATCAAGGAGGTGCTGCGCCGCAACGGGGACGGTCTGCGGCCGGGCGACGTCTACGCCATCAACGACCCGTACCACGGCGGCACGCATCTGCCCGATGTGACCGTGGTGACGCCCGTGTTCGACGGTGACGAGCTGCGCTTCCTCGTCGCCTCCCGCGGCCACCACGCGGAGATCGGCGGCATCACTCCGGGCTCGATGCCCGCGTTCAGCGAGACGATCGACCAGGAGGGCGTGCTCTTCGACAACTGGCTGCTCGTCCGGGACGGCGTGCTGCGCGAGGAGGAGACCCGCGACCTGCTGACCACGGCGGCGTACCCCTCCCGTGCACCCGACACCAACCTCGCCGATCTGCGCGCCCAGATCGCGGCCAACGAGAAGGGCATCGAGGAACTGCGCCGTATGGTCGACGAGTTCGGGCTCGACGTCGTGCAGGCCTATATGCGCCACGTCCGGGACAACGCCGAGGAATCGGTCCGCAGGATCGTGGCCGATCTCGACGACGGTGAGTACTGCTACGAGACCGACGGCGGGGCGGTCATCCGTGTCGCGCTGCGGGTGGACCGGGACGAACGCAGCGCCGTCATCGACTTCACCGGCACCTCGCCGCAGCAGCCGGGCAACGTCAACGCGCCCACCTCGGTCGTGATGGCAGCCGTGCTCTATGTCTTCCGCACCCTCGTCGCCGACGACATCCCGCTCAACAGCGGCTGTCTGGAGCCGCTGGAGGTCCGGGTACCCGAGGGATCGATGCTGGCGCCCGTCCACCCGGCGGCGACCGTGGCGGGCAATGTCGAGACCTCGCAGGCCGTCACCGGCGCGCTGTACGCGGCGCTCGGCGTCCAGGCGGAGGGCTCCGGCACCATGAACAACCTGACGTTCGGCAACGACCGGGTGCAGTACTACGAGACGGTGGCGAGCGGTTCGGGGGCGGGCGACGGCTTCGACGGAGCCGACGCCGTCCAGACGCACATGACCAACTCGCGGCTCACCGACCCCGAAGTGCTGGAGTGGCGCTATCCGGTGCGGGTGGACGCCTTCGCGGTACGCGACGACAGCGGGGGCGACGGACGCTGGCACGGCGGACAGGGCGTCGAGCGCAGGATCCGCTTCCTGGAGCCGATGACGGTGGCGCTGCTCACCGGACACCGCCGCGTCGCGCCGTACGGGATGGCGGGCGGTGGGACGGGCGCGCTCGGCGAGAACCGGGTGGAGCGCGCCGACGGGGGTGTGACGGAACTGAAGGGCGTCGACTCGGTGGATGTGGGGCCGGACGACGTCCTGGTGGTCAGAACGCCCGGCGGCGGTGGCTACGGGGAGCGGGTCTGAGGTCTGCCGCGCGTCCGCCGTCCGCTGATCCGGGCTCGGTCAGCGGACGGGGACGAAACGGACCGGGGTGCCGGGTGCCGCCTGGGCCGCAGCGGGGAGGTCCCGCGGGTCGACCACCGCCACGACCGGATAGCCCCCGGTCGTCGGATGATCGGCGAGGAAGACCACCGGGCAGCCGTCCGGCGGGACCTGGAGGGCCCCCAGCACCATGCCCTCGCTGGGCAGTTCACCGGTCCGCGCCCGCTCCAGCGCGGGGCCTTCCGTCCGCAGACCGATGCGGTTGCTCGACGCGGAGACCCGGTATCCGCCGGAGGCCAGCGTGCGCAGGGCCCCGTCCGTGAACCAGTCCGCACGCGGTCCCAGCCGTACGCGCAGGATCAGTTCCGCGGGCGGCGCGGGCCACGGCACACCGCCGTCGAGTCGCGCCGGCTGCCCGATGGGCATGCCGAGCGGCAGCACCGCGCCGTCCGCGAGCGGCGCCGGTCCGAGACCGGACAGCAGGTCCGTGGAGCGGCTGCCCAGGACGGGTTCCACCGCGAACCCTCCGGCGACCGCCACATACGACCGGACGCCCCGCGCGGCCCAGCCGGCCTCGATGAGGGAGCCCGCGGCCACCCGGACCGGTGCTCCCCAGGCCACGGGGCGTCCGTCGACGGTGACCGGACAGGGCGCCCCGCCGACCGCCACGGTGACCGCGCAACGCGGGCGCAGCGCACAGCCGTTGAGCGTGGTCTCCAGGACGGCCGCGCCCTCCGCGTTGCCCACCAGACGGTTGACCGTCCGGGCCGCCGGCGCATCGAGCGCCCCGGACCGGGGTACGCCGAGGTGGGCGTGCCCCGGGCGGCCCAGATCCTGCACGGTGCTCAGCGCCCCGGCCCGTACGACGGCGATCGCCCGGTCGGTCATCGGCCCTCCGGCACGAAGCGCACCCGGGTGCCGGGGGAGAGGAGGGCGGCCGGCTCGCGGGCCGGGTCCCACAGCTCCAGAGCCGTGGAGCCGATCAGCTGCCAGCCACCGGGGGAGGAGCGCGGATAGATCCCGGTGTACGGACCGGCGAGACCGAGGGAACCGGCGGGGACCGCGGTGCGCGGGGTCGCCCGGCGCGGCACGGCGTACTGCTGGGGAAGGCCCGTGAGGTAGCCGAACCCGGGGGCGAATCCGCAGAAGGCGACGCGGAATTCGGTCGCCGCGTGGATCTCCACCACCTGGTCCTCCGTCACCTGCCACAGTGCGGCGACGTCGGCGAGATCGGGGCCGTCGTAGCGCACCGGCACCTCGATGGCGTCGTCCACGCGCGCGCGAAGCGGCGGCACGTCCCACGCCGCCAGCTCCTCGGCCCAGTGCCCCGGGTCGTCGAGCCCGTCCAGCAGGACGGTCCGTGCCGCCGGGACGATCTCCCGCACCGGCCGGAGCGTGCCCGCCGCCCGGCGGCGCAGCAGCTCGGCATGGAGCGCACCCGCCTCGTCGCCGTCCCCGAGCTCGACGAGCAGCGCCCGGTCACCGACCGGCAGCACCCTCATACGAACGCCTCCACACGCACACCCGCGGCCTCCAACTGCCCCCGTACACGCCGGGCGAGGGCGACGGCGCCGGGGGTGTCGCCGTGCAGACACAGCGAACGGGCCCGGACGGGAACGGACTTGCCGCACCGCGCGGTGACCACCCCGAACCGGGCCATGCTGACGGACCGTTCGACCACGGCCGACGGATCGGTGAGGACCGCGCCCTCCTCCCTCCGGGGCACCAGCGTCCCCTCGGCGGTGTACGCGCGGTCGGCGAACGCCTCGGTGATCGCGGGCAGTCCGGCCTTCTCCGCCATGGTGTGCAGCTTCGAGCCGGGGAGCCCGAGCAGCGGCAGACGCTCACCCGACAGCATGACGCCCTCGACGACGGCGGCCGCCTGCTCCTCGTCGTGCACGACACGGTTGTAGAGCGCGCCGTGCGGTTTGACGTACGAGACGCGGGAGCCGGCGGCGCGGGCGAAGATCTCCAAAGCGCCGATCTGGTAGGCGATCTCGGCCGCCAGCTCGTCCGGTGGCACGTCCATGGAACGCCGTCCGAAACCGGCGAGGTCGCGATAGGAGACCTGGGCGCCGATCCGCACCGACCGTTCGGCCGCGAGCGTGCAGACGCGGCGCATGGTGGCCGCGTCACCGGCGTGGAAGCCGCAGGCGACGTTGGCGCTGGTGACGACGGACAGCAGCTGTTCGTCGTCGGTGAGTTGCCAGCGGCCGAAGCCTTCGCCGAGGTCGGCGTTGAGGTCGATCGACGCCCAGGTCATGTGCTCCTTCTTTCCTGCCTCTGCTCGGTTCACGCGGTCGGGCCGCGGGTTCAGGCCACGCGGTACTGCTCGTCGCGGACGTCCGTGATGAACATCCGGCCCGGTGCGTGGGTGATCGCGAACGGCGGCCGGGAGGCCATGACCGCCGCCTGCGGGGTGACTCCGCAGGCCCAGAACACCGGGATGTCGCCCGGCTCCGGGACCACCGCGTCACCGAAGTCGGGGCGGTTCAGGTCCTCGATGCCCAGCTCCGCGGGGTCGCCGCTGTGCACCGGGGCGCCGTGGACCGCGGGCATGGCCGCACTGGCGCTCACCGCGGCGGCGAGATGCCGGGACGGCACGGGACGCATGGAGACGACCATGGGGCCGTGCAGCCGTCCCGCCGGGTGGCAGAGCCGGTCGGTCACGTACATCGGGACGTTGCGGCCCTGCTCGACATGGCGCAGGGGGACCCCTGCCGCCGACAGGGCCCACTCGAAGGTGAAGCTGCATCCGATGAGGAAGGCGACGAGATCCTCGCGCCACCACTCCAGGACTTCGGTGGGCTCGTCCACGAGCTCGCCGTGCTCCCACACGCGGTAGCGCGGCAGATCGGTGCGCAGGTCCGCGCCCGGTGCGAGCCTGGTGGACCAGGAACCGGCGTCGGTCTCGTCGAGTACGGGACAGGGCTTCGGATTGTGCCGGCAGAACTCCCGCACATCGTCCGCCCAGTCGGCGGGGACCGCGATCAGATTGGCCTGTGCGTGGCCCGGGACCATGCCCGCGGTCGGGCCGCTCAGCCCGGAACGGAACCGGGTGCGGGCCTCGGCCGGGCTCCACGCGCGCCCGTCGAGGGGCTCGGAGGGTGCGCTGTACGCCGTCACAGCAGCTCCCTGCCGCGCGTCTCCGGGAGGCCGAACAGCGCCACCACGGCCAGCGCGTAACCCGCGGCGCCGAGGATGAGCGCGCCGCCGACACCCCAGCTGTCGGACAGGAAGCCCACCAGCGTGGGCAGGAAGGCGCCGACCGCGCGGCCGCTGTTGTAGGTGAAGCCCTGACCCGTGCCGCGTACGGCCGTCGGGTACAGCTCGCTGAGGAAGGAGCCGAAGCCGCTGAAGATCGCGGACATGCAGAACCCGAGCGGGAAGCCGAGGACGAGCAGCAGGCCGTTCGCCCCGGAGGGGATGTTCGTGTAGGCGAGAATCCCGGCCGCCGAGAGGGCGGCGAAGAGCGTGATGTTGTTCTTGCGGCCGATGCGGTCCGTGAGATAACCGCCGGTGAGATAGCCGAGGAACGCGCCGGAGATCAGGAAGGCGAGATAGCCGCCGGTGCCGACGACGGTCAGCCCCCGCTCCGTCTTGAGATACGTGGGGACCCAGGTGGCGAGCGTGTAGTAGCCGCCCTGGACACCGGTCGAGAGTAGCGTGGCGAAGAGCGTCGTCCGCAGCAGGTCGCCCTTGAAGATGGCCCCGAACGAACCGCGCTCGGTACTGGCGCTGCGCCGGGCGGCGGCTTCGGGAGCGTCCTTGACATGGCGCCGTACATAGATCACCAGCAGAGCGGGCAGCGCGCCCGTCCAGAACATCACGCGCCACGCGGTGTCCGCGTCGAGGAACTCGAAGACCAGGGTGTAGACGATCACGGCGAGCGCCCAGCCGGCCGCCCACGCGCTCTGGACGGCACCGAGGGTACGGCCGCGGTGCTTGGGGCCGGCGTACTCGGCGACCAGGATCGCACCGACAGCCCACTCGCCGCCGAAGCCGAGGCCCTGGAGAGCCCTGAAGACCATCAGCGTCTCGTAGTTGGGGGCGAAGCCGCAGGCCACGGTGAAGACCGCGTAGGTGATCACCGTGATCATCAGGGCCTTCACCCGGCCGATGCGGTCGGCCAGGATCCCGGCGAGCGCGCCGCCCACCGCGGAGACCACCAGGGTGACGGTGGTGAGAAGTCCGGTCTGTCCGTTGTCGAGGGCGAAGTACGCGGAGATCGCCACCATGCTCAGCGGCAGCGTGAAGTAGTCGTAGGAGTCGAGGGCGTATCCGCCGAACGCGCCGCCGAAGGCGCGGCGGCCACCGGGGCCGAGCGCCCGCAGCCAGGCGAAGGCGCCGGTGTCCTCGGGGAGTTCGCCCTGCTTCGACTGTGCCTGGGTCGTACTCATCTGCACCTCGCAGAGGGGGAGAGGGTGCTGGCGACTGTGCGGTAGCGCCAAGGTAGGGGATTGTTGAACGATCCGACAAGAGTCATGTCGGGTCGTTCTTCCTTCTACGATGGAGCTCGCGCGTCGCCGGGAGTCGCCGGCGACGGAGAGAGGGGTGTTGTGGGGACGACGGAGCCCGAGGCCGGCGGACTGGCGGACGATCGGCCGCTGTTGGGTCGCACCAGCACGGCCGAACGGGTCGCGGACATCCTGCGGACCCGGATCGCGGAGGGCTACTTCCCGCCGGGGGAGCGGCTTTCGGAGGACGGCATCGGCAAGGCGCTCGGTGTCTCGCGCAACACCCTGCGTGAGGCGTTCCGGCTGCTCACGCATGAACGGCTGCTCGTCCACGAGCTCAACCGCGGTGTCTTCGTGCGGATGCTCGCGGTCCAGGACGTCATCGACATCTACCGCACCCGTCTCCTGGTCGAGTGCGCCGTCGTGCACGGTCTCGGCGAGCCTCCGTACGCCGTCGACCGGCTCGAAGCCGCGGTCTCCGGCGGTGAACGATCCGAGCGCGAAAGGGACTGGAAGGGCGTTTCCACCGCAAACATCCATTTCCACCGCGAACTGGTCGCCCTCGCCGGCAGTGCCCGCACCGACGAACTGATGCGCAGCGTGCTGGCCGAACTGCGGCTCGCCTTCCATGTGGTGGACGACCCCCGTCGGCTCCACCAGCCCTACCTCGTCCGCAACCGAGCCATCCTCGACGCGCTCCAGGCCGGCGACCGCACCGCCGCCGAACGGCTGCTCACCGACTATCTCGAGGACTCCCGCACTCAGATGGTGGAGACTTACGCCGACCTCGTCGCGGACGAGGACGGCGAGGGAGCGTAGTCGCAGCGGGTGCACGGTGGTGAGCACCGGCACCGGGCACCGGCCGGGCGGCGCGTACCCGGACCACGGACCGGACCGGGGCCACGGACCGGACCGGGGCCACGGACCGGACCCGAGCCACGGACCGGACCAGGGCCCGGGTGGGGCGGTCGCTTCTGCGTCGTTTCGACCGTTGTCGGTGCGAGGACCTAATCTGTGCAGCGTGACTTCGCCTGCCTCGACGGAATTCGTTCCGCCCCAGCTCAGCGCGGGGCCGCGGCCCGCACAGGGCCCGGCCGCCGACGAAGGGCTCGCGCGGCGGCTCCGCGCGCTCGCGTGCACCGCGCCGCTGCACGACCTGGACGCCCGCAAGGCGAATCTCGCGGGGGAGTACACGGTCTACGCGATGGCGGAGGTGGCGCTGTCCGCCATCGACCTGGTCACGCTCAACATGGACTTCGACACCGGCGCCGACCATGACCAGATCGTCGCCAGGCTGCTGCCGCGCATCGGTGCCCAGGCGCCGCAGCGGCCCGTCGCCGAGCACGAGCGCGTCGCGCGCTGGGTGCTGGAGAACCTGATCAACGTGGGCAGCGTGGACCGCGGTTTCCGCGCGGTCTACGGCACCTTCGGGACCGACGGCATCTACACCCGCCGCGACTACGACTTCAAACTCATCGAGGAAGTCCCGGGCCACGGCGGCAGCGTCTACCTCCGTACCACCGACGAAGCGGTCAACGTCCTGGTGGGCGCGCTCGACACCGACGTCACCAGCGCGCAGATCGCGGCGGAGGTCAAGCTCGAAGTCCTCATCAGCCGGGGCAGGCTCGCCGACGCCCAGCTCGCCGCCGAACAGGCGCGGTACCGCACCGTGCAGTACGCCGAGACCCTCCGCAGAACCCTGGACGCCACCCGCCGCAACGTCCGCGCGGTCGACTGGCTGAACGCAGTCCCCGACATGATCGCCGAAGCGCTGGACCACGTCGCCGACCGGTACCGCCACGAGAACGCGATCCTCACCAACATCCGCAAGGCACGCGACGAGGCCGAGGACCCGGAGCACAAGCGCCGCGCCGCCGAGCTCGTCGACATCGTCAAGGACTGCATCCGCCGCCACACGCAGTTGCAGTCCCGACTCCTGGAGGCCGGGCCGCTGTTCCGTGCCGAGCAGGACCGGCAGGCGTTCGCCCGTCCCACCGCGCGCACCGGACTCGATCTCTACGGGCAGCTCGTCACCCCGGTGCTGCCGCTGCCGCTGCGGTCGGCGATCCGGGTCACGGACGCGTTCTTCGCCCGCGGCACCGGCCTGCGCACCCCCTCCTCCGTACGTGTCGGCGACCTCGTCGAGATGCTGCTGACGCCGCCCCTGGAACGCGAGCACCTCGGCGCGGAGATGCCCGAGCCCGATCTGATCGCGACCCCGGACGACAGCCGCTTCAGCGAGGAACAGCTGGCGAGCGCGATGGAGCTGCTCGACCTGGAGCACGACGCGCCGCGCCGGCTGTCCGGCCTGCTCGCCGAGGCGCGCCGCCGCGATCCCGAACTGCCCTACCTGGTCGCGCTGCTGGCCATTCACGCGGCGAGCCCTCCGGTCGGCACCGCCTACCGCCAGGGTGAGGAGCGGCTGCTGTTCGCGGTCGACGACGGCACCGAGCTCGACGACCCCGAGTTCGGCGGCGCGGATCTGATAGTGGGGACGGCACTGCTGGACGCGGCAGGTATGACGGCGGACCGGACGGAGGCGGCGTGAGGACCCTGACTCCGGCCTCTGCGGCGGCGTCCGGGGCGGCGCGGGGTCCCTCTCCGGCCGCGTCCGGCGCCCGGGGTCCCCATGGGCGGGAGACGCCGACCGCGGGCCGGCGCCGCGGAACCGCATCCGTATCCGGGCCCGCGACCATCACCACCACGACTGCGCAGGAGCACCAGTGACCGACAACCAGGCCGAGCAGCACGCATGGCGGGAGGCGGACGCCCACGAGGCGCCCGTCCCGGCCGCGCAGGCCACGGTCACACCCGCCGACGCCGCCGACGCGGCGCGCCTCGTCTCGTTCGGACTCCAGCCCAAGCTGCTGCCCGCGCGCGACGCCGAGTACGCCGAACTGCTGCGCCGCTACCGCGAGGAGCCCGCGTTCGCCCGTCTCGCGGACGCCGTCGCCACGGGCCTCGGTCTGATCGTCCTCGAAGTCTCCCCGCGCGCCGGTATGGCGGTCACGGCCGGCGAGGACTCCGTGTTCGCCGTCCGCATGGGCGATTACGCCCGCCGCGCCACCGCCGACTCCGCGGACCGCTTCCTGCACGGTCTGGCCCATCTCGCCGTCGCCGCCCTGGCGTTCCCGCGCCCCGAGGACCTCGCCGACGACGGATACATCGGCCGGATCACCGTCAACGGCGTCGACGCGTTCGTACGCCAGGCGTGCGGCCGCCTCGAAGAGCGCGCCGACGCCGAGGGTGAGAACACCGACCCGGCCACCGACGAGCCCGGTCTCGAGGCCGCCTGGCGCGTCTACGCCCGCCGCAGCGCCACCGGCGCCACCAAGGACGCGCGGCGGCTCGCCGGTTCCACCACCGGCATCGTCGGCAAGGCCGTCGCCTTCCTCACCGATTCCGGCTTCCTCCAGCGCACGGGCGACGACGCCGGAGGCGCCTATCGCACCACCGCCCGGTACCAGTTGCAGGTCCGCGACATGGCGGGCAGCGCGGCCATGGCCGAACTGCTCGAACTGGGCGTGGTGCCGGTCAGCGACGGCACCGCCACCCTCGTACCGCCGCCCGACGCGGACGGACTGGAGCTGGCCGCCGACGCCGGACTCCCCTTCCACTCCTGACCCCGGCCCTCGCCCGGGCCCCCGCCACCCGCCCCGCCCATCCGCCTGCCGACCACGAGAGTCCGCCGCCATGTACGAGCTGTCCCGCGTTCGCCTCTACTCCATCGGGCCCGCCGGTGCGCGCTACGCCGACACCGTGCTGGATCTGCGCGGGGTCGGCGCGCCGGTGCCCCACCCCGCGCCGACGCAGGCCGAGTTCTTCGAGGAGGAGCCGGCCGGCCCGCCCCGCCGTCCGGCCCCCGCCGGCGTGCTCTTCCTGGAGAACGGCGGCGGCAAGTCCGTCCTGCTGAAGCTGATCTTCTCCGTGATGCTGCCCGGCCACCGCAACACGCTCGGCGGCGCGAGCTCCGGAGTCCTGCGCAAGTTCCTGCTCGCCGACGACTGCGGGCACGTCGCGCTGGAGTGGCAGCACACCCTCACGGGCGAGCTGATCGTGGTCGGCAAGGTGAGCGAGTGGCGGGGACGCCAGGTCTCCAACGATCCGCGGAAGTTCGCCGAGGCCTGGTACTCCTTCCGTCCGGGCCCGGGGCTCAGCCTCGACTCCCTGCCCGTCGCCGAGTCCTCGGTGGTACGCCCTCCGGTCGAAGGCGTCTCCGGCGCACAGGGCCGCCGCCGCACCATGAAGGGCTTCCGGGACGCGATCACGGAGGCGGCGAAGGTGTACCCGCACCTGGACGTCTACTGGGAGGAGATCCACGACCGCTGGAACGAGCACCTCGGCGAGGTGGGCCTCGATCCCGAACTGTTCCGCTACCAGCGGGAGATGAACGCCGACGAGGGCGAGGCCGCGGGCCTCTTCGCGGTCAAGAAGGACTCCGACTTCACGGACCTGCTGCTGCGGGCCGTCACCGACACCCGTGACACGGACGGCCTCGCCGACCTCGTCAGCAGCTTCGGCAACAAGCTGGGCCGCCGGGCCGAGCTGACCGCCGAGCGCGACTTCACCGCCGGATCGGCCGACCTGCTCGGCCGGATCGTGGAGGCGGCCGAGGCGCGGACGCGGGCCCGCGAGATCCACACCGGAGCCGAGCGTCGCACCCGTACCCTCGCCCGCCGGCTCTCCGCACGGGCCGAGCTGGAACGCGGCCGCACCGCGGAGCTGACCGAGCAGGTCACGGCCGCCGCGCACACGGTCACCGACGCGGAGCGGGCCCGCAGCCGCAGTTCGCTGATCGCGGCCGAACTGGCCTACCGGCACGCGTCCTTGGCGCTGACCGTCGCCGAGAAGGGCGCGGCTGCCCAGCGGCGCGAGCTGATGGACGCCCGCACACTGCACTCCGCGTGGCAGGCGGCGGAGGCCGTGCTGCGGCACCGCGCCGCCTCCGACCGCTCGGCCCGTGTGGCCGTCGCGATCCGCGAGGCCGAACGCGACGCCGCCCCCGCGCTCGCCGCCCGGGCCAAGGCCGCCGCCGACCTCGTGCGGGCGCTGCACTCCGCGGCCGAAGCCGGCGAGCGCGTCGCCAACGAGGAGGAGGAGCGGTCGTCGGCCCTCCAGGAGACGGGCGAGGCCGCCCACCGCGACGCGACGGCCGCCGCGACCGAGGCCCAGCGCGCCCGCAGCGAGATCGGCCATCTCCGGCAGCGGCTGAGCGAGGTCGAGCAGGAAACGGCCGAGGCGGTGCGCGCGGGCTGGCTCGACGACACGGCCCCGGACGCCGACCCCGCGCGCGCCGCGCTGGCGGCGAGCGACGCGGAGAAGACGGCGGTCGCGGCATGGGACGCGGCCCGTGAGGCGGGACGCGCCACGGCGGACCGCGCGCGGGAGGCGGCCGCGGCGGAGTCCCGCGCCGAACTGGCGGCGGCCCGGGCGTCGGACGCGGCCCAGGCCGCGGAGAACGCGTACGAGGCGGAGCGCCGCGCGGCGGACGCCATCGCGGAGGACGACCGCCTCGCGGAACTCCTCAGTCTGCCCCCGACGACACAGGCCCCGGCCTCGGGCGCGACCGTCCCCTCGCCCCGCCGGGGCACGGCCGGAGCGGAGGCAGCCCGCGGGGGCGTGGACGCGCCGACCGAGCCGTACGGAGAGGGCCCGGGTGCCGATGAGGACGGCCAGGTCGACCGCGCGGGCGCGGCAGCACGAACCGCCGGTGGCGACACCGCGGGTGCTGACAACGCGCCGGAACAGGGCTCGGCAGCCGGATCGGGACACGGTGGCCCCGCGGCGGAAGGGGCGAGCGCCCGGCGGCACGCGTCCGGCGAGGCCCCCGACGCCGAGGCGTCCGCGCAGGGTCCCGCCGGCCCCGTCACCCGGACCGCCCGGCCGGCGGAAGGCCCCCTCACCACCGAGGAGTTGGACCGGTACGCCGACGAGCTGCACGAACTGCTCGACCAGTACGTCACCTCCGCCGAGCGCCAGCTCTTCGACCTGCGGACCGTCGCCGCGGACGACACCCGGATCCTCGGGGCGCTCGGCGACGGCGGCCTGCTGCCGCCCGGCCCCGACGTCCTCGCCACCGTCGAGTACCTGGGAGAACACGGCGTTCCGGCGCTGCCCGGCTGGCGCTACCTCGCGCAGGCCGTCGACCCCGCCGACCACGCGGCCGTCCTCGCCGCGCGGCCCGAACTCGTCGACGGCGTGGTGATCACCGACCCCGCGTCGCACGCCCGCGCCCGTGAGGTCCTCACCGGCGCCGCGCTGCTGCCCCGTTCCGCGGTCGCCGTCGGCACGGCGGCAGCGCTGCTCGCACCGGTCCCCGGACCCGGCACCGGCCAGGACGACGGCGGCAGCGGTGTCTTCCTCGTACCGCCGAACCCCGCGATGCACGACGAACACGCGGCGGACGAGGAGCGGCAGGCGCTGCGGGCCCGGGCCGCCGCCCGGGACGAGGAGATCCGGGCGCTCGCCGCCAGGCTCGCCGCTGACCGGTCCCTCGCCGCGCGTATCGGATCGTGGCGCGCGGACTGCCCGCCCGGCATGCTCGCCGAGCTGGCGCAGGCAGCGCACGCGGCCCGGGAGACGGCGGAAGAGGCCCAGGCCGAACTGACGGAGGCACGGACAGTCCGCGCCGAGGCGGACGAGGCGGCTGCCGACGCCGCGCGCGTCCGTGACGAGCGGCAGGATGCCGCCCAGCGCGCCCGCCGGGTCGCCGACGCTCTCGCCGGCCTCGCGTTCCGGCTTCGGGAGCGGGCGGGCTGGCAGGTCAAGCTGCGCGAACTGGCCGACGAGGCCGCCGAGTCCGAGGCCAGGGCCACGACCTGCCTGGAGCGCGCGAAGGCCGCGGACGAGGACCGCAGGGCGGCCCAGCGGGCCGGCGACGACGCCCGCCGCACGGCCCGCGCCCTGCGCGCCGAACGTGCCGAGATCGCGGGAGCACCCGAGAACCTGCCGGAGCCGGACGAGGACGCCGCCCGCGCCGCGCTCCCCGCCCTGCGCGAGGCCTACCGCGCGGCCTCCCAGCTGTACGAGAAGGTCGGCGTCGGCGCCGACCTCCGCGCCGAGCAGGCCCGGGCCGAGAGCGACGAGAGCGCCGCCCTCGCCGAGCTCGACCGGCTCACCAACAAGGTCCGCACCCGCGCCGCCCAGCTCCTGGAGGGTACGGACGGCGCCGACGGGCCGTCCCGTCAGGCCGCGGCCGCCCGCGCCGAGTCGCTGGTGCAGATGCTGGAGACACGGGCGACGGAGGCGAGCGAGAAGCTGGGCCGGCTGCGCGGCGAGGCGGAACGACTGGCTCCCGCCGACGGCGACGCCCACACCGAGCTCCCCGACGAGCTCGTCCCGGCCGACGCCGAACAGGCCCAGACCCTGCTGCGTACCGCGACCGCCGAACTCGCCTCGCGTACGGACGCGTTGGAGACGGCCCGAGACGCCCACGCGAGCCTGCTCCGGGCCCACCGGGCGTCCGAGGAGGCCAGGGGAGGATTCGACGAGGCCGCAGCCCTGCTGCGCGACCTGTTGCGGGAGCAGCACGACGAGGAGGGCCAGGAGACCCCCGAGCCGTACCCGGGCAGCCTGGCGGAGGCCCGCCAGTCCGCCGCCGAGGCCCGCCGCTCCCTGCGTTCCTGCGCCGCCGACCTGTCCGCCGCCGAGACCTCCGTACGGGAGGCGAGCGACGTCCTCGTCCGGCACGCCAACTCCACGCGCTACGAGCAGGTGCGCACCCCCGCACGGCAGCAGATCAGGGAGCTGCCGGCGTCCGCACTGCCGGAGCACGCGGCGAAGTGGGCCGAGGCGTTCGCGCCGCGTCTGCGGGTACTGACCGACGAGCTGGAGCAGTTGGAGCGCAACCGCGACACCATCGTCGACCGGCTCCGGGGGCTGGTGGAGTCGGCGCTGACGACGCTGCGCTCGGCCCAGCGCCTGTCCCGGCTGCCCGAGGGACTCGGCGAGTGGTCCGGCCAGGAGTTCCTGCGGATCCGCTTCGAGGAGCCGGACCAGGCGACGCTGGCCGAGCGGCTCGGCGAGGTGATCGACGAGGCGACCCGCGCGGCCGTGCGCAAGAACTCCTCGGCCGCCTACGGCGAGGGGCGCAGGGACGGCATGTCACTGCTGCTGCGCGGAGTGCAGGCGGCGCTGGAGCCCAAGGGTGTCGCCGTGGAGATCCTCAAGCCGGACGCCGTGCTGCGCGCCGAGCGGGTCCCGGTCGGTCAGATGGGCGATGTGTTCTCGGGCGGTCAGTTGCTCACGGCCGCCATCGCCCTCTACTGCACGATGGCGGCGCTGCGCAGCAACGACCGTGGCCGCGACCGGCACCGCCACGCGGGCACCCTGTTCCTCGACAACCCGATCGGCCGGGCGAACGCCACCTATCTGCTGGAGCTCCAGCGGGCGGTGTCGGATGCGCTCGGCGTCCAACTGCTCTACACGACCGGCCTGTTCGACACCACGGCACTCGCGGAGTTCCCGCTCGTCATCCGGCTGCGCAACGACGCGGATCTGCGGGCGGGGCTGAAGTACATCAGCGTCGAGGAGCACCTGCGGCCCGGCCTGCCCCAGCACGACCCGTCCGGCGAGACGGTCCACGGTGAGATCACGGCGACCAGGATGTACAAGCGCGCCGCGGTGGAGCAGGAACCCGGGCCCTCTGCCTCGCCCGCAAAGGCCGCCTCGCCCGGAAAGCCTGCCTCGCCCGGAAAGCCTGCGTCACCCGGGACCCCGGCTGCACCGGAGCACTCCACCGGGAACACGGCAGCCGCCGCGGCGGAGGCCGCCCGCTGAGGGCGGGCAGCCGACACCGCGCAGGGGCCCGGCTGTTCAGGCCTGGGACAGCCGGCCCCGGCTCTGCCGCCGTATACGCGCACTCTCGCGCGCGGCCGCCCGGGCCGCCCGCCGCACCCGACGGCGCTCCCGTCGCAGCTGCCGCGCGCTGCTGCTCGGCGCGGAGATCACACCATGACGCTGGTTCCACACCTGACGGGTCACCCAGACGTCCAGCACCGCCCAGGTCGCCACCACGGTGCTGGCGACAGAGCTGAGCACCATGGGAAAGGCCAGCCATGAACCGGCAAGGGTGCAGAGGAAGGCGATCATCGCCTGAATCAGCGTCAGCGAGGTTATGAGTACCGCGCGGACCGCCGCCGTACGAACCGGATCCGCCATACGCCGTCTCGCCACCGGCTCCTCGACCCAGAGCTGCGGCGAATCCTGCGCATGGCCCGTCGCTCGTACCGCTCCGCGACGCTCGTCCGTGTCCATGGAACTGTCACTCCCCACTTCTGTCCGGCTTCAGGGTGGCTGCCCGGATTCCGTTGCTTTACTCCGGCGCTGCGTCGTACACGGACGTCGCCGCACGTCGGACGCACCGACGGAGATGAACAACCGGTGTCGGCCGCGAGCGGCCCGGCGCTGAACCGAATCCGCCGTCCGCCGATGCGGACGCGCCCCCACAACCCCCGTACAGAAGGACGATTGACCAGGCGCAATGATTCCCGCAGAACGAAGAATTCCAGCCATCTACCACGGTCCGAAAAATGACGTGCCGCCAGGTGGGGCGGGACACGCGGGGAATGTCATCTCCTTGAATACCAGGACAACCCGTGATCAACGCATCGTGGGCAGGCTGAAAATCGTCCGGACGCACCTTCGAGTTGTCTGTGTGACAGTAGTAGGCTCGCGCCGTTTGTTGACGGATAACACCGCCTGCCGTGGGCGGGGTTGAGCAGGGGGAGGCCATGCGCTTTCGCGGGAAGTCCATCCGCCGGAAGATCGTGGCGTTGTTGATGGTGCCGCTCGTCTCCCTCACGGCACTGTGGGGCTTCGCCACCGTACTGACCGGCCGTGAGGCGGACCAGCTTCTCGATGTCGGCTCGGTGGTCGAACAGGTCGGTCACCCGGTCGAGGACGCACTCGAGGACATCCAGAAGGAACGCCGGCAGACGCTCGTCTACCTGGCGGACCGCCGTGCTTCCGACGCGCTGCCCACGCTCCGCGACAGGCGCGCGGCCACCGACGCCGCCGTGGCCAGGATCAAGGAGAACGCGGAGAAGAAGGAAGTCCGCGAGGACATGCGGCCCGACGGTCGCACCAGGCTCACCTCGCTGCTGGAAGGGCTCGACGGCCTCGCGGCCCTGCGCCGCTCCGTGGAGGCGGGCACGGTCTCGCGCGCCCAGGCCCTGGAGTTCTACAACCGCATCGTCGACCCCGGCTTCCGCTTCCTGACCACCCTGCACGCCCTCAACGACGTCGGCATGGAACGTCAGGGACGTGCCCTCGTCGGCCTCGTCCGCGCCATGGAGATGCTGTCCCGCGAGGACGCGCTCATCGCCTCCGCCCTGACGACGGGCAAGGTCAGCGCCGACGAGATCCGCAAGCTCTCCGTCTTCGTCGCCAACCGCGAGCTCTACTACGACATCAACCTCGAGGTCCTGCCCGCACAGGAACGCGGGATCTACGAGCAGTACTGGCGAAGCCCCGAGACCGCGGCCCTGCGCGACACCGAGGAACGCCTCATCGCGGGCGGACCGCTGAAGAAGGCGAGCGCCGCCGAGGCCGCCGACTGGGAGTCGGCCGCCGCCCCCGTACTCGACGAACTCGCCCGTGAGGCCAATGCCGCCGGCGCGCGCTACCAGGACCGCGTCGACCCGGCCGCGTACAGCGTCTTCGTCCGCGCGGGCATCGCCGGCGTCCTGGGCTTCCTCGCCCTGCTGGTCTCGGTGATCGTCTCCGTGCGCATCGGCCGCGACCTCGTCCGCGACCTGTCCCGGCTGCGCAAGGAGGCCCACGAGGTCTCCGGCGTCCGTCTGCCCAGCGTGATGCGCAGACTGGCGGCCGGCGAACACGTCGACGTCGAGACCGAGGCCCCGCGCCTCGAGTACGACAAGGACGAGATAGGCCAGGCCGGCCAGGCGCTCAACACCCTTCAGCGCGCGGCCGTCGAGGCCGCCGTACGCCAGGCCGACATGCGGCGCGGTGTCTCCGAGGTGTTCGTCAACCTCGCCCGCCGCAACCAGGTGCTCCTCCACCGCCAGCTCACGCTCCTCGACACCATGGAGCGCCGCACCGAGGACACCGAGGAACTCGCGGACCTGTTCCGGCTGGACCACCTCACGACCCGTATGCGCCGGCACGCCGAGGGTCTGGTGATCCTCTCCGGCGCCGCGCCCTCCCGGCAGTGGCGCAAGCCGATCCAGCTCATGGATGTCGTCCGGGCGGCGGTCGCCGAGGTCGAGGACTACGAGCGCATCGAGGTGCGCCGGCTGCCCCGCATCGGCGTCGGCGGACCCGCGGTCGCCGACCTCACCCACCTCATCGCCGAACTCCTGGAGAACGCCACGGTGTTCTCCCCGCCGCACACCGGCGTCCAGGTGCACGGCGAGCGCGTCGCCAACGGCTTCACCCTCGAGATCCACGACCGCGGACTCGGCATGGCCCCCGAGGTGCTCCTCGACGCCAACCTCCGGCTCGCCGAGACGCCCGAGTTCGAGCTCTCCGACACCGACCGGCTCGGCCTGTTCGTCGTCAGCAGGCTCGCCCAGCGCCAGAACGTGCGGGTCTCCCTCCAGCCGTCGCCGTACGGCGGGACGACCGCGATCGTCTTCATCCCCGCGGCGCTGCTCACGGACGCCCCCGAGACGCAGGGCACCGGCTTCCGGCTCGACCGCAAGAGCGAGAGCGCGGCGGGCCGGCGCGGTAGCGACGGCAAACTGTCGGCGCTCTCGGGTCCGGGGCGGGCGAACGGCTCGGCGCTGCTCGACGGACCTGTCGAACTGGAGGGCCCCGTCGACCCGTTGGGCTTCGACGGCCGCCCCGCGGACCGCGACTCCGGCACCCTCGCCGACCTCGGCGACTCCGAGAGCGAACGCGGCGGCATCTTCCGGGCGAGGTCCCGAGGCCGCCGGCGCCCGGTCCCCGAGGAACAGCACCAACAGGCGCTGGAGCCCGCGCCGGAACGGACGGTGGGACCCGTGTCGCTTCCGCGCCGCAAACCGCCGACGCTGGTCACCGACCACGGGCGCCGGGTCGACGAGTCCGGCCGCTCGCACCCGGCCCCGGCCCCCGAGCCGGCGCGCACCGAACCGCCGCCCGCGCCCGCCCACGAGCTCCGTCCGGCATCGCCCGGACCGTGGTCGTCGCCCGCGCCGCAGGACGGGCCGGCGGACCCCGGGCTCATCGACGGCCTGCCGCGCCGGGTCCGTCAGGCGAGCCTCGCCCCCCAGCTCAGGGAGGGGTCGGGCCAGAGCCCGGCACCGGACGTGCGTGATGATGTCGAACGAGACGCGGAACAAGTACGCAATCGCATGGCTTCCATGCAACGAGGCTGGCAACGCGGCCGCCTCCAGAACGCAGACGAGGCCGACGAAGCCGGGCAGACCACCGGTACCGGCCGGCCGGCACCACGAAACACATCGGAGGGGGACGGTCGATGACCGCACCGCACACCGCAGCAGACGCCGTGGGCGGCCGCCCGGTCGCCAAGGGTTCCGGCGAGCTCAACTGGCTTCTCGACGAGCTGGTGGACCGCGTCGGCAGCATCCGCAAGGCACTTGTGCTCTCCAGCGACGGTCTGGCGACCGGCACGTCGGGGGAGCTGACCCGGGAGGACAGCGAGCATCTGGCCGCCGTCGCCTCCGGATTCCACAGCCTCGCCAAGGGAGTCGGCCGCCACTTCGACGCCGGCAAGGTCCGCCAGACCGTGGTGGAGCTGGACGAGGCCTTCCTCTTCGTCACCGCCGCCGGTGACGGCAGCTGTCTGGCCGTCCTCGCCGACGCCGACTCCGACGTCGGCCTCGTGGCGTACGAGATGACGCTGATGGTCAAGCGGGTCGGAGTGCACCTCGCCACCGCGCCACGGTCCGGTCCGGCCGCCGGAGGGTGAGTGTCCGGCATGAGTGACTCGACTCATAACGCCCAGCACCCTCACCACTACTTCGACGCCGAAGCGGGCCCCGTGGTCCGCCCGTACGCCATGACACGGGGCCGCACCAGCAGTGCGACGCGCCACCGGCTCGACCTGATCGCCCTGGTCGTCCCCGAGCCGGCGGCGGACCACCCCGGCCAGGACCAGTCCCTGTCCCCGGAACACGTCGAGATCGTCGAGCGCTGCGGCGACATGCCGCAGTCGATCGCCGAGCTCGCCGCCACCCTGGATCTCCCCGTCGGGGTGGTCCGGGTACTGGTCGGCGACCTCGTCGATGACGCTCTCGTGCATGTGACCCGTCCCGTTCCGCCGGCCGAACTGCCGGACGTGAGTATTCTCCGCGAGGTGATCAATGGTCTTCGGGCGCTCTAGCCGCCGGGAGCCTCCCGTCGAGCCGGTGACACTCAAGATCCTCGTCGCCGGCGGATTCGGCGTCGGCAAGACGACCCTGGTGGGCGCGGTCAGTGAGATCAGACCGCTGCGCACCGAGGAGACGCTGAGCGAGGCGGGCCGGCCCGTGGACAACACCGCGGGCGTCGAGTCCAAGACGACCACCACGGTCGCCATGGACTTCGGCCGCATCACGCTCCGCGAGGACCTGGTGCTGTACCTCTTCGGCACCCCGGGCCAGGACCGCTTCTGGTTCCTGTGGGACGAGCTGGCCCAGGGTGCCCTCGGCGCCGTCGTGCTCGCGGACACCCGCAGGCTGGAGGACTCCTTCGCGGCCATCGACTACTTCGAACGCCGTGGCATCCCCTTCACCGTGGGCGTCAACTGCTTCGAGGGCGCGGGCCGTTTCCCCGGCGAGACCGTACGGGCCGCACTCGACCTCGACCCCGAGGTACCCCTGATGATGTGCGACGCCCGCGACCGCGAGTCGGTCAAGATGGTGCTCGTGGCGGTGGTGGAACACGCCCTGGCCCGCGCCGACCGGCAGCGTGAGCACGCCACGACCTGATCAGCGCGCGGGAGCACCCCGAACGGCACGAGCACGGCCCGTACCCCCACCGACTGGGGTACGGGCCGTGGGCTTGTGCGCGGCCGCGGATCGGGCCGCCGCGACCGGGGCCGGGGCCTCAGGACCGGCCGCCGTCCTCCTCCCAGCCGAAGCTCCGCTCCACCGCCTTGCGCCAGTTCGCGTACTCGCGTTCACGAACCGGGGCCTCCATCCGCGGAGACCACTCCACATCGCGCCGCCAGTGCGTCTTCAGCTCGTCGAGGTCCGCCCACACGCCGGTGGCGAGACCGGCCGCGTAGGCGGCGCCCAGGCACGTCGTCTCGGACACCTCCGGCCGGATCACCGGCACGCCCAGGACATCCGCCTGATGCTGCATCAGCAGATTGTTCGCCGTCATGCCGCCGTCCACCTTCAGGGTCGTGATCTGCACCCCGGAGTCCTGGTACATCGCGTCCACGACCTCACGCGTCTGCCAGCTGGTCGCCTCCAGCACCGCGCGCGCCAGGTGTGCCTTGGTGACATACCGCGTCAGACCGGTGATCACACCACGGGCGTCGGAGCGCCAGTAGGGGGCGAAGAGGCCGGAGAAGGCCGGCACGATGTAGGCCCCGCCGTTGTCGTCCACGCTCGCGGCCAGCGTCTCGATCTCGTCCGCGCTGCGGATGATGCCCAGTTGGTCGCGGAACCACTGCACCAGCGCGCCCGTGATCGCGATCGAGCCTTCCAGGCAGTACACCGGGTTCTCGTCACCGATCTTGTAGCCCAGGGTGGTGATGAGCCCGCTCTTGGACGGCACGGGACGGTTGCCGGTGTTCAGCAGCAGGAAGCTGCCCGTGCCGTACGTGTTCTTGGCCGTTCCCGTGTCGTAGCAGGCCTGGCCGAAGATCGCGGCCTGCTGGTCGCCGAGCGCGGAGGCGACCGGCACCCCGGCCAGCTGGCCGACGGCGGTCCCGTAGACCTCCGAGGACGACCGGATCTCCGGGAGGACGGACTCGGGCACGTTCATGGCCGCGAGGATCGAGCTGTCCCACTCGAGGGTCTGGAGGTTCATCAGCATGGTGCGGGACGCGTTGGTCACGTCCGTGGCGTGGACGCCGCCCTCCGTACCGCCGGTGAGGTTCCAGATCAGCCAGGAGTCGATGGTGCCGAAGGCGATCTCACCGCGCTCGGCGCGGCTGCGCAGCCCGGGCACGTTGTCCAGCAGCCAGGCAGCCTTGGGGCCGGAGAAGTAGCTGGCGAGCGGGAGCCCGGTCGCGTCCCGGAAGCGGTCCTGACCGTCCGTGCCGCCCAGTTCGTTGCACAGAGCGGCGGTACGGGTGTCCTGCCACACGATCGCGTTGTGCACCGGCTTGCCGGTCGCCCGGTCCCACAGGACCGTCGTCTCGCGCTGATTGGTGATGCCGAGGGCGCTGAGCTGGTCGGCCCGCAGCCCGGCCTTGGCGATCGCACCCGCGACCACCGCCTGCACCTTGGACCAGATCTCGGTCGCGTCGTGCTCCACCCAGCCCGGCTTGGGGAAGATCTGACGGTGCTCGCGCTGGTCGACGGCGACGATGGCACCGTCCTGGTTGAAGATGATGCAGCGGCTGGACGTGGTGCCCTGGTCGATTGCGGCGACGAACTTGTCCGTCATGACGTCCCCTTGTCGATGCGGCCCAAAGGCCTAGAAGGCTGCGTTGAAGATGAGGCCGGCCAACAGCCCGCCGATCACCGGGCCGACCACCGGCACCCAGGCGTAACCCCAGTCGGACGAGCCCTTGTTGGGGATCGGCAGGACCGCGTGGGTCAGCCGGGGTCCCAGGTCGCGCGCGGGGTTGATGGCGTAGCCGGTCGGCCCGCCGAGCGAGAGACCGATGCCGACGACCAGCAGGGAGACCAGCAGGATCGAGATGCCGGACCCGTAGATGCCCGCGTCCTGCCCGGGGATCTGGCCGATGCCGATGCCGTCGTTCTTGCCGAAGGCGAGGATCGGCAGCACCAGCGCGACGGTCGCGATGACCTCGGTCATGGTGTTGGCGACCGGGCTGCGGACCTCGGGGCCGGTCGAGAAGATCCCGAGCGTCGGCTGGGCCTTGTCCTCCTCGGCGTTGGCCCGGAACTGCGCGAAGTAGACGAGGTAGGCCAGGACGGCTCCGAGGATCGCGCCGACCATCTGCGCCACGATGTAGAGCGGAACCTTGCCCCACTCACCGGTGTCGACGGCCACGCCGAGGGTCACCGCGGGGTTGAGGTGACCGCCCGACAGCGGAGCGGCGGTGTAGGCACCCGCCAGCACTCCGAATCCCCAGCCGAAGGCGATGACGATCCAGCCGGCGGCCTTGGCCTTGGAGTGGTGGAGGGTGACGGCGGCGCAGACTCCCGCGCCGAACAGGATGAGTATCGCGGTGCCGATGACCTCACCGAGGAATATGTCCCCATTGCTCATGGCGGCTCCTAGGCCCTCACCCGGGGCCCGGCCCCGGTCCTCCGTGCAGGGTGCGTGCCATGGACTTCCATGGCTGGGGGAGCCGGAGGCAGGGAGATCTCGCCCCCGCCCGGCGTCCGTGACGAGCGTGGTGAGCGTGCCGAAATGCGGCGATGCCGACGAACAGGCAGTGTTCACCGACCCTGAGGGGGCGTCAAGGTGGTGGACAGCAAGGGTGGCCCCCCGACCGGAAATTGACGGCCCCGCGGAATACGTACAGCCCCTCAGCGGACCGCGACGACCGCCGATCCGTGCCCGAATAGCCCCTGATTCGCGGTGATTCCGGTACGCGCCCCGGGCACCTGGCGCTGCCCGGCCGTGCCTCGCAACTGCCACGTCAGCTCACAGACCTGGGCGATGGCCTGGGCGGGCACCGCCTCGCCGAAGGACGCGAGCCCGCCGCTGACGTTCACCGGGACGCGTCCGCCGAGCGCGGTCGCCCCCTCCCGTACGAGCTTGGCGCCCTCACCGGCGCCGCACAGCCCGATGTCCTCGTACCACTCCAGTTCCAGGGCGGTGGAGAGGTCGTACACCTCGGCCAGCGACAGATCCTCGGGCCCGATGCCCGCCTCCTCGTACGCCGCCGCGGCGATGGATGCCCGGAACGAGTGCGGCGACGGCTCGACCGCCACGGCCGAGTCGGTGGCGATGTCGGGCAGATCGAGCACGGTCCTCGGGTAGGTCGGGGTGACCGTGGAGACCGCGCGGATACGAACGGGGTCCGCCGCCCCGTGCCGGCGCGCGAAGTCCATGCTCGACAGCACCAGCGCGGCCGCACCGTCCGACGTCGCGCAGATGTCCAGCAGCCGGAGCGGATCGGCGACGACGGGGGATGCGGCCACCTCCTCGGCCGAAACGGGCGTGCGGTAGCGGGCGTTGGGGTTGAGCGCTCCCGCCGCGGCGTTCTTGACCTTGACCAGGGCGAAGTCCTCGCGGGTGTCGCCGTGTACGGCCATGCGCCGCCGGGCGTAGAGCCCGAAGTAGGCGGGGTTGGTCGCGCCGAGCACCCGGAAGCGCAGCCAGTCCGGGTCGTCGGGGCGATCGCCGCCGGCGGGCGCGAAGAAGCCCTTGGGGGCCGAGTCCGCGCCCACCACCAGCACCACGTCGGCCATGCCCGCGAGGATCTGTGCACGGGCCGCGTCGACGGCCTGTGCCCCCGAGGCGCAGGCGGCGTACACACTGGTCACACGGGCACCCTGCCAGCCCAGGGCCTGCGCGAACGTCGCCCCTGCCACATAGCCGGGATAGCCGCAGCGCACGCTGTTCGCACCGATCACCGACCGGATCTGCGGCCAGGCGATACCTGCGTCGGCGAGGGCGGCTCTCGCGGCCACCGTCCCGTACTGCACTAAGCTGCGACCCCACTTGCCCCAGGGATGCATTCCGGCCCCGAGGACCGCCACATCGCCGGTCATGACGACACCGCCACGGGCCGCCAGTGCCAGGTCGTGGGACCCGGGTCCGTCCGCGCGCCCTCGTCGAGCACACCGGGGACGACCTCGACCTCCATGCCGACCGCGAGATCCGCGACGGTGACCCCCGGCACGGCCTGTCCGAGCACGACCATGCGCTCGGCGGCGAGCTCGACGGCGACGAGGGTGTAGGGCTCCCACGGGGTCCCGGGATCGGAGACGTACGGCGCAGGCGGCCGGTAGCGGCCGTCGGTGTACGACCACACCCGCCCCCGCTTGGAGAGTGGCACCTCCGCCAACTCCCCGCCCCCGCAGGCGGGGTTGCGGCAGAAGGTGTCCTCGCGGGGGAAGAAGACCGACGAGCACGCCGTGCACCGGGTGCCGAGCAGCCGGAAGTCCTCCTCACCGCTGTCGTGCGTGAACCATCCGGCGACCACGGGCGTGCGCGTCAAGGGCCCTCCCCGGCACAGCAATCTGACGGAACGTCAGAAGTGTGCCACGGTCTACCGGTTCTCGGCGAGCCACTTGGCGGCGATCTCGGCCAGCTCCCTGTCCCGCCCGGCCAGCATCATCCTGATCATCTGGACGTCACCGCGCAGCGACCAGGCGGGATGCCCGAAGGTGGCCGGGTTGTTCTTCTCGATGAAGAAATGCGCCGGCCAGGCCGTGCCGTAGCCGATCAGCGGCAGCGCCGCCGCGTATCGCTTCCGCCCGCGGGCCAGCCCGTAGGCGGTCACCGCCAGACCGGTCAGCGTCCCTGTCAGATGCACCCACCGGGTCGCCGCCCTGGAGTGCATCGCGACGTAGTAGGGCCAGAATTCCTCGTACGAGTCAAAGGTCTGCTCTGCCATGTCCGCACCGTAATCCCTGGGAGGAGAACCGGAAACGGCTCTCGTGCGTCGGATAGCAGTGAACGGACCGGCCGGAGCCTACGGGGGTGGTCCCGGCCGGTCCGTTCGCACGCCGCCCGCGCCCGGACGGGCTCGGCTCGGTGACCGGACGGCTCGCCTCGGCTCAGTGACCGGCGACCGACCTCCGGGCGACGGGGAAGTCGAAATACGTGTCCGGGAAGAGTTCGGGCTTGTGGGTGAAGTGCCACCACTCCTCGGCCAGGTTCACAAAGCCGAGACCGCTCAGCGTCGACTTCAGCAGTTGCCGGTTCGCGCGCTGCTTGCCCTGAATGCGCGGGTCCTCGGTGTGCGACAGGGTGTCGAAGCAGTCGTAACCGGTCCCCATGTCCACGGAATTGTCCGGGAAACGCTCGGAGGCCGGGGCATGGCAGGGGACAAGGGGCTCGCCCGGGACATACGGCCTGGTGGGGTGTGCCGGGAGCTTCACCACGGTGAGATCGACCGTGGAACCGCGGCTGTGCCCGGACTTCTCCGCGATATAGCCGTCCTCGAACAGCCTCGACTTGTCGACGTGGGGATAGAACTCCTTTTTCATCGCCTCGTCGTCCAGATCCTTCGCCCACTCCACGAAGTGGTCGACCGCCCGCTGGGGCCGGTAACAGTCGTACACCTTCAGCGAGTAGCCCCGGCGCAGGAGTTGCCGCTGTGCCTGATGCAGGGCCTTCGCGGCCGGCCGCGTGAGAATGCACAGCGGCTGCTGGTAGCCGTCGATCCGCTCGCCCACGAAGTTGTGCGCCGTGGTGTAGCGCATCTCCTGAATGATCGTCGGATCCACCGACCGCAGGGCCACGAACTCCTTCGGGGCCGTGGGTTCCGGGTCGGCCTGTGCGGCGGGAGCGGTGGCTGCGGCGAGGGAGACGAGGGCGGCACCGGTCGCGAGCAGGGTGCGGAGAGCGGAAGCACGTCGAGTCATGGGCACACCGTCTATCAGTTCCGACCCCCGCGGGAAAGGTGATCGGATACAGTCCGCGCGTGCCCAAGGACTCCTACTGCGGCAACTGCGGTGCGCCGTACGGCCCGGCCACCGGCTGGCCCCGCACCTGCTCCGCCTGCGGCGACACCGCCTATCGCAATCCGCTGCCCGTTGCCGTCGCCCTGCTCCCGGTCCGCGACGGGGACGGCACGGGCCTCGTCGTCATCACCCGGACCGTCGAACCCCGGCGCGGAGGGATCGCGCTGCCCGGCGGATTCATCGACTTCGGCGAGGACTGGCAACAGGCGGTCGTCCGTGAACTGCGGGAGGAGACGGGCATCGACGCGGCCCGCGACGACGTACGCCTGGCGGACGCCATGAGCGCTCCCGGGGGCCATCTGCTGCTGTTCGGCCTGCTGCCGGAGCGAGCGGCGGCGGACCTCCCACCGTCGCAGGCGACCGACGAGACGGAGGGCTGGCATGTGCTGCGCACCCCGGGGGAGTTGACTTTCCCGCTGCACACGACGGCGGCGAGGAACTGGTTCGACGGCGTCTACGGCTGACCGCGCTCGGGCCGGTCGGGTCCGGCTGAACCGTACGACCCGGGCGGGCCGATGGGCGCCACGGCCGCGCAGCCCGCGTACGGACCCACCCGTCCGCCCGGCGTCCCGGCCACGCGCCGGCGTCCGCACCCCCGCCCCGCCGACGCGGCCGGCCGTACCGGGCACGCCTCCTACTCCTTCGCGCCCAACCCCCTCACCCGCACCCTCCACCTCGGTGGACCGGACCCGTCCCCGTTGATCTGCTTCACCACCACCCGGCCGTCCACCAGCCGGGTCGTGTAGCGCTCTACCTCCGTGGGCCCGAAACCGTCGCCGGTGTCCGGGACCACCAGGCCACCGCCCCGGCGGCCCACGGCGGGGGCCCACACCTCCAGCTCCGTACTGCCGTCCGCACCCCGTACCGGAATCACCGAACCGCCCCGCGCCAGGACGGGAACGCGCGACAGCGGAGCCTCGACCAGGACCTGCCCGGGGCCCTCGTACGCCCGGCCGGTCGCCGTGTCGTACCAGCGGCCGCGCGGCAACCGCACCGCACGGCGGTCGGCACCCGCCTCCAGCACCGGAGCGACGAGCAGCGCGTCGCCGAGCAGGAACGTGTCCTCGCAGTCGCGCAGCGTCCTGTCCTCGGGCGAGTCCCACCACACGGGCCGCACATACGGTGCCCCTGTCAGCCGTGCCAGCTGCGCGAGCGTGACGAAGTAGGGGTGCAGCCGCTCGCGTTCCTCCAACGCCGACTTCGCGTGGGCGAGGACGGCGGGCCCGAACTCCCACGGCTCCCTGCGCCCCGCGTCGATCGCCGCATGCGTACGGAACAGCGGCAGATACGCGCCGAGCTGGAACCAGCGCAGATACAGCTCCGGCGAGGGGACGCCGTCGAAACCGCCGACGTCCGGCCCCGAGTACGGCACCCCGCACAACCCGAGGCCCAGTACGAGCGAGAGCGAGGCACGCAGCCCCGGCCACCCCGTGGAGACGTCGCCGGACCAGGTACCGCCGTACCTCTGCATCCCGGCCCAGCCGGAGCGCGAGAAGAGGAACGGCCGCTCCGCCGGGCGCAGCCGCCGCAGGCCCTCGTATCCGGCACGGGCCATCGTGAGCCCGTAGAGGTTGTGGGCCTCCCGGTGGTCGCCGCCCTGCCCGTCGAGCGCGTGCCGGGCCGACCGCGGCAGGGTCATGTCGCCGAAGGGGGTGAAGGAGACCGGTTCGTTCATGTCGTGCCACACCCCCGAGAAGCCCTGCGCCAGGCGCTCCTCGTACAGCTCGCCCCACCAGCGCCGGGCCCGCGGATCGGTGAAGTCCGGATAGACGCAGTCACCGGGCCAGACCACGCCGTGCACCGCGTCGCCCCGGCGGTCCTTGACGAACACATCCGCCGCCAGCCCACTGTCGTACACCGCGTTCCCCGGCTCGGCCTTCACCGCCGGATCGACGATCGAGACGAGCCGCACCCCGTCCTCGCGCAGGTCCCTCGCCAGCCCCGGCAGATCGGGGAACCGCTCGCGGTCGACGGTGAAGATCCGACGGGCGTCGTAGTGGTCGATGTCGAGATGGATCGCCGACAGGGGCAGATCCCGGTCCCGGTAGCCCGCCGCGACCCGCCGTACCTCCCGCTCACTGCCGAACCCCCAGCGGGCGTGCTGCGGGCCGAGCGCCCACGAGGGCGGCACGGCGGGTGCGCCAGTGAGGCGGGTCCAGCAGCTCAGTACGCGGGCGGGGGTGCCGACCGCCACCCAGCAGCGCAGCGGACCGCCGTCCATCCGCACCTCGCTGGTGCCCGGCCGGTCGTGACCGGAGCCCGCGCCCTCCTCGCCCTCGCGCAGCGTGACGCGACCGTCCCAGGAGTTGTCGTGGAACGCCAGATGCGTGCCCGCGTCCGCCACGACCAGCTGAACCGGCATGGTGATGTAGAGCGGGTCGTCGCCGGGACCGAAGGAACCCCGAGGGTCGGTGTTCCACAGACGGTAGGTGCCGTCCCGCAGCCGCGGCCCCGACGCCCTGCCGCCGAGCCCGAAGAAGCGGGCGTCCGCCGCCACTTCGGTCCGCTGCACCCAGCGCGCGGGACCGCCGTGCACCGGTTCCCACCAGCGCGGCGGAAGGTCGCGGCGCAGGACCACACCACCGGGGGTGCGGATCTCCACCGCCCCGTTCCGGGACACCTCGACGGTCACGCGCTCCGACACCACCCGCCAGCCGCCGTCCTTGTCGGGCTCCAGCGAGGCCCTCGGATCCGGCTCGGGCGGCGCTCCGTCCAACGCGTACGACGGCTCCGGTTCCGCGCCGTCCCACCCCCAGAAGACGGCACCGCCCGCGGTCACGCAGATCCGCAGCTCGGAACGGGCGAACCGGACGATCCCGCCTCCCGGCAGCGGCTCCGCCCCGGCCACCGGACCGGGCACCCTGGCGCGCTCCGCACCCCTCGCCGGCAGTTCCCGCGAGTCGGTACGCCGCTGCCGCCAGGCAGAGCGCACCGCGCGCAACCCCTGCACCGTTCCGAAGTTCCGCACCGAGCGCACCAGACCACGACCATCCATGCAGCTCAGCCTGCCATCCGACCGGGCGTACGGGAGGTTTGTTCAACTCCCGTTCACCCATGGTGCGACCACATATTCCACGGCCCGACCATGGGTGGCGAGCCCTGGTGCGAAAGACGATCACATGGCATCGTCCGTGTCAGCCGCGTTACGCGCACACCCCGCACGTGCGCGTGACCACGCCGACACCGCGTAGAGCCAGCCAGGAGCCGATTCATGACCTCAGCAGCGAACCCTGCCCCCCTGTGGCAGCCGGACTCCGACCGTATCGCCGCCGCGCGGATCACCCGCTTCCAGAGCTGGGCCGCCGAGCACCACGGAGCCCCGGCGCAGGGCGGATACGCGGCGCTGCACCGCTGGTCGGTCGATGAGCTCGAAACGTTCTGGCACGCGGTCGCCGACTGGTTCGACGTCCGGTTCTCCACCCCCTACGAGCGCGTGCTCGCCGATCCGGCCATGCCCGGCGCCCGGTGGTTCCCGGGCGCCACGCTCAACTACGCGGAACACGCCCTGCGCGCCGCCGAGGAACGCCCCCACGATCCGGCCCTGCTCCATGTGGACGAAACACCTGAGCCGACCCCGGTGAGCTGGGCCGAGCTGCGCCGCCAGGTGGGCGCCCTCGCCGCCGAACTGCGCGCGCTCGGCGTGCGGCCCGGGGACCGGATCAGCGGCTACCTCCCCAACATCCCGCAGGCCGTCACGGCACTGCTCGCCACCGCCGCCGTCGGTGCCGTGTGGACCTCCTGCGCCCCCGACTTCGGCGCCCGCAGCGTGCTCGACCGCTTCCAGCAGGTCGAGCCCGTCGTCCTGTTCACCGTCGACGGCTACCGCTACGGCGGCAAGGAGCACGACCGCAGGGACACCGTCGCCGAACTGCGCGCCGAACTGCCCACGCTGCGTGCCGTGGTCCACATCCCCCTCCTCGGCACCGAGGCACCCGACGGCGCACTCGACTGGTCCGCCGTCACGGCCGGCGACACCGAGCCCGTGTTCGAGCAGGTCCCCTTCGACCATCCGCTGTGGGTGCTGTACTCCTCCGGCACCACCGGCCTGCCCAAGGCGATCGTCCAGTCCCAGGGCGGCATCCTGCTGGAGCACCTCAAGCAACTGGGACTGCACTGCGACCTCGGCCCGGAGGACCGGTTCTTCTGGTACACCTCCACCGGCTGGATGATGTGGAACTTCCTCGTCTCCGGCCTGCTCACCGGCACCACGGTGATCCTTTACGACGGCAGCCCCGGCTATCCGGGCACCGGAGCCCAGTGGGGCATCGCCGAACGCACCGGGGCCACCTTCTTCGGAACCTCCGCCGCGTACGTCATGGCCTGCCGCAAGGCCGGCGTCCACCCGTCCCGCGACCACGATCTGTCCCGCATCGCGTGCGTCGCCACCACCGGATCCCCGCTCCCGCCGGACGGTTTCCGCTGGTTGCACGACGAGGTGGCGGACGACCTCTGGATCGCCTCCGTCAGCGGCGGCACCGACGTCTGCAGCTGCTTCGCGGGCGCCGTTCCCACCCTGCCCGTCCACATCGGCGAGCTCCAGGCCGCCTGCCTCGGCACCGACCTCCAGTCCTGGGACCCGCAGGGCAAGCCGGTCACCGGCGAGGTCGGCGAACTGGTCGTCACCAACCCGATGCCGTCGATGCCCATCCGCTTCTGGAACGACCCCGACGGAAGCCGCTACCGCGACAGCTACTTCGAGATGTTCCCCGGCGTCTGGCGACACGGTGACTGGATCACCATCACCGACCGCGGCTCCGTCGTCATCCACGGCCGGTCCGACTCCACCCTGAACCGTCAGGGAGTACGCATGGGGTCCGCCGACATCTACGAAGCGGTCGAACGGCTCCCGGAGATCCGCGAATCGCTGGTCATCGGTCTGGAGGAGCCCGACGGCGGCTACTGGATGCCGCTGTTCGTCCACCTCGCCGACGGCGCCACGCTCGACGACGACCTGCGCGCCCGCATCACGCGGACGATCCGCGAGCAGCTGTCCCCCCGGCACGTCCCCGACGACATCATCGAGGTGCCCGGCGTCCCGCACACCCTGACCGGCAAGCGCATCGAGGTCCCCGTCAAGCGTCTGCTCCAGGGCACGGCCCTCGCCAAAGCGGTCAACCCCGGCTCGGTCGACAACCTGGAACTGCTGAAGTTCTACGAGGAGCTCGCCCGCAGCCGTCCGTGACCGCCGCCGCCTCCCGCCCGGCCTCGGAGCCGACCGCACCCCGGCGAACACCGAGGCCGGCGGCCTGTTCCGGTGTCTGTCGCAGCACTCCGCCCGGCATTGTCAGTGCCTCCCGTTACGGTGAGTCACGACCAGTCGACAACCGTCAGGGGGAGAAATGGCGCACGACAAGGCAGCCCGCGAACAGGCCGGGCGTAGGCGCAAGGGCCGTACCGGACCGCGGGCGGCGGGGGACCGTCCCACGCCGACCGCCCTCAGGCGCACCCTGCGCCGAGAAGTCGCCGGCACCGTCGGGGTGCTGACCGACGCGTACGACTTCGACGCGATGCGCGGATACCGCACCTTCCCGTTCGACGACCACCGCGAGTACCTCCAGCAGGTCGACGGGCTGCTCAGGACGCTCGCCGGCCGTCAACTGCACACCACCGTCGCCCTGTTCGACCCGGAGGACTTCGCGGAGTACTGCTCCGAGCACGGCCTCGACCCCGACACCCCCACCAGCCGCAGCCGCTACACCGCGGCGATCACCACCCGTGGCAGCACCGTCGCCTACACCGGCCAGCCACTCGACAGCCTGCTGCCCGAGCTCATCGACAAGGCGGTCCGGCAGGCCACCTGGGAGTACGCGACCCTGCTCCTCGCCGACCTCGGTGAGTGCGCCGACTGCGGCCAGGACGTCGGCCGGTCGGCGTTCGACCGGGCGTCCCGTCTCCTGATGCGCCTGCTCGAAGGGGCGGGGGAGGGCAGACACCACCTCGTGTGCAGCGTCCCCGCCCGGGACGAACAGCTCCTCGCCGTCCTGCACGCGGAAGGGAACGCGACCACGGCTGCACGGGCCGCCGAACTGGACGCCGCCGAGGGCGCCGAGTTCGTCACCGTCCTCGCGACCGCCGTCGCCCTGGAAAGCCCCGGCGGCCTGGTGCTGCGCACCAGCACACCCGACGCACCGGACCGCCTCCGCGGCTGGCGGCTGCACGAGGGCCGCCTCCTCCCGCTGACCGCGGGCGAGGTGTTCAGCGCGTACTGCACGGACGCGGCCACCGGCGAGCCACTCTCACCCGAGCCGGGCGTGGAGTACTGCGCGGGCTTCCCCGTCCCCACCGATGACCCGGAGACCCACCACTGAACGGCGAAGGGGCTCCCGCCGTCCCCGGCAGGAGCCCCTCGACCGATCTCTCCCCGCGGCTACTCGCCGGAGAGCACCGCCTGCGCGGCCAGGCGCGCCTCTTCGGCCGTGTCCGCGGCACGGGCCGCGGACGCGGCCCGCTCGCACTGCGCGAGCGTGTACTTCGCCAGCGTCGAGCGGACATAGGGGATCGACGCGGCGCCCATGGACAGCGACGTCACCCCCAGACCGGTGAGCACACAGGCGAGCAGCGGATCGGAGGCAGCCTCACCGCACACACCACAGCTCTTGCCCTCGGCCCGTGCGGCCTCGGCCGACAGCGCCACCAGGTCGAGCAGCGCCGGCTGCCACGGGTCCTGAAGCCGGGACACCGCACCCACCTGACGGTCGGCGGCGAAGGTGTACTGCGCCAGGTCGTTGGTGCCCAGCGACAGGAACTCCACCTCCTGCAGAATCGAGCGCGCCCGCAGAGCGGCCGACGGAATCTCCACCATCGCGCCGAACTTCGCCCGCAGCCCCGCCTCGCGGCACGCGTCCGCGAACGCCTTCGCGTCCGTACGGTCCGCCACCATCGGCGCCATGACCTCGAGATACACGGGCAGACCCTCGACGGCCTTCGACAGCGCCGTCAGCTGGGTCCGCAGCACCTCGGGGTGATCCAGCAGGCTGCGCAGCCCGCGCACACCCAGCGCCGGATTCGGCTCGTCCGCCGGCGTCAGGAAGTCGAGCGGCTTGTCCGCGCCCGCGTCCAGCACCCGCACGACCACCCGGCCCTCGGGAAACGCCTCCAGCACCGCGCGGTACGCCTCGACCTGCTTCTCCTCGGACGGCGCCTGCTTGCTGTCGTCCAGGAACAGGAACTCCGTACGGAACAGACCGACGCCCTCCGCACCGGCCTCCAGCGCCGCGGGAACATCCGCCGGACCGCCGACATTCGCGAGCAGCGGCACCTTGTGCCCGTCCGACGTGGCACCCGGTCCGGTCGACGCGGACAGAGCGGCCTTCCGCTCGGCTGCCGCGCGCTCCATCTGTGTGCGCTTCTCCTCGCTGGGCTCGACGAAGACCTCACCGGTGCTGCCGTCGACCGCGATGACCGTGCCCTCGGCGAGTTCGCCCGCACCGGGCAGCGCCACCACGGCCGGCACACCGAGCGCCCGCGCCAGGATCGCGCTGTGACTGGTCGGCCCGCCCTCCTCGGTCACGAACCCGAGCACCAGCGCCGGGTCGAGCAGCGCGGTGTCCGCCGGCGCGAGATCCCGCGCGATCAGGACGTACGGCTCGTCGCTGTCGGGCACACCGGGCATCGGCACACCCAGCAGTCGCGCCACGATCCGGTTCCGTACGTCGTCCAGGTCGGCCACGCGGCCGGCGAGGTACTCACCGGCACCCGCGAGCAGCGCCCGGTACGAGGCGAACGCGTCGTACACCCCGCGCTCGGCCGTGCTCCCGACAGCGATGCGCCGCTCCACATCGGCCATCAACTCGGGGTCCTGCGCCATCATCGCCTGCGCCTCGAGCACATGCTGGGCTTCGCCGCCTGCCAGATTGCCCCGAGCGATCAGGTCCGCGGCCACAGCCTCCACGGCCTTGCGGGCGCGCCCCTGTTCGCGCTCCGCGTCCTGTGCCGGGATCTGCTTCGCCGGCGGCTCCAGCACCGCCGTACCCATGTGCCGTACTTCGCCGATCGCCACCCCGTGGCTCACGCCGACGCCTCGCAGCGTTGTCTCCATTTCACCGTCTCCGATTGAGCGACGGCCTGTGCCGCCGCGTTGGATGTGCAACTCGCCGTCATCACGGCGTCGGCGTCACTGCCAGGTGAAGAGGGTGTCCCCGGACTTCACGTCGCCGTCCTCACGGAGTCCGGAGAGGGAGTCGGCCGTGGCCTCGAGCGCCACGATCGGACAGATGGCGGACTTGCCGGCTTCTTCGACGGCCGCCGGGTTCCAACGCACCACGGGCTGACCACGGCGAACGGTGTCGCCCTTGTTGACGAGCAGCTCGAAGCCCTCGCCGTTGAGCTGGACGGTGTCGATGCCCAGGTGCGTGAGCACACCGTGTCCCTGCTCGTCGACGACGACGAAGGCGTGGGGGTGGAGGGAGACAACGATGCCGTCGACGGGTGCGACCGCCTCCGAGGGCTCACGAACGGGGTCGATGGCGGTACCCGGACCGACCATGGCACCGGAGAACACCGGGTCCGGCACCGCCGAGAGTCCGATGGCACGTCCGGAAAGAGGGGACGTCACTGTGGTCATGGAGCCTCCCAGGGGCGGAGATTCGTTACTGCACCGTCACTGCCTGTCGAGGACGGCGCACTGTTCAGAAGGGTAAGTCATGAGAAGTCCTAGTTCCGCACGAGAGCTACCAGTTGGCGGACCTAGGGGCGCACCGGAAACGATTTGCCTCGCCTCCTGGCGACAGGTACTGTCGTACCCCTGCCTGGCCCCAACGCGACAGTGAGTCGGGGGTCGGCAGCGCCTATCAAGCCGAGATCCTAACTGGTCTAAACCTCTGCATGTCCGCAGGGCGGATGGTCAGGGAGACCGAAAAAGCCTGATAAGGTTTGGAAACACCGAAGGGAAGCGCCCGGAGGGCCTTGAAGAAGGCCCAAAGGAAGCGTCCGTTCCTTGAGAACTCAACAGCGTGCCAAAAGTCAACGCCAGATATGTTGATACCCCGTCCATCTTCGGATGGCGAGGTTCC
>NZ_JBHXSL010000054.1:0-48272 GCF_042714725.1 Streptomyces sp. NPDC058685
TAACACACCCCGTGGGGGGGGGGGGGTTGGTTGTGGTGCCGGTTTGGGTGGCTGTGGGGGGGGGGGGGGGGGTCAACCCCCCCCCCCCGGCGCTCCTTCGGTGCGCACCCTCCTCGACGCGTGGCCGCTCACCGGGCCGCTCACCAGGACATGGCGTCCAGGAGTTGGTCCACGGCAGGCTGCGGCGCGTCGAACAGCGGCTGTTCGGTCCAGATGACCTTCCCGGCCGGCGTGTACCGGATGCCCCATCGCCGGGCGAACTGGGAGACGAGGAACAGCCCGCGCCCGCCTTCGTCCGTCGCCGCCGCGTGGCGCAGATGCGGGGCGGTGCTGCTGCCGTCGGACACCTCGCAGATGAGGGTCCGCTCGTACAGGAGGCGCACATGGACGGGTTCGGAGCCGTAGCGGACCGCGTTGGTGATGAGCTCGCTCAGAATCAGTTCGGTGGTGAAGGCGATGTCCCCCAGCCCCCACTCCTCCAGTTGGCGGCCGCACGCGGCGCGCACGGGAGAGACCGCCGAGGGATCCAGCGGCAGATCCCATTCCGCGATCCGCCAGGGTTCCAGCAGGCGGGTCCGGGCCACCAGCAGGGCGATGTCGTCCGTACGGTCCGGCACCACCATGGTCCGGACGACGGCCTCGCACATCTCCTCGGGCGTCCGGTCCCCGTCTTCGGTCAGGGTGCTGCGCAGGAGACGGAGCCCGGCGTCGATGTCGCGGTCCCGGTGCTCGACGAGACCGTCGGTGAAGAGGACCAGCCCGCTGCCCTCGGCCAGCTGTAGCTCGACGGTCTCGACCGGCAGGACGCCGACTCCGAGCGGCGGAGACACAGGCGTGTCCGGGAGGATCTCCACCGTGCCGTCGGGACGGACCAGCGCCGGAGCCGGATGCCCGGCCCGGGCGAGACAGCACCGGCCCGAGACCGAGTCGTAGATCGCGTACAGGCACGTGGCTCCCGTGATGCCGTCGCCGCCTTCCTCCTCCTCGATACGGGCGACCAGCTCGTCCAGATGTCCCAGGATCTCGTCGGGCGGCATGTCGAGAGTGGAGAAGTTGTGGACCGCCGTGCGCAGACGGCCCATGGTGGCCGCGGCATGCATGCCGTGTCCGACGACGTCACCGACGACCAGCGCGACCCGGGCACCGGGAAGCGGGATGACGTCGAACCAGTCGCCACCCACCCCGGCGTGTGCGGGCAGATAGCGGTGCGCCACGTCCACGGAGTCCTGCTCGGGCAGCACCCCGGGCAGCAGGCTGCGCTGAAGCGCCACGGCGAGGGCGTGTTCTCGCGTGAAACGACGGGCGTTGTCGATGGCCACGGCGGCACGTGCGGCCAGTTCTTCCGCGAAGGAGAGATCTTCGGGCTCGAACGGCGCGGCGTCCTCCATGCGCCAGAAATTGGTCACGCCCAGGACGACACCGCCGGCCCGCAACGGCACCGTCACGAGCGAACGGATTCCGTAGGCGAGAGCTGCTTCCGCTCCGGGGGGATCCTGGGCACGCCAGCCGTCCGCCACGGTCAGATCGGCCTCCCGTACGCCATGACCGCTCGCCAGGGCCGCGGCCATGGGGGTCGTGGGGATGTCGAAGCCGATGACCTCGCCCACCGGCTGGAACGGGCTGTCGGTGCGGCGACCGCTCAATGCCGCACGCCGCAGATCCGCCTCGACGCGGGACGGCTCCTCGCCGCGTACGACGCTGTCCAGCAGCTCCACCGTCGCGAAGTCCGCGAACCGGGGGACCGACACCTGAGCCAGTTCCTCGGCGGTCTGCCGCACATCCAGTGTGGTGCCGATCCGGACGCCCGCCTCGTAGAGCATGCCGAGCCGCTCGCGAGCCACCCTCGCCGTGCCGGTCAGGGCGCTCAGCTCGGTGGTGTCGCGCAGCGTGGCCACCGTGCCGGGCACGCCCGCACGAGGTGCCGTGGGACGCGTGTTGACGGCCAGCAGGCGGTCTCCGGCGAGATGCACCTCGTCGGTCACCTCTCGGCCCGAAGCGAGCAGTTCGGCGATGTCGCCGTCGAGACCGAGATCGACGATGCGGCGGCGTTCCGCACCGGGTGGAATCTCCAGGAGCTTGCGCGCCTCGTCGTTGGCCAGCACCAGCCTGCCGTCGCTCCCGACGATGAGAACGCCTTCCCGTACGGCGTGCAGGACGGCGTCGTGGTGCTCGTACATGCGGGTCATCTCGGCGGGCCCCAGGCCGTGGGTCTGGCGGCGCAGTCGTCTGCTCACCAGCACGGCGCTGATCGTCGCCAGCGCGAGTGCGGCGGCTGCACAGCCGAAGAGGACGGGCATCTGACGGTTGACGTAGGCGCCGATGTGCTCGATCCGGACGCCGGCGGCCACCAGACCGACGACGGTGCCGTCGGCAGCGGTCACGGGGACGACCGCCCGCGCGGCGTTGCTCGGGTCTCCATGGAAGATCTCCGTGAAGGCCTCTCCGGACGCGGCGCGCTCGACCCCTTCGGCCCGCAGACCGATCAGTTTGCGATCGGAGTCGGCGAGGCGGACGCCCGACGGGCTCATGACCGAGACGAAGTCGACGCCCGAACCGTGCCGGGCCCCATCGACATGCGGTTGCAGGGCGGCGGCCGGCGCCTCGGATCTCAGCGCCGCCTCGGTGCCCGGGGCATCCGCGAACGACTCGGCGGCCGCGAGCGAGCGGTTCTCGGCGTTCTGCTGGCCGTCGTGCTGCGCTTCGAAGGAGAGCGCGGCCAGCGCGCCCGCGATCAACACTGCCGCGACGACGATCTGGAGGAAGAGCACCTGTCCGGCGGCGCTGCGGCTACCGAGGAAGGCGCGCAGTCCGCGCCGGCGTGATCTCCCGGGCGCCGAAGGCGAGTTGCCAGAAGAAGCGCTCCGCTCGCGCTGCGCAGCGCGGTTCGTGTGGTGCTTGCCCCGGAACCGAGCGACCGACGAGCGGAGCGAGGAAAGCGCCGAGCGAAGGGGAGATTTTCCCGTCATGCCCTTTTTGTAGCACTGGCCGGCTCATATATCGCCCCGACGAGGAGGGGCGGGAGCCTCTGATTCCCTGGCACACGGGTCCCGGCATGCGGGTGCGGGGGGCTGATCGGCAGCGCAGGGCTCCTGTGAGCCGTGTCAGGTACCGATGGCCGCTGCCCCGGCACCCCCGAGCGCCAGCGGTCCGGGAACCTCGGGGGCGGTCGGAGGGCGCCAGTCGCGCCACTGCTCCCACCAGCAGTCACCCGTCTCGATCAGCCGCACCACTTCGTCGGCGGCGGCGCGTACCGCGTCCGCTTCACCGGGGCCGAAGCCGCCCGCGCGCGCCCGCTCCTCGAAGTGGTCGGCGTCCTTCCATGCGAACGGTGAGCCGTCCGCCGGGATCACCAGGTCGAGTTCCTGGTCGAGGGTGTCGAAACCGCGCTCGGTACGTCGCATGGGCCGCTGGAAGTTGACGTACCAGTCCTTGAGTTCGGCCCCCTGCCACCGTGCCCAGACCGCGTATCCGTCCCCCGCGCGCTGCAACTGGAGAACCCCGGTGGACTGCCAGGAGTGGTCGAAGTCCACCCACGGGTGCAGCCCCCAGGAGAAATTGCCGCGGCCGAAGGTCAGCGGCGTCCCCTGGGCCAGGTACACGGCAAGAGTGCGGCCGTCGTCGGCGACCACGCGTACGGGGTAGACCAGCCATTCGCGATCATCCAGGATCTCGCGCCGGACGACGACCTGACCTGCGGAAAAGCGAGGTTCCATGCGTTTCACCCTAGCTTCGTGGGGGTGCGACGTACGCCGCGCCCCCCGCCACCTCTGGTACACGGCGCCGCCCGCTGCGGCCGAGGAGCAGGATGGATACAGAGGCCCTCGGATGTGACGGCCCGGGGGCCTCACCGGGGGTAGCGGGGCGCTCTCCCCGGCGATGCCCGTCACTCGGGACTGCTCAGCACCCTGGCAAGCCAGTCGCTGCGCGTCCTGCGTGCCGCCGCCGACACCCTCACCTGCGGATACAGCGCGTCGAAGCCATGGAAGCCTCCGGCCCAGACATGCAGTTCCGCCTGGCCGCCGGCCTCCCAGATCCTCGTGGCCCAGTCGACGTCCTCGTCACGGAAGACCTCGGCGGAACCTGCGTCGATGTAGGTGGTCGGCAGGCTCGAGAGATCGTCCGCGAGCGCGGGGGAGACGTAGGCGGGCACATCCTCGTCCGCGAGGCCGCCGAGTACGGATCGCCATCCGAACTCGTTCATCTCGCGCGTCCAGACGGCCGGTCCGCCGGAGTACTGCCGGCTGGAAGTGGTGTTGTTGCGGTGGTCGAGCATGGGGCAGATCAGCATCTGGGCGGCGATCGGCGGGGTGCCGCGGTCGCGGGCCATCAGCGTCACTCCGGCGGCGAGGCCTCCGCCCGCGCTGGCGCCGGCGACGACGACCCGAAGGGGATCCACGCCCAGCTCCTCGGCGTGCTCGAAGATCCAGAGCAGGCCCTGATGGCAGTCGTCGACCAGGGTCGTGCCGGTGGCCTCCGGCGCCAGCCGGTAGTCCACGGAGACGACGACGGCGCCGAACTCGTCGAGCCACTCCAGCGGGATGTCGATCTGTGAGAAGCGGTCCCCCATGACCATGCCGCCGCCGTGCATCCAGTAGACGCACGGAGCCTTCGTCGTGCGATCGGCCCTTGCGGGGCTCAGGACCGACAGGGGGATCTGTGCGCCGTCTCCGCTGGGGAAGGTGACCTCGCGTCGCTCGACCGCGCGGCCTTCGAGGAGTGTGTCGACCGGCGTGGCAGGAAGCCCTCGCAATTGCGCGAGCACCTCCCGGTCGAGCTCGGAGGGAAGCGCCATGTCGGCCAGCAGTGCTCGGAGTTCGGGGTCGATGTCGGGGCGTGCCTGGGTCACGACGGGTCCTTTCGGCGAAGAGGGGCGGGGTCGGTCGCGGATCCACGTGACGATCAGTGCGTGGGGAATGCGGCCTTGCCATGGACCGGTACCTGGTCGGTGTACTCGGGCTCCTGGAGCAACAGCCCTTCGATCTGCGAGACGACGCCTTGAGCGGCCTCACCGGCGAAAAGCCGGTGGTGGTCCTCCTCGCTGGTCCAGCCTTCGGTGATGTGGACGACATCGGGGTCGGACGCGGAGCGGCAGACCAGATAGACGACGCAGTACTCACTCGCGCCGGGGCTGCCCTCGTTCAGGCCCGTCAGCAACAGGTCGACGAGCTGGTCACTCATTCCGGGCCTGGCGGTCAAGGTGGCATGAAATCCGTAGGTGGCTGTCATGGCGATCTTTTCCTTTTCGCGTGAAGGCAGGAGAATTATCCGTACGGGGCGGGGAACTGGTCGTCAGCTCCGTGGAATTCGGTGGTTCCATTCAAGCCGTGTGGCCCGGGGAAACGACAGATCGATCCTCGCGTGCCCTTGCACAATCCTCTTCCGGTCGAGAGCATCCGGCCCGCTGTGTGCTGCAATGGAGGCATGTACCTCGACGAGCTCCGCACCCTGCTGGCCCGGCACGCGCGGCCCGACTGGACCACCGCGATCGACGGCGTCCTCATCTCGCGAGTCGAACGGTCGGACCCGCCGTCCCTGTCGATGTCCGGCACGGTGCTCGCGGTCATCGCGCAGGGCGCCAAACACCTTGCGCTGGGGGAGCGGGTGTACGCGTACCGCGCTGGTCAGTACCTCGTCACCTCCGTGGATCTGCCTGTCACCGGCCACTTCGTGGACGCCTCCCCGGAGCACCCGGCACTGGGTTTCGGGCTCACGCTGGAGCCGTCCGCCGTCGCCGAACTGCTGTTGCAGGCCGGACCGGGAGACGTCCCCCGCGCCGGCGGCGGCGCGTCGCCGGGCATCGCCGTCAGCGATGCGCCGGATGCGCTGCTCGACGCCGTGATCCGGCTTCTGCGTCTGCTCGATGAGCCCCGCGACCAAGCGGTGCTCGCGCCCTTGGTCAAGCGCGAGATCCTGTGGCGGCTGATCACCGGCGAACAGGGAGACATCGTCCGCCAGCTCGGCCTCGCCGACAGCAGCCTCAGCTACATCGCCCGGGCGGTGCGGTGGATCCGGGAGCACTACGCACAGCCGTTCCGGGTCGAGGACGTGGCCCGATTGGCAGGCATGAGCGTCTCCGCCTTCTACCGGAACTTCCAGGCGGTGACCGCGATGAGCCCCATCCAGTTCCAGAAGCAGATCCGCCTGCAGGAAGCCCGGCTGCTCCTGGCCACCCGCCCCAACGACATCACCGGCGTCGGCCAGAGCGTCGGCTACGACAACCCCTCACAGTTCAGCCGTGAGTACCGGCGTCAGTTCGGCGCACCACCCAGCCAGGACGCCGCCCGCCTGCGCCGCTCCGTGAGCCCCGCCGACGTCCTCTCCTGACGTCCCGGGCGGGCCATGATGAACGTCCAGTCCTCGATGCGAGAGGATTGTGCAGCCACGCGAGAGGATCTCTATTCTCTTCTCTCATTTACCGGTGCTTCCATGAATGAGTCGGATTCCCGCACCGAGGAATACGAGACCACTCATTACCAGGAGGCACATCATGAAGGTTGCCATTGTCACCGGCGGAAGCTCCGGAATCGGTCAGAGCGCGGCAGTGAAGATCGCCGAGCGGGGCGTCGGAGTGATTCTGACCTACAGCGCCAACCAGGAAGGGGCCCTCGACACCGTGGCGGCGATCGAGAAGGAGGGCGGCACGGCCGTCGCGCTCCCGCTGGACGTCGGCGACACCGGGGGCTTCCCCGCCTTCCGCGACCGCGTGATCGACGCGCTGCGCGACACCTGGCAGCGCGACACCTTCGACTACCTCGTCAACAACGCCGGCTTCGGACAGATGGCGATGTTCGAGGACACCACCGAGGAGTTGTTCGACCGCTTCACACGAGTCCTGCTCAAGGGCCCGTACTTCCTGACCCAGACGCTGCTGCCGCTGATGGCCGACGAGGGGGCCATCGTCAACACGTCCAGCAACTCCGCGACCTCGGTCGCGGAGCCCGGCTACTCGGCCTACGCGACGATGAAGGGCGGTCTGAACGTGCTGACCCGCTACATGGCCAAGGAGTTCAGCACACGGGGCATCCGCGTCAACGCCGTGTCGCCGGGCTCCACCCGCACCCGGATCTCCGGCAACGCCTTCGAGAAGTACCCCGAGGTGATTCCGGCCCTCGCCGCGAAGACCGCGCTCGGACGGCTCGGAGAGCCCGACGACGTCGGCATGGTGATCGCCGGCCTGCTCTCCGACGAGAGCCGTTGGATCACCGCGCAGAACGTCGACGTGTCGGGAGGCTTCAACCTCTGACCACCGCGGGGTGGGGTGCGTTACAGGACGCGATTCCCGAACCCCGGGGCCAGGAACTGCGGTGATGATCCATGATGGGTCAGCCATGCCGTGGACCAGCCGTACTCGCGCCGCGCGCCGCATCGGGCAGGAACCGATCAGCGGCGCGCCGGTGTGCGCTGTCCGGGCCGGGGTGTTCGCCGGCATCGGCACGGCTCTGGCGGTCACGGGACATCATCTGGTCTCGGGCCATCCGGTGCCGTGGCGGGCCGTGTTGCTCGCCGGCGGGCTGCTGTTCGTCCTGGCACTGCCGCTCGTGCGGACCGCGCGTTCGCTCCCCACCGTGCTTCTCGCCACCGTGGCCGCCCAGGCGGCCCTGCACTGGTCATTCCTCCGCGTCGTCGGGGAGGAACCGGGCCACGGGGCACATGCGATGGCCTCGCACGAAGGTCCCGGCGCGGCATGGCAGGCCACCCACCACGATCCTGCGATGACGGCCGCGCATGTCGTGGCCGCCCTGGTGGTGGCCTGGTGCCTGCATCGCGCGGACACAGCGAGCCGCCTCGTGGGACTCCTGGTCGAGGTGCTCGGCGGCATCGTCCTCCGGCTGGTACCCGACGCCGGCCTTGCCGGCGTGACGCGCACGCGTGCTGTGCCGCCGGCACGGACGCGGGCACAGTCGCAGCCGCGCACATCTCTGGTGCTGGCGCACGCCGTTGTGCGCCGAGGCCCCCCCCGGCGTCGTTCGCTACCGCCGTCTGACCTCGGGGCGCGTCTCGTCCGCGCCCGCCAGCCTCAACCCACCATGGGAGTCACCCGTGTCCCGCACCACCCGCGCACGCACCGCGCGCCGCTTCTCCGTCGTGGCCGGCGTCGCCCTCGCCGCCTCGGTCGTCTTCACCGCTCCGGCCTGGGCGCATGTCGAAGTCGAGTCGGAAGGCGCCGCCGCCCTGGCGCAGAACGTCACGCTGAACTTCTCGGCCGAGTCGGAGTCCGACAAGGCCGGGATCACCAAGCTGGAGGTGATCCTGCCCGAGGGACTCGTGCCGTCCGACATCACCTTCGAGAAGGGCCCCGCCGGCTGGAAGCTGACGCCCACGGCTCGCGGCTACGCGGTGTCGGGTCCGAAGGCCGCCGTCGGCGGGGACGTCGAATACTCCGTCGTCGTGCGCCAGCTCCCCGACGCCAAGTCCGTGGCGTTCAAGACCCTCCAGACCTACAGCGACGGCCAGGTGCACCGCTGGATCGAGCTGGAGAAGCCCAGCAGCGACGGGCACGGACACGGACACGGCAGCCCGGCCCCGGTGCTGAAGCTCAAGGCGGCAGCCCCGGGCGCCAAGCCGGTCAGCCCCACTCCCACGACCGAGCCCACCACCGCGGCCCCGACCACGGCCGCGCCCTCGGCGCCCGCCACCGAGGACGGCAAGGCGGCGGAGGAGACCGCGGAGACGTCGGACAGCGGCTCGTCGCCCGTGCTCCCCATCCTCATCGGAGTCGTCGTGATCGCTGCTCTGGCCGGCGGCGCCTGGTGGTTCAAGCGCCGGGGCACAGCGGGCGACGCCTGACGAGCAGGCCGCATCCAACGGCTTGCACCGGGTCGTCGGCGAGGGAGCCGTGGCGGAACTCGCCGCTCACGCACCCTCTTCCGGCGACCCGCCGCAAGCCCGCCGCGCGACACCTCAGAGGTCGACAGCTGCCCGCCGTATCGCGTCGAGCGCGCGCCTCACGTCGTGGTCGGTCGTCGACCAGTTGCTCACCGAGATACGCACGACGCGTCGGCCGCGCCAGGTGGAGCCGCTGATCCACGCCGTGCCGTCGTCGAGCAGCCGGGCGAGCACCCGTTCCGTACGCTCGTCACTGCCGAACTCCGCGCAGACCTGGGTGAACACCACGTCGTTGAGCACCGTCGCGCCGTCCATCCCCGCGATACCCGTGGCGAACGCGGCGGCATGTCGGCACAGCCGATCGACCAGGTCGGCCGCCCCCGACCGGCCGAGGGACCTGAGTGCAGCCCACACGGTGAAGGCTCTGCCGCGCCGGGAGAGCTCGGGGACCTTGTCGCTGGGATCGCCGCGCTCGTGCAGGATCAGGTAGTCGCCGTGCAGGCCCATCGCCGCCCGGAGCGCGTACGCGTCGCGCACGATGGCGAGCCCGCAGTCGTAGGGGACGTTCAGGGTCTTGTGAGCGTCCGTCGCCCAGGAGTCCGCTTCCGCGCAGCCGGCCGTCAGATGCGCGTACGCGGGGGAGACAGCCGCCCACAGTCCGAACGCGCCGTCGATGTGCACCCACGCACCCGCCTCGTGTGCCGCGCGGATCGACTCGACGAACGGATCGAAGGCGCCGGAGTGGATGTCTCCCGCCTGGAGGATCACGATCGTGGGGGCTTGCGCGCCGGTCGCCAGGGTGCGCCGCAGCGCCGCGGGCTCGATGCGCCCCTGATCGTCCGCCGTCACCAGTTCGGGCTGCCCGAGGCCCAGATAGCGCAGCGCCAGGTCGATGGCCATGTGGCGGTTCGCCCCGGCGATCACGCGTACGGCCGGCCCGCCCGCGAGTCCGTCCCGGGCGACGTCCCTGCCGGCCCGTCGCAGTACCGCGTCGCGCCCGGCGGCCAGGCACGTGAAGTTCGCCATCGTGGCGCCCGTGGTGAAGCCGACGGCGCTCTCGCCGGGCAGGCCAAGCAGATCGAGCAGCCAGGCGCTCGCGATGTCCTCCACCGCCGTGTACGCGGGGGAGACCGCGGACATCACGGCGTTCTGGTCCCACGCGCTGACCAGCCAGTCCGCGGCCAGCGCCGCCGGTTCGCTGCCACCGACCACGAATCCGTAGAAGCGGCCGCTGGGAAACGCGGTGAGCCCCGGTTCGCAGGCCGTGGCCAGCAGGTCGACGACGGCGGCGGGCGTACTGGGACCGCCGGGCAGCTCGGCACCGAGCGCGCTCACGATCTCGTCCACCGAGGCGCGGGCGGGAACCCGGCGGTCGGACAGGCTCGCCAGCCAGCGGACAGCATGGTCGTACGCCTGTTGGAGCGCCGTCTCGCGCGGGTCCATACCTCGGACTATGGGACAGTCGCCGGGGCCACGCAAGCGCAGTCGCGAGCGGACCCCTGACGGGGTCGACATGAGGCAACAGAAGTGTCCGCGCCCACGGATTGCCCGCTCTGCGACCAGCTCGGTCGCCCGAGCGCCTCGGACGGCGTGCGCCCTCGCCCACCCCCGGATCCGTACCACCGCGAGCCGGCGCCGTGCGACCATGCGGCCCATGACACCACGCGACGATCTGATCGAGACGGCCCGCCACGTCATGGACTCACAGCGGTATCTCACCCTCGGGACAACCGGGTCCGACGGACGTCCTCGGGTGTCGCCCGTGTATTTCAGCCACGCCGACTACCGGGACATCTACTGGGTGTCATCGCCGGCGGCACACCACTCCGCCAACATCGCCGAACGGCCGGATGTGGCACTCGTCGTCTTCGACTCCACCGCACCCGTCGGCCAGGGACGCGCCGTCTACATCGACGCCCATGCCGCGGTGGTCGACGACGCCGAACTGCCCCGGCACTGCGCTGAGGCGTTCAGCCGGACGGCAGAAAAGGGTGCGACGGCGTTCGAGCCCCACCAACTGAGGGGAGACGCCCACCTGCGCCTCTACCACGCCCGTGCCACGAGTCACGAAGTGCACATCCCCGGGCGGGACCCGGTGCATGGCACGGGCGTCGACACTCGCCGTCCCGTCACGCTCTGAGCGCTGTCCCGTCATCCCCGGCGGGACAGCCCTTGGCCGGCAAAGGCTTTCCGTAGGCGGTCAGGATTCTTCACCCGCCTCTGCGAGGTGCGTTGTCACGCCGAGTGACCACCGCGCGGCTAACGTGGTGCGCCATGAGAACCTGGTTGCCGCTTTCCGCGGTCCCACGACTTGCATGCGCGGTGGTTGTCGGAGCGGTGACCGGTCTGGTCGTGGGATTCTCGACCGGACCACTGCTGGGAATTCTCTCCGGAATCGCCGCCACGGAGACGGTCTTCGTGGTGACGGGCTGGATCGTGCTGTGGCCGATGAATGCCACGGCCACGCAGACCAACGCCCAACGCGAGGACTTTCAGCCTGCGCTCGATGAAATCGTCGTTGTCGGGGTCGCCCTGTGCGGGCTGGTCGCCATCGTGCTGCTGCTCCTGCTGGGCAAGTCCGACACCGGCCACGCGGCGGCCGCGACCGCGCTCGCCGGCGTTTTCATGGCCTGGGCGGCGCTCCATCTGATGTACGCCACGCGCTATGCGTGCCTCTATTATCTGCGGCCCGCGGGCGGCATCGACTTCAACTCCGAACGCCCACCGGCATACAGGGACTTCCTGTACTTCAGCTACAACCTCGGCATGACGTACCAGGTCTCCGACACCGACGTGTCGGGTTCGAAGATCCGTTCCGTCGTGCTGCGGCATTCACTGCTCTCGTACGTTTTCGGAACCAGCATCCTGGCGACGACCATCAACCTCGTGACCGGCATCGTCACCGGCTGATCCCGGCGGCCGCGGTGCGTGCCGTCCGGCCGCACGCACAGAGCCGCGGCCCGGCTTCCAGCAGGTGACACTCACTCCACTCTGACCGCGGTGGGCTCCAGACGGACCACGATGCCCTTCGCGGTCGGCTGGTTGCTCGTCCGGGCCACGCTGTCCAGCGGCAACAGGACATTCGTCTCGGGGTAGTACGCGGCGGCGCAGCCGGGTGTCGTCGGGTAGGGGACGACCACGAAGTCCTCCGCGCGCCGTTCCGCGTTGTCCGACCACACGCTCACCAGATCGACATGCTGCCCTTGCGTCAGACCGAGCTGGGACACGTCCTGCGGGCTCACCAGGACCACGCGGCGGCTTCCGTGGATGCCCCGGTAGCGATCGTTGTTGGTGTAGGGGATGGTGTTCCACTGGTCGTGGGAGCGCAGGGTCTGGAGCAGCAGGTGCCCCTCGGGCGCGTGTGACATCTCCCAGTCGTTGCACGTGAACAGGGCCTTGCCGACGGTCGTGGGGAAGACACCCTCGTTGACCGGATTCGGCAGCCTGATGCCTCCGGGCCGGGCGACCCGGCGGTTGAAGGCATGCAGTCCCGGCACGATGCCGGAAATCCGGTCGCGAATCGTTCCGTAGTCGGCCTCGAACTGGTTCCACGGAACACCGGCTTTGCCGTCCAGGGTTCGCATGGCCAGTCGGCAGAGGATGGCGACCTCGCTGAGAAGGATCGGGGATGCCGGCTCCAGGCGTCCCTGCGAGGTGTGGACCTCGCTCATCGAGTTCTCCACCGTCACGAACTGATGGCCGGTGGCCTGGATGTCCTGCTCGGTGCGGCCGAGGGTCGGCAGGATCAGAGCGGTCCCGCCGCACACCGTATGGGACCTGTTGAGCTTCGTGGAGATGTGGGCGGTCAGGCGGCACTGCCGCATGGCGTCCTCGGTGACGTCACTGTCCGGAGCCGCCCTGACGAAGTTCCCCGCGACGCCGAGGAAGACCTTGATACGGCCTTCGCGCATGGCTCTGATCGAGTTCACCGAGTCGAGCCCGTGGGCGCGCGGCGGTTCGAAACCGAACTCCCGCTCCAGCGCGTCGAGGAAGGAGTCGGGCATCTGCTCCCAGATGCCCATCGTGCGATCGCCCTGGACGTTGCTGTGTCCGCGCACGGGACAGGCGCCCGCTCCGGCCTTGCCGAGGTTGCCGCGCAGCATCAGGAAGTTCACGATCTCCCTGATGGTGGGAACGGCGTGGTTCTGCTGCGTGACCCCCATGGCCCAGCAGACGATGACGCGTTCACTGTTCAGGACCGCGTCCCGGACGTCGTCGATCTCTTCCCGGGTCAGTCCGGTCGCCGTGAGGACGTCGTCCCAGGCGATGGTTCTGGCGTGACGGGAGAAGTCCTCGAAGCCGCTGGTACTGGAGCGGATGAAGTCCTGGTCGAGCACGGTCCCCGGCCGTGCGTCCTCCGCCTCCAGCAAGAGCCGGTTCAGGCCCTGGAACAGTGCGAGGTCGCCTCCGCTGCGGATGTGCAGGAACTGATCGGCGATCTGGACACCGCGCCCGATCACACCGCGGGCCTTCTGCGGGTTCTTGAACGCCAGCAGTCCGGCTTCGGGAAGGGTGTTCACCGCGATGATGCGGGCGCCGTTGTCCTTGGCCTGCTCCAGCGCGGAGAGCTGCCGGGGATGGTTCGTTCCGGGGTTCTGCCCCACCAGGAAGATCAGGTCGGCGTGATGGAGGTCCTCCAGGCTCACCGTCCCCTTGCCGGTGCCCAGGGTCTCGTGCAGGGCGAAGCCGCTGGACTCGTGGCACATGTTGCTGCAGTCGGGCAGATTGTTGGTGCCGAAGACCCTGGCGAAGAGCTGAAGGATGAAGGCGGCCTCGTTGCTGACCCGCCCGGACGTGTAGAAGACGGCCTCGTCGGGCGAGTGCAGTGCCTTCAGCTCATCGGCGAGCAGTCCGAGTGCGTCGTGCCAGCTGATCGGCTCGTAGTAGTCCGAATCGGGCCGCTTGACCATCGGTTCGGTGAGCCTGCCCTGCTGGTTGAGCCACAGATCGGACCGCCGGCCCAGTGCGGAGACCGAGTGCCTGCGGAAGAAGTCGGCGGTGATGCGCCGTGTCGTCGCCTCGTCGTTGATGTGCTTGGCGCCGTTCTCGCAGTACTCGTTGAGGTGCCGGTGTCCGGGGGTGGGATCCGCCCAGGCGCAGCCGGGGCAGTCGATGCCGTCCACCTGATTCATGGTCAGCAGCGTCACTCCGGTGCGTTTGACCGACGTCTCCTCGAGCGAGTACTCCAGGGCATGGGTCACGGCGGGCACTCCCGCCGCCCATGTCTTGGGAGGGGTGACGGTCAGTCGTTTGTCCGGCTCGTCACCGGGGGGCTTCTTCATCGAGCTCGCTCTCTCGTTCTCCAGCGGACGGATCGGCCGGCAGACGGATCAGCCGACAGGCCAGTGCGGAACCCGGCTTCGGGGCGGCTCCGGTTCCATGGGTTCGACGCGTCCGTTACGGATGACTCCCCGCCAGGCCCCGCCCTCCTGGCCCAGGCCCTCGATGAACTCCTTGAAGTGACCGAGCTCGGATCGGAGCACACGCCTGGTGAACCCGGAGGCGCGGGTGTGGAGGCGCGCGGACTTCTCCGGCTCCGCGTGGATGCGTACGACGAGGGTGGTTCGGCCCGGTGCCGTGGCGCGGAACGACACCTCACCCCGATGACTGAAGCCCCGACCGAGGCTCTGCCACGCCACGTGGGAGTCCGGCAGCTGCTCCACGATCTCCGCGTCGAACTCGTGGCGGATCGGACCGAGTCCGACGACCCAGCGGGTGACGCTGGGCCGGACCTGTTCGACGCTCTTCACCGTGGACATGAACCGCGGAAAGCTCTTGAACTGGGTCCACTGGTTGTAGGCGGTGCGAACCGGCACGCCGACGTCGATCGTCTCTTCAACGGTAGTCATGGCTCACCTGTCTCAGGCACTGATGCACTCAGTGTCACCGCCTCGGCGACAGGCCGCCATCCGAGTCGCGGAGAGTGACGATCGGCCCCCGGCGGAGCGCGGCGGAAATCGGGGTGCCCCGGCCCGCACGGGTCGGATAGCGTGCGGATCATGTCGAGCCCTGAGGCATCCACGGTGGGGGCTTTCGGTCACGCCGTCAGCCCCCTGAACCACTGAGTTCACAGGTCCCCCCACCCGCCCCTGCTGCGGGTGTGTGAGTGCGCCTGTGGGTGCTGACCGCGGTGACGAGACGACCTTCTCGTGCTTCTCATCACCTCGGAGCCACTCGATGCCTCTCGCGCTGTATCTCCTTGCCATGGCCGTGTTCGCCATGGGCACCTCAGAATTCATGCTGGCCGGTCTGCTGCCGGACATCGCCTCGGACCTCGACGTGAGCGTCGGGACGGCGGCCCTGCTCACCTCGGCGTTCGCGATCGGCATGGTCGTCGGCGCCCCGCTCATGGCCGCGCTCGCCCGTACCTGGCCCGTCCGGTCCAGCCTTCTCGGGTTCGTCCTCGTCTTCCTGGCGGCCCATGTGGTGGGTGCTTCCACGCCCAGCTTTGCCGTACTGGTAGCCACCCGGGTGGTCGCGGCGCTCGCCCATGCCGGGTTCCTCGCGGTGGCGCTGACGACGGCCGGCACGCTCGTCCCGCCCGGCAGGAAGGGGCGGGCGCTCGCTGTGCTGCTGTCGGGCACGACGCTGGCCACCATCGCGGGCGTCCCCGGAGGATCCGCCATCGGCACGCTGCTCGGGTGGCGAGCCACGTTCTGGGCCGTCGCCGTTCTCTGTCTGCCCGCGGCCGTCGGCATCCTCAAGGGACTCCCGGCCAGGCCCGCGCCGCAGGACGAGCCCGACCGTCCGGTCCTGCGATCGGAACTCGCGCAGCTCAGGCAGCCGCGACTGATCCTGGTCATGGGGCTCGGCGCGCTGGTGAACGCGGCGACCTTCGGCGGCTTCACGTTTCTCGCACCCGTCGTCACCGACACCGCCGGACTGGGCGAGCTGTGGATCTCGGTCGTCCTGATGCTCTTCGGCGTCGGATCCCTGGTCGGTGTCACCGTCGCCGGCCGGCTGTCCGACCGGCGCCCCGGCCTGGTCGTCGCGGCCGGTGGCCCACTGCTGCTCATCGGCTGGCCCGCCCTGGCCGTGCTCGCCGACGAGCCGGTCGCCCTGCTCGTCCTGGTCTTCGTGCAAGGCGCTCTGTCGTTCGCGCTGGGCAGCACGCTGATCACGCGCGTCCTCTACGAGGCGACGGGAGCCCCGACCATGGCCGGCTCGTACGCGACGGCGGCGCTCAACATCGGCGCCGCGCTCGGACCCCTCATCGCCGCGGGCACCCTCGGCACCGCGGCCGGGCTCCTGGGGCCGCTGTGGGCCGCCGGACTGCTCGTCGCGCTCGCCCTGCTCGTCGCCTTTCCCGTGCGTGAGGTGGTCGGGGCTCATCGACGGCCGGACACGACATGACGGTTCGTGCCTCACTCCTCGACCGGGCGCCTCGTGGGCTTCGGGGGAGCCCCTTCCCCGACGTGGCGCCGCCGCGCACAATCGATGAGGCGTTGTCCCCGCCGGATACGTCAACGGGTCCCACGATGGGGTGAGTTGCCTCTCGGGTCAGGTTCGGCGGCATGGCAACGGGCCCGTGCCGGACGGGCGAAAGGTCGGTGGAGTTGTCCGCGTCCGAGACCCGCTACCGGGACCTGATGGCTCGTGAGCCACTGCTGTGGGGCCTGGTCGCACTGGCGAGCAAGACGCCCGTGGCCATGGCCCCACTGGCCCTGGTGTTTCTGACCCGGCAGAGCCCGTACGGCTACACCTTCGGCGCCCTCCTGGCCTCCGTGTACGTCCTGGGGGAGGTCGCCGGGGCGCCGCTGCTCGGAGCCGGGCTGGGCCGGGGCCGTATGCGGCGGCAACTGTCGTACGGGCTGATGGCGGGGGCGCTTGCCTTCGGCGCGCTGCCGCTCGCGGTCTCCGCCCCGCCCTCCGTGCTGATCGGTCTCGCCTTCATGGCCGGTGTGGCTCCGGCAGCCTGCCCCGGAGGCATCCGCGCGATGCTGACCCGGATGGTGGCCGACAACGCGGTGACCCGCGCACTGAGTGCCGAGGCCGTGCTGACGCAGATCGTCTGGGCCGCGGCGCCGGGTCTGGTGGTCCTCCTGGCTCTCCAGGTCCACCCCGGAGCCCCACTGATCGTGGTCGCACTGCTCGCCGCGACCGCGTCGGTCCTGCTGCTCCGGCTCCCGGAACCGCGGGAGCCCGCGGCAGCCGGACCGCCGCGCGGGCCGATGGCGGCGACCCTGCTCACGGGCTGGCCGGTCTACCTCACCAGCGCGGCCTCCATGGCGATGTTGGCCACCGCCGAACTGGTCCTGCCTGCCCTCCTCGAGGAGCGGCACATCGCGGTGGGGTGGGCGGGGCCGCTGCTCGCCGGCTTCGCACTGGCCGGCGCGGCGGGCGCGTTCTGCTACGGCCTGCGGACCTGGCCGGGTTCGGTACGGACTCAGAGTCTGGTGTTCCTCGTCGTCACCTCAGGATGCCTCGGTCTGGTCACCGTTCTGCCCGGTGTGACGGGCATCGCCGCCGGCCTTCTGCTGACGGGCATCTTCCAGGCCGGTGTCATGATCGCCCGCACGCTCAGCCTCCGGGAACGTCTCCCTCAGCACGCTCACGCCGCCGCGTACTCCGTCATGTACGCGGTCGGGGGAGTGGGATACAGCCTCGCCGCGTCCCTCTCCGCCGTGGTGTTGGACCGGGGGAGCGCCTCGGTCGCGATTCTCGGCGGTGTCACGGTCACCCTCCTCATCACCGCGGTCAGCGCCCTGGCCGAAAGCCGCCGCGCCGCGCCCCGTGTCCCGCACCCGGCCCGAGCCCCCGGCCCGCACTGACGTGAACCGCGAACGGACGTCGCATCGATGGCAGCCGCCGCACCGGCGTGTACGACAGGGACCCGCCTCCGTCGTAGGCTGCTGCACCACACACATGATGGGACTGGAGGCTGCGATGGCCGTGACGACGCCGACCGGGACGACGGTGACCGAGGTGATGGCCGAGCTGGCCGCCCTGGAGGACCCGAAAGCACGCGCGGTGAACGAGCGGCACGGCGATGATCACGGCGTGAACCTCGGCAAGCTGCGGGCGCTCGCGAAGCGGCTGAAGACGCAGCAGGAACTCGCGTGCCGGCTCTGGGAGACGGGGGACACCGCGGCGAGACTGCTGGCGATCCTGATCAGCCGTCCGAAGGCGTTCGAACGTGACGAACTGGACACGATGCTGCGCGATGCGCGCGCTCCCAAGGTGCATGACTGGCTCGTGAACTACGTGGTCAAGAAGAACCCGCACGCCGAAGAGCTGCGTCAGGCATGGTCCGCCGATCCGGATCCCGTGGTCGCGAGCGCCGGCTGGGCGCTGACCACCGAACGCGTCGCGAAGAAGCCCGAGGGCCTCGACCTCGCGGGGCTGCTCGATGTCATCGAGGCCGAGATGAAGGACGCGCCGGATCGTCTCCAGTGGGCGATGAACCACTGCCTGGCGCAGATCGGCATCGAGCACGCCGAGTACCGCTCCCGCGCCCTCGCGATCGGCGAGCGCCTGGAGGTGCTCAAGGACTACCCGACGTCGCCGGGCTGCACGTCTCCGTTCGCGCCCACCTGGATCACCGAGATGGTGCGCCGGCAGAACGCCTCGTAGGCGGCCCGCGTCTTCCGCCGAGACGGGTGTGGTGATACGTGACCGGACGAGCGTCAACGGCACGGCCCTTGCCCAGCTCGACAAGGGAGAGACCGCGATGTCCCCCTGCCGGATGTCCTACGGCGGCACCTGTGCCAAGTGCGGTATCAGCGGCACGCGTTGGGTCAAGGTGACGAAGCACGCCGTCACTGGCTACGTGGTCGGCACCTGCGTGCAGCAGCCGGCCCGGATCCCGACGCCCGAACGGCTCGGGTGCGCCGGGGCGCAGTCTCCGGGGCCGGTGAGGCGTCGCCCCGACCGCAGCCCCTCGACCGCGCTCACCGTCCGGCGACAGCCCCTCCTGTTCCCTTTGCGTCACTTGGCGGGATACTGTCCCTGCGTAAAGATCAAGGGCAGGGGTGGGACACATGCATGCGGACGAACCAGCGCGCCGGGGGCGCCCGCCGGGCGGGCAGACGGACGCGGACGGTTTGACGAGCAGGCAGGCCGCCGTGGTGAACTTCATCGAGCAGACCGTGGCCCGCAAGGGATACCCACCGTCGATGCGTGAGATCGGCGAAGCGGTGGACCTCAAGTCGACCTCGTCGGTCGCGCATCAGCTGATGACGCTGGAACGCAAGGGCTTCGTCGAGCGCGACCCGCACCGCCCCCGCGCCTACCGCGTCCGCCGACGCCTCACCTCCGACTCCGGCCCCGCGTCCGCGCCGCCCCGCTCAGCGGGGCACACCGCCGATGTGCCGCTGCTGGGACGCATCGCGGCCGGCCCTCCGATCCTCGCGGACGAATCCGTCGAGGATGTCCTGACCCTGCCGAGGCAACTGGTCGGCGAGGGCGAGCTGTTCGCACTGACCGTGGTCGGCGACAGCATGATCGACGCGGCGATCCGCGACGGCGACATCGTCACGGTCCGCCGCCAGCAGACGGCGGACCACGGTGACACGGTGGCGGCCCTCCTCGACGGCGAAGCGACCGTGAAGCGGCTCCACCGCGAAGCAGGCGAAGTCTGGCTGATGCCGGCGAACCCGGCCTACCAGCCCCTGCGCGGCGACCAGGCGCGGATCCTCGGCAAGGTTGTGGCACTCATGCGGCGCTTCTGAGGCCGCTGACCGTTCGGGGAGTCGGCCCGGCCGTGACCCTGCGCGGCGCGCGATGAGCCGGGTCTGCCCGTAGGCCGCCGACGGAGCCGCCCATCCGGCGGACAGCCACGACGAGGCCCGGCCACTCCCCGAGCGGGTAGCCGGTTCACCGCCGGAACCGAGGGCGTGCGGCAGCGAAAGACGCGCCGACGCCGAGTGGGTCACTCGGGCAGCGGAATGCGGATGACGGGGTCGAAGGGCCGCTTGTTGAATCCGGCGCGCACGTTCCGGCAGTTCGGTGCCGTGCACATGAAGAATCCTTCGACGTTCCTCCGGCTCGTGCGCTCTTTGAGCCAGGCCTTCTCCCGGCCGGTCAGAGGGCGATGCTGTTCGTCGGAGTCGCAGGTGTAACAGAACATCGTGTTGCGCGGCACGACACCTCCTGAGAAAGGCGGGCAGCCCACGTCAGGAGCATATGGGGACATGCGGGCGGCATGCACCATGAATCGAATGCCGCCGAGCAGCGGCACCGATCGGCGGTGAACACGGGCCCGCGTGTTGCGGAACACGCGCCGGAGTTCCGTCGCAGGCTCAGACGCTGTCGACCTCTACCCCTCGGCGAGCGGGCGCTTGTAGTAACGCCAGGGGAAGGACCCCGATCCGATCTGCGTCCATCCGTCGCTCTCCAGGCGGCGATGCCGGGCGCCGACGGCGAAGGTCACCCTGCGATGCTCCCAGGCGTGTTCCGACCTCTCCACCACATGGAACAGCGGGCCGTAGTCGACGACGTGCCAGCCGTCCTGGCCCGCTTCCGCGAGCGCCTGCATCTCGTTGAACGCGGTCAGCGGGGTGAGGACCCGGCGCTCCCCGGTGCCGGAGACGTCAGGGCCCGGCCCCTTGCCGGCGAAGCGCTGCTGGGCGGCCTGCCGGCTCACGCCCAGAACGCTGCCCACCGTGTCCCAGCTCTGCCCGGCGGCTCTCGCGCCCTGGACCGATTCGCGCAGCAGGCGGCTCGTTTCCTCCGCCCCGATGCGGGTGGCGGCGACGAGTCGGAGATAGCCGTCGGGATCGTGCTCCAGTGATTCGGCCAGCCCGTCCGGGCCGCCGAGGACCGCCGCGGCGATCCCTTCGCGGATCCGGAGGATCTCCACCGGGGTGAGCAATTCGGTCTCGTTCATCGCTGCTTGCCGTCGTTCGCCTCGGTCCGAAGCGGCTCGAGGGCATCGAGGGTGCGCAGGTCGTGCCGGAGCTCGGCAGCCTCACCCCTGGTGGCCGCGTCCTTCGACATGCCTCCGATGAGGACTCCCATGCCGAGGACGGCCACGAGGTCGGCGGCGATCAGGAGGAGGAAGGCCGGAGTTCCCAGGTCGTCTTCCAGGACGACGACCAGGGAGATCAGTACGGTCACGACGGCGAGCATGCCGTTGACGGCCAGGGGAGCCCCAGGGGACGGGCGGGACATCGGGTTCATGATGTCAAGGATTCCTTGACGCCGTCGCGGTTGTCAAGGAATCCTTGACGCGGGTGCTGAGTGCCTGGCTCCTGCGGCCCAGCCGGGCCTGCCGCCTGATCCCGGGTCACGCTCCCGCATCACGGGGCGGGCGTCGCGCTCGACGTCGGCCGGGCCGGTACCACCGGGAGGTTGTACACGTGGTTCGGGGTCACGATGCGGGTGATCGCCTGGCCGAGCAGGGTGCTCGGCTCCTGGTTGTTGTCCAGGACGTCCGTGTTGAGCAGCACCACCACCGTGGCCTCGGCCTCGGGCAGATAGATGGTCAGGGACTCGTAGCCGGGCAGGGAGCCGTTGTGGCCGATCCAGCCCTGCACGTTGAAGATGCCCAGGCCGTAGGAGGCGCCGGGGATCGTCGTCGGGGCCGTGTCAAGGCGCTGGGCCTGGGTCGCGGGCTCGAGCAGGCTGCCCGTGGCGAGGATGCGCGCCCACGAGCGCAGGTCCTGGAGGTTGGAGATCACCGCTCCCGCGGCCCAGGCCCACGAGGGGTCCCAGTCCGTCGAGTTGGCGATCTTGCCGTCAGCCGTCTGGTTCGTGTAGCCCTGGGCGTGCGGATTCGGGAACGTGGCGTCCGTCGCGAGGAACGTGTTGCGCAGCTTGGTGGGCCGCGTGATGTTCTGTGAGATGAAGTTCTGCAGCGGCATTCCGCTCTGCTTCTCCACGACGAGGCCCAGCAGGATCAGATTGGTGTTGCTGTATTCGAACTCCGCGCCCGGTTGGAAGTTCACCGGGTGCTTGAAGCTGTAGTCCAGCAACTGCTGCGGGGTGAACGGCTTTCGGGGGTCGGTGAGGAATGCTTTCTCGAAATCGTCGTCCATCGTGTAGTTGAACAGCCCGCTCCGCATCCCTGCCAGTTGCCGCAGAGTGATCCGGTTGCCGTTGGGGACCCCGTCGATGTACTTGTCGATGGTGTCGTCCAGCCCGGCCTTTCCCTGGTCGACCAGTTGCAGCAGGGCGGTCACCGTGAATGTCTTGGTCTCACTGCCGATGCGCATGTTCATGTCGGCTTCCATCGGTGCGCCGGTGCTCTTGTCCGCGACACCGAAGGTCCGCAGGTAGGTCCCCTTGTCGGGTGCCGACACGGACACCGTCACACCGGGTATCGCCGCTTCGCGCATCACCTGCTGGATGGCGGTGTCCAGGCGTGCGGAGATGGACGCGTCGAGGGTCGGGAAGGTGGAGCTCGGGGAGGGTGATACCGAGCCGGACGGATCCGGGGTGGGCGCTCCGTACGCGCCGCCGGCCGTGACCGGTATGACCAGCGCCGCCCCCACGGCCACAGCTACGCACGCCTTGCGCCAACTCTTCGGTGAATTCACCACGGCGAGCCTCCTGCCATCCGATGGCGACCGTCACGTTCAGGCTAGAGCGGTCCCTGGAGTCCCGCGCGGCGGCGCCGACTCGCGGGCCGAGCGCGGATGGGGTAAGGCGTCCGCGGTGGCCCGTGCGGTGAACTCCGTACGGGCCACCGCAAGCGCGGATGCGGGTGGCGCCCGTGCTCCGTAAGCTCATCTGAGGCATCACCGTCGACACACCGGACGTGAGGCCCCACATGACCACACCGCGAACCCTGCTGATCGTCGCCATGGACAGCGCCACCAGCGGACCGGTGGAATCGGGCGACCTGTCCCTCGCGCTCGCCGGAGCCGAACTGATCGACCTTCTGGATGCCCGGGCCATCGGGCTGGACGACGACCGGATCGTTCCCGGTACCGAGCCGGCACCGGCCGATCGTCTCCTGGCCGAGGCAGCCGACCTGCTTGTGCGGGACGAGCCGTACGAGTCGGTCGAGGACTGGCTGTGGCGCAGAGGCAAGGCCCTGGCCGTTGCCTATACGGCCGCCCTCGAGGAAGACGGACTGGTGACCCGTCCGCGCAGCCGCAGCCACCCCTTCCGGGGCGGACCGCCGGTCCTGGTCGAATCGCCCGCGCGCACAGCGGCGATGGAGCGCTGGGATTCCCGTGAACCCGTCCTCGCCACCCTCGCGGAATCCATCGGAGTGCGCGGCGAAGAGGGCAGCGACGCTCCGGAGGTGGCGGACGACTCCGTGGCGACAGTGCTCGCCGGAGTCAACAACGCGCTCGTGGAACTCCAGGCCGTACGGCAACGGAGGAACGTCGAAGAGGCGGCCTTCGACAACGTCTGGCGCGGCCTGGAATGACGCCCGGAGCGCCGCGCGGTCAGCCGGTTCGGGAGGACAGGGCCCACGGACGCGGCGTGAGGCGGGTCTCCGTGAGCCCGCGCCTGATCCGGACGACGGACCCTAGCCCTGCGAACCCGGCTTCCAGTCCTCCACGAGGAGCCCGAGCAGCACCTCGTCCAGGAACTCGCCCATCACCCAGGCCGACGAGCGCAGCACGCCCTCGCGGACGAATCCGTTGCGCTCGGCGGAGCGCAGCATCGCGGCGTTGTCCGACAGCGTCTCGATCTGCAGTCGGTGCAGGCCGCGCACGACGAATCCGTAGTGGCACAGCACCGCGACGACGTCCGTGCCGTACCCCTTGCCCCGGGAGGACGGCAGCAGCCCCAACCCGACGTGGGCGAACCGGTTGTGGTTGTCGATGCCCCACAGCGTCGCGGTGCCGACCAGAGCGCCGCCGTCCAGCTCCACCACGGAGAACGGGACGTGTCCCTCCTCCTTGTCGTCCACGACGAGCCGCGAGTCCTTCGAGTCGGGCGTGATCGGCCGCCAGGGCCTGCCGTCGGACCGGGAGGCGTTGACCACGTCGTCGTAGAGCTCGGCCCGCAGGACCGGGATATCGCTTTCGTGCCGGGCCCTGAGCCCGACCTTGCTGCCGCTGAGCATGCACGCTTTCTATCCGACGGCGTCGGCGAGCGGCAAACGAATATGCCCTGGGTGCAGCGCCGACCGGCCCTCGAACACGTCTAGGAAAGGATCACGGGATCGGTGACACCTCCGGGGCAGGCACGGCGGTCGATGTCCCAGTCGGCGAGGTCGGCCGCGGAACGGTAGACGCAGTCGAAGAAGTCGAGAACGGTGTCCCGCGGGTTCGGGCTGTTGCGGACTTCCTCGTAGTCCAGCGTGGCCAGATGACTGCCGCCTCGTTCCATCCACTGCGCGGCGTCCGGACGAAGAGGACGCTCGCCGAGCCCGCCGGGCTCGGGCGCCGCGTAGGAGTAGAAGGCCGGCCGGGGGAAGGAGTCGTCGCCGAACCAGAAGCCCGAGCTGATGACTTCACGCGAGTACGCCTCGCGTGTCACCGGGTCGACACTCGCCGGCTGGTCGACGACCCGGTCGGAGAACCGGGTGACCGCGATGTCGAAGGTGTGCCAGAAGTGGTGCACCGGGCTGACCTTCCCGGAGAACCCGGCGGAGAACTCCTCCAGCACCAGGTTGACCTGGCTGAGCACCTGCCAGTAGCGGTTGACCCAGAACGGGTCGTACGCAGAGTGCTCCGTGTCGTCGGCGAACGCCCGCTGGGCATCGGGCAGATCGAAGGGATGGGGATGCGCGATCGTCGCCGCCGCGCCCACCGCGCGCAGGGCGTCGAGCGTCTCGCGGTAGAACGACGCCACGGACTGCCCGACGAGCGGGAACGACGCGGTCAGGCCGTCGAGCGAGTGTGCCGTCAGCCGGTGATCGACGAAGTCGAAGTCGATCGTGAAGATGGACGTGCCGTACGCCCCACCCATGGGGCGGGTCGTGATGCCCCGGCCCGTCAGATGGAACGGGACGTTCCACCAGTGGTTGCGCCGGACGCTGCCGGCCAGCCGGATCTTGCCGACGATCTGGGTGAACCGGTGCAGTGTCTCTTTGGAGTCTTTCCACTCCGACAGGGGAAGTGCGGGAAACAGGTCCACGGTGTGCCCTTACGCTCGTTGTGCTGTGCCGCTGCACGGCTCGGTCGGTCGGTGCGTCCTCTGTGCGTCAGCGGCGCCGCAGCGCCTTGTCGGAGAGCGCGGGCGGCGTGTAGTACGAGTCGTCCCGGTTCAGGTCCGTTCCCGGAGGCACGATCTCGTCGATCCGGTCCAGTACGTCCGCGCCGATCGCCACGTCGGCGCCCTCCAGCAGGTCCTCCAGGTGCGCGGGTGTCCGCGGGCCGATGATGACGGAGGTGACGGCCGGGTGTGAGCGGACGAACGCGATCGCCATGTGCCGGAGCTGAAGGCCCGCCTCGTCGGCCACCTGCGTCAGTTCGGTCACCGCCTTCAGCTTGGCCGCGTTGCCCGGGCGCGACGGGTCGAACTTGTGCTGTTCCATCGCCGCGCGGCCGCTTCCCGCCGAGAGGTCGACGTCCGACGGTTTGCCGTACTTGCCGGAGAGCCAGCCCGCGCTCAGCGGACCCCAGGTCAGCACGCCCATTCCATAGCGCTGCGCCGTCGGCAGCACGGACCCTTCGACGCCCCGGGCGAGGATCGAGTACGGGGGCTGTTCGGTCCGGAAGCGCACATGACCCCGCCGTTCCGCCGTCCACTGGGCCTCGACGATCTGCTCGGCAGGAAAGGTCGAGTGGCCGATCGCGCGCACCTTGCCCGCCCGGACGAGATCCGACAGGACGGACAGGGTCTCGTCGATGTCCGTGTGCGGGTCGGGCCGGTGGACCTGATAGAGGTCGATCCAGTCGGTGTTCAGCCGCCGCAGGCTGTTCTCGACGGCCCGGGTGAGCCAACGACGCGAGTTCCCACTGCTGTTGGGGTCCTCGCCCATCGAACCGTGGCCCTTGGTGGCCAGTACGACGGCATCCCGGCGCCCCTTGAGCGCCTTGCCGACGATCTCCTCCGACTCGCCCTGGCTGTAGACGTCGGCGGTGTCGACGAAGTTGATCCCGGCGTCCAGGGCACGGTGGATGATCCGCACCGATTCGTCGTGGTCCCGGTTGCCCCAGGCGCCGAACATCATGGCACCGAGGGCGTATTCGCTCACCGAGATGCCTGTGCCGCCGAGGATCCTGCGCTTCATGAGAGCTGTTCCTTGTCTCGGATGCGGGAGTGGTGCCGTGATGGCGGATGTCGTGCTGCGCAGGCGGCAGCCGGATGCGCCTGATCGTCCGGATGGACGGGGGAGCGGTCAGGGGAAGGTGACGACGACCTTGCCCCGAATGTGCTGGGTGGCGAAGTCGTTGACTGCCTGCACGGCGTTCGCGAAGGGGTAGCGGGCGCCGATCTCCACCTGGAGCCGTCCGTCCGCAGCACGTGCCGCGAGATCGTCGAGCTCCCCGGGCTGCGCCTGGAACGAGCCGATGTAGACCGACTCGACGTCACGCCCGAGGTCGGCGGGCCCGTACAACGGCGAGACCAGCCGGCCGCCCGGGCGGGCCGCGCGTGCCGTACTCGCCAGCCCGTCGCCCGAGTTCACCAGGTCGACGACGACATCGACACCGCCGGGCACCAGGCGCAGCACCTCGTCCACCACATCCGTCCGCCGGTAGTCGACCGTGTCGTCGGCGCCGAGACCGCGCAGGTACTCCGCGTCCTGCTCGGTCGACGTGGCGATCACGCGGGCGCCGATCGCGTGGACGAGCTGCACGGCGAACATCCCGATGCCGCCGGTCGCCCCGATCACCAGCACACTCTCGTCGGACGTCGGCCGGACGGCCCGGAGCAGGTTCACCGCCGTCAGTCCTGATTCGGGGATCGCCGCCGCGTGCGGACTGTCCAGACCTGCGGGGCGCCGGGCGAGCAACGGCCCGGGCGAGCTGATGGTGTACTCGGCGACGGCGCCCGCGCTGCCGCCGGTGAAGACCAGGACCGGATCGCCCGCCGAATAGAGCGTGACGTTCTCGCCGACCTCGACGACGGTCCCCGCGGCGTCCATGCCGACCACCAGCGGATGGTCCGCCGGGTAGCTCTCCCTCGCCGCGCCGGTGATGAGCATCAGGTCGAGCGGATTGAGCGCGGCGGCCTCGACCTTGACCAGGACCTGGTCCGGTCCGGGGGTGGGAGTGGGATGCTCGGCGACGGCGACCTGGTCCAGCGGTACGTAGTCGGGCGCGACAAGGGCTTGCATCGAGTGGCTCCCTGACGTGGCGTGAGGAGCGACCTCGCGGCGCGCGGCGGCTCCGGGGCACCCGGTGTGAGCGCCCTTGTCCCTTCTACGCGGCCGTCCCGGCTCAAGCGAGGAGCGTGACCGTGGGAGGGGCCGAACGGGCGTCGTCCATCCACTCCTGACCACGGGCGGCTCCGCCGCGGTGCGCGTCGACGCCCGTCCGGACGGGAGCACCGGCCGGGAGCAGCAGAGCACCCGGACAGGAGGACGCCGGAAGAGGTCCGCCCGGCAGGACGCTGCCGTTCATCAGCGCCTGGGTCCTGTCCGGGCGATCTTGTCGGGCCTGCGACGGGCTACCGCACCTCGCCGTGTTGCCGGATGGCCCGAGTACGCCTCGTACGAGGGCGATCTCCCCCAGCCTCCGGCGGGGGCGCGCCCCCACCGCCGTGCGATGCAGCGCATCCGACGCCACAGGTGATCCTCGAAGATCGCCCGGACAGGGCCTAGGCGGGGAAGCCGGGCGGTGTCCGTCCGGCCCAGGGGCGCGCTGTCTCCAGTTGCGCGGAGAGCGACAACAGCGTCGGCTCGTCGTTCCGGCGGCCGACCAGCTGCACCGCGAGCGGCAGGCCGTCGGCGGAGAATCCGGCCGGTACCGAGGCCGCGGGGTTGCCGGTGACGTTCCACAGCGCGCAGTACGCGATCATCGGCATCGCCCGCAGGGCAGCCCGCACCGTACCGGTGCCGTTGAGTCGCCCGGCCGCGGGCGGGAGGCCCGCCATCGTCGGGGTGAGCAGCACATCGATCCGCTCGAAGACCTCGTTCGCCTTGGCGGCGGTCCGCTCGCCCTGCCCGAGGGCCCAGCGAGTGATCCGGGGGCGGACCCAGCTGCCGAGGCGGACCGTCTCACGAGTCCGCCGCTCGAGCCGGCTGTAGTCGTCCATCGCGAACGCCTCGGTCCGCAGACCGGCGAACCACTGCGGTACGAACGCCGCCGTCGGGTCGGGGTAGTGAGGGTCGACCTCCTCGACGTGATGGCCCAACTCCGCCAGCAGCGTTGCCGTTTCCCGGACGGCCCGGACGACGTCCGACGCCGGTCGCACTCCGAGCGAGGCCGACTCGGTCGACCAGCCGATCCGCAACTGCCGGGGTTCGGTGGCCGCGGCGGTGGCGAACGACACGGCCGGGTCAGTGGCGCGGAACATGTCGCCCGGCAGCGAGCCCCGGATCGCGTCGTGGACGAGCGCGGAGTCCAGCACGGAGCGCGTCAGGGGGCCGAGCACGCCCAGTCCCCACCAGAGGTGGGGATGCGGTGAGGTGCTGACGCGGCCACGCGAAGGCTTCAGCCCGAACAGGCCGCAGCTGGCGGACGGAATCCGGATCGAGCCGCCGCCGTCGCCGCCGATCGCGGCCGGGACCAGGCCGGCCGCGACGGCCGCGGCCGAGCCACCGCTGGAACCGCCGGGCGAATGCCCGGGTGCCCACGGGTTGAGGGTGGCGCCGTGCGCCGACGACTCGGTGAACGGGAAGAGTCCGAACTCGGGCATGTTCGTCTTGCCGATGATGACGGCCCCGGCCGTTCGCAGCCTGCGAACCACCTCGCTGTCGGCTGCCGCGGGCCGTTTGTTGGCCGCCGTCCCGAACGTCGTCACCAGTCCCTCGACGTCGTTCTCTTCCTTGATCGCGACCGGCACCCCGTGCAGCGGACCACGGTCGGCCCGCGGGGTCCCGTCCCGGCGGGCAGCCTCGGCGAGGGCCTGCTCGGCCATCACCACGGTGAACGCCGTCAGGCTGCCGTTGTGCCGTTCGATACGGGTGAGGAGCAGCTCGGTGAGTTCACGAGCCGACACATCTCCGGCGCGGACGGCTTCCGCCTGTCCGGCGACACCCGCGTAGGCAAGATCGTCAGTCATGGCGGGAAACTACATCTGTTCGGGGGCGGGGGAGAAGGGGAGCCGCCCTCCCTCTCGGCAACCGGGCGGGGGCGGCCGGCCCCGACGCGAGCCGCTGTGTGCCCCTGTCGCGGTTCGGTGAACACGATGAGCGCACCGAACCGCGACCGCACCTGGGTGAAGACCGTTGACCTGCCTGCCGGTTCATGCCCTGCTCGTGGAGCCGGTTCCGGCGACTACCGTGCCGGCCACTCCGGTCCATGGGAGTCCGGGACGCGGCGGGCAGTGGTCACCTCAGTCCTCGGTGAACTCCTTCTGCGAACAGACCTCGCCGGGCCCGTTCCAGCACAGTTTCAGCAGGTACTTCGCGCCGTAGGGAACGACGTTGTAGTCGAAGTAGCCGCAGCCGGAGTCACCGCCGTCCTGCTTCGTCTCCTTGAGCTGCCAGCCCGCCAGGTAGATGTACAGCTTGCCGGTGACCCCGTGTCCGTCCGCACGCGTGTCGCAGACGCGGAACGTGTCCGGGTCGGGGTCGAGGTGGGTCATGGTGCCGATGGTGTGCCCGCCGCGGGACAACCGCAGCGTGGTGTCGGCCGCGGCGGCCGGCCCCGACGCCGCGGCGACAAGTGCGATCGCACCGACCGCGGCGACGGCGGCACGGGCCCCGTAAGTCTTCCTCACCGATACTCCTTGTGAAGTGTTCATGCCTGAACTGATCCACTTCACCGTACAGAGCGGGCAAGAGCGTTCGGTGCGCCGGGTGTTGACCGCCGTCGACGGGCGTTCCGCTCTGCTTGCGCCGACGCGCGGGGGCAGACCCCGCTGCCGGCAGGACCCCTCAGGACCCCTCTCAGCCGGACCGGGTGAAGTCCGTGGTCGCGGCCATCTCGGTGACCACGTCCAGCAGCCTGTGCAGCGCGGGGGAGGTGTTGCCGGTCAGCCACACCATCTCGGTGGGGACGGACTCCCCGGCCAGGGGCACGAACACCACGCCCGTCCGGCGCAGATTGCTCGCCGACTGCGCCAGCCGCGTCACCCCGACACCGGCCGCCACCAGTCCGAGCAGGTTCTGCACGCTCGCGTCGCGCTGAACCACGTCGGGAGTGAAGCCGGCCGTGCGGAAGGAGTCGTCGAATGCCCGGTGCCAGGGTTCCCACGAGCTGCGCGGGCTCAACACCCAGCGCTCGTCCGCCAGTTCACCCAGGGTCAGCTGCGAACGTCCGGCGAGCGGGTGATCTTCGGGGAGGACGGCGCACACCGGCTCGCTGACCAGCGTCCTGGCCTCCAGCCCCTCCACCAGCGGGGGCCGCGTGAACGCGACGTCGTAGTGCCCTCGGCGCAGCCCCTCGACGAGAGGGGCGATCGTCGTCTCCTCCGTCGCCACGTCGAGTCCCGGCAGTCGCTCCCTCACGGCCCGGACCACCGGGGGGAGGAGATGGTTGGTCGTGGTGGCGAGGAAGGCCAGCCGGAGGCTGCCGAGCTCGCCGCGTGCGGCTCGTGCCACCACGTCCATCGCCTCATCGGCCCGATCGAGTACCGCGCGGGCCTCGGGGAGGAACAGCGCACCCACGGCGGTCAGGCTGGTACCCCGGCTGTCGCGGTCGAAGAGCCTCACCGCCAGCATGCGCTCCAGGAGGCTGATCTGCTGGGACAGCGACTGCTGGCTGATCATGAGCCGCTCGGCGGCGCGCGTGTAGCTGGACTCCTCGGCGACGGCGACGAAGTACCTCAGCTGCCGAAGATCAGGGGTCACAGGCAGAGCCTACAGCGACGACAAGCAGCCGGTGTTGGACGCTCCCGGCGCATCGGAACAACCATTGACCTCGATGAACACCACGTCGGAAGGGCATGGCTGATGACGATGAACACGCAGGACCGCGTCTGGTTGATCACGGGTTGCTCGGGCGGGTTCGGCCGGGAGATCGCGCTCGCCGCCCTGGCGGCCGGAGACCGGGTCATGGCCACGGCGCGTCGCCCGGAGACCCTGGCCGATCTGGCCGAAGCCGGGGGCGACCGGGTCAGTACGGCAGCGCTGGACGTCACGGATCCGGCCTCGGTCCAGGCCGCGGTGGACGCGACGGTCGCTGTGTTCGGCCGCGTCGACGTCCTGGTGAACAACGCCGGATACAGCGTGATCGGGGCTGTGGAGGAGACCTCGATGCAACAGCTGCGCGCGATGATGGAGGTCAACTTCTTCGGCGCCGCGGAGCTCACGAAGGCGGTCGTTCCCCTGATGCGGGAGCAGGGCTCCGGGACGATCGTGCAGATGAGCTCCCTCGGCGGCCGGATCACCTTCCCGGGCATGGGCGGCTACCACGCCACGAAGCACGCGCTCGAAGGGCTCAGCGAGTCGCTCTCGGCCGAGCTGGCGCCCCTGGGCATCCGGGTACTGCTGGTGGAGCCGGGCATGTTCCGGACCCGGATGAGCAGCAGCCTGGAGTTCACCCGCGAGATCCCGGGCTACGAGTCGACCTCGGGCGGGCTCCGGGAGCTGGTCACGGGCATCGTGGGCGCTGAACCCAATGATCCGGTGAAGGGCGCCGCGGCCATCCTCAAGGTCCTGGACGCCGAGAACCCGCCGCTTCGCCTCGTACTCGGCGGGGACGCGGTCGACGCGCTGCGCGAGCACGACGAGTCGCTGCTGGCCGACGTCACCAGGTGGGAGGACCTCAGCCGCTCGACCGCGGTGTCCTGACCCGCTGAGCTGCGCGGAAGCGGCCGGAAGGGTCAGGGACCAGATTTCCAATCCAGGGTGTTACGTTTGTTTCAAGCCCGCCGACGGAACGCCTCGGCCCGCCCGCCCCGTGATCGCGAAGGATCGACCAGCATGACGAAGCTCTCCGCCATCGACGCCGTGCACAACTTCTGGGCTCACGTCTGGCAGTCCCCGCAGGACTACGACGCCATCGACGATCTCGTGGTGGAGGACTTCGTCCTCATCACCGGCGGCAAGCGCGTCCAGTCGCGGGCCGCCTTCAAGGAGTGGGCACGGGGTTTCGGTACGGTCATCGACAACCTGGAGTTCGAAGTCGTCGAGTCGTTCGCGAATGCCGACGGTTCCCGCGTGGCCTCTATGTGGCGCCTGACCGGCAACAACAACGGGGCCCTCGGAACCACCCCGGACGGAGCGCCGATCACGATGACCGGCACGGCGGTATGGGCGGTGCGTGAGGACGGCAAGCTGCTGTGGAACCGCGTCGAGCGCAACGCCTTCGAGGTCCACCAGCAGCTCACCAACCCTGCGGCGTAGTCTCGCCGCAGCTCGCACACGGCGCGCTCGCGAACCGATGCACAGACGGGAATCGGATACATGGCGGTGCGGGTGGACAGGACGACCGCAATGGACGCGTCCGAGCCGGGGGCGCGCGGCGAGGTGTGTTCCATCCAGCGCAGCCTGGACATCCTCGGCCAGAAGTGGGCCTTCCTCATCGTGCGCAACGCGCTGCGCGGCACCACCCGGTTCTCCGACTTCCGTAAGGAGCTGGGCATCCCGACGGACGTGCTCAGCGCACGCCTCTCCACCCTGGTGGACGCGGGAATCTTCGAGCGCGAGTCCTACCGGGAGACCGGATCGCGGGGCCGCCATGCGTACCGGCTGACGCATCGCGGTCAGGAACTCAAGGTCGTCCTCGCCGCCCTGCAGCAGTGGGGCGAGGAGAACCGTCCCGTCGCCGGTGTCCCGGCCACGTACATCCAGGAACGCGGCGGTGGCAACGTCCAGGTGGCGATGCTCGACGAGGACGGGCACGTCCTCGACATCGACGACGTACGCCTGGTGCCGGCGGACGTCGCGCGCGAGATCCGGTCGCGGGCGAGCGCCGGAGCGCACCCGACTGACGAGGCACGGCCGGGACGGGGCTGAATCCGCGGGCCGGTGAGGCCGTCGGCGCGGCTGCCCCGCTCGCCGTCACGCCGAAGCGTCGAGCTGTTCGCGCACCCACGCTGGGTCGGGATTCACGTGTGGTCGGCCCGCCACGAAGACTGTCGGCACGGTCTCGTTGCCGTCGTTGACCGCACGCACCTCCGCCGCGCCGGCCGGGTCACGCCAGATGTCGACCCAGTGCACCTGGCGGGCACGCCGGCCCAGCCGGATGCGCATGCGGAGGCAGTAGGGGCAGCCCGGCCGCCAGAAGACGATCGGCCGGCCGTCGACCGCGCTGCGGCGTTGTGCCTCCTCCGCGCGAATGGGCTTCGGGAAGATCAGAGGCGAGTGCGCCGCTGCGAGCAGCACGAACAGCAGCAGGAGCGCTACGGCGGTGCCGGGGCTCCCACCGAGGAACAGCCCGGTCGCCACGACTGAGCCGCAGAGCACGAACAGCAGTGGCGAAATCCAGGCGCGCGTCATGACAGGAAGCCTAGGCCCCCTCGCCGCGGCCGGAGTGGCCCCGACCCGGAACGGTTCGCCGGCCGGGGTGGGACGACAGCGGAGCGGTCGTCCCAGCGCGTCAGACACGCGCCGTGAAGGGAGGACGAGCGCCGTTGAGGAAGTGGTCACCGATGTCGCGCAGACGGAGGGAGGAGGGGGTCCGCGCCGTCAGCACGCGCGCGTTGCGCCAGAACCTGTCGAGGCCCGTGCCACCGTTCACGTCGTCGGCGTCGGCGGTGAGCTCCAGCAGGCGCGTCGTGGTGTGCACGGCGGTTCGGCCGGTGACGGCTTCCGCGGTGGAGACCAGCACGGCGACGTCGGCATGGTGGTCGACGCCCAGTTCCGGCCCCAGCGCCACCGCATCGGCCAGTGCCTGCGTCGCATGCTCGACGACCGTGGCGGCGGTGTGGGCGCCGATCGCCAGTTCTCCGTAGGCAAGGAGAACGTACGGATCGTCGCTCGGCCGCTCCGCGTACGCGCCGCCCATCGGGCCGGCCGCCGGGAAGGGCGGTGCCGCACGGCTGATGTCCCGCGCCTCCGTGAGAGCCCCCTCGGTGAGCCCGAGAGCGACATGAGCGAGCAGGAGCCGAAGAGCGAGGGGCGCCAGGGCGGTGAAGGGGGACGTGGTGTGTTCGTCGCGGGGAAGGGTGCAGAGCACCTGATCCGCCCTGCTCACCGGCACGTTGTCGAAGTCGATGCTGCCCGCGCCGGCCAGCCGCTGCCCGACGCGCTCGTTCGCCGCCTCGACCAGGACGCCGGGATGCGCCGGGTCCACGAGCACCAGCAGTAAGTCACCGGTCTTCGCGCACGTCGCGCCCAGGACCAGCCGGTCGGCGACGGTGACCCCCGCGGCGAAGGTCCTGCGGCCGCCCAGCGCGTACCCCGTACCGGTCGGCGCGAGCGTCAGATCGCTCGGAGAGCCGGCCGGGATGTCGATGCTGCCGCCGAGCAGCCAGTGCTCCTCGGCGATCCGCGCTTCAAGACCACCTGCGGTGTCCGTGGAGCCGAAGAAGCGCGTACTCCACGCCAGGGCGTAGTGGCGGGCCAGCAGTTCGGCCATGGAACTGTCGGCGGCCGCTGTCTCGCGAACCACGGCGCAGGCGGTGCGCCAGTCGGCGCCCTGCCCTGGCGCCCGGGTGGGGGTCAGCAGATCCAGGAGGCCCGCCTCGCGCAGTCGCGAGACCTCGTCGGTGGGGGACTTGCCCGCGCGTTCGCGTGCGATCGCGTCGGTGGCGAGATCGTCCGCCAGCTCGCGGACGATGCGCGGCCATGGGGTCTCCTCCACGGGCGTCGGTGGGAGCGACTGCCCGTCAGCGGACTTCTTCGGCACTTCGCATCCCTTCCCCGGCCGGGCAACAGGATCGGCGTTCTCCCGCGGTCCCCTGATTCCTAGTATTCCTACTGGATTAGTAGGGATACTCGCAGAGGTCGTGCCCCGGCCCAAGAGGACGTTCAGATGGTGGACAAGTCGAGCCGTGTGGCGAGCGGTTGGAGCGGCGGGCGGACCGTCAGGGGTTGGTCCAGGCGGCGGCGTCCTCGCTGAGGGCGGACACCCTCGTGGGCAGCTCGGCCGACGCGACATCGGCCAGCGTCACGCCTTCGAGGATCTCGCGGACGTTCGCCCGGAGCGCGATCCACAGCGGCAGCAGCGCCTCGGCGGGACCGGTGTAGGACAGTTCCGGGGGTCGTACGCCCCGAACCGAGACGAGCGGTCCGTCCACGACGCGGATCACGTCGGCGATGCTGATCGACTCCGCGGGAAGTGCGAGACGGTACCCGCCACCGCCGCCGCGCCGGCTGGCCACGAGTCCGCCGCGGCGCATGTCGTTGAGGATGCCCTCGAGGAACTTGTGCGGAATGTTCTGCGCGTCGGCGATGGCCTCCGCCTTCAGCGGCCCGGTGTCCCGGTACGCGGCGAGTTGCAGCGCGGCGCGTACCGCGTAGTCCGCCCTGGCTGAGATCCGCATGCGGCCAGATTATCCCGCCCCGGTCGGGTCGGTGCCGGTTGTCGTCGATGCGGGAATGCTGCCACCGGCGGCCGGCCGCGCCGACCGCCGGTGCCGGGTGTCAGACGTCCGCGGTGTCGTGGGACTCCCAGCGCAGCAGGTCTCCCGGCTGGCACTCGAGCACCTCGCAGAGCGCGGCGAGCGTCGCGAAGCGCACCGCCTTGGCGCGACCGTTCTTGAGCACCGCCAGGTTGGCCGGCGTGATCCCGACGCGGTCCGCCAGTTCGCCCACGGACATCTTCCGTTTGGCCAGCATGACGTCGATGTCGACGGCGATCGGCATCAGATCACCTCTGCCAGTTCGGCCTGCATCTGCGCCGCCTCGACGTCGCGCGCGACGGCCTGGGCGAGCAGCATCCGCAGCACCAGCACGATGAGCGCGACCCCCAGGGCCGCCATGACGCCCCCGCCCAGCAGGAGGACGATGCCCGGTGGGACGGCCTCTCCCGGAGCCAGGACGACACCGAGCGCGAACAGCAGGATCGCTGCCGCCACGATCGCGCCGATCACGATGTGGACGTACCGGAAGGCCGCGTCGGAGAAGACGGTGCCGCGTCGGACCATCGTCACGAGCCGCCAGACACAGACCAGGACGACCTGGATCGTCACGATGCCGAGGACCGTGATCACGAGGAGCGGGGTGCGGAGGTACGCGACGTCAGGGTCGAGACTCTCCATGTCGATGGCCAGCAGCGGCACCATCACGGCCTGGACGAACACCGACCCGGCGAGCAGGCCCACCAGTACAGCCCGCAGCGCAAGGACTGTCAGCTTTCCCATCACGTCTCCTTCAATCGAACAGCGATGGAAATCTATCGAGAAACGATAGGTATGGCAAGGGGTGGACCGTCGGAGCGAGGGACGGTGGGGGATCCGATGCCGTCTTCCGCCCCCCGCCAACTGCCGCCCAGCTCGGTCAGGGCGCGCTCGCACGAACGACGGGAGGGGCTCACAGCCGGCCTGGCTGTGAGCCCCTCCCGTCGTCCTCGGCCGGTTCGCTCTCCTACGAGCACGAGCCGGCCCGGACGCCTTTGATCACACGAGGTCGAACCGGTCCAGGTCCATGACCTTGGCCCACGCCGCGACGAAGTCGTTCACGAACTTCTCCTTCGCGTCGTCGCTCGCGTAGACCTCCGCGAGCGCGCGCAGCTCGGAGTTCGAGCCGAAGACGAGGTCGGCACGGGTGCCGGTCCACTTGACGGCGCCCGAGGCGTCACGGCCCTCGAAGGTCGTCTGGTCGGCGGAGGTCGACTTCCACGTCGTGCCCAGGTCGAGCAGGTTGACGAAGAAGTCGTTGGTCAGCACACCCGGGGTGTCCGTGAACACCCCGTGCGAGGACTGGCCCTGGTTGGCGCCCAGGACGCGCAGACCACCGACGAGGGCGGTCATCTGGGGCGCGCTCAGGGTGAGCAGGTTGGCCCGGTCGAGCAGCAGGTACTCGGCCGGCAGGCGGTTGCCCTTGCCGACGTAGTTGCGGAACCCGTCGGAGGACGGCTCCAGCGCGGCGAACGACTCGGTGTCCGTGTGCTCCTCGGTCGCGTCCACACGGCCCGGAGTGAAGGGGACCTGCACCGCGAAGCCGGCGTCCTTGGCGGCCTTCTCGACCGCGGCGGCACCGCCGAGGACGATCAGGTCGGCCAGGGAGACCTTCTTGGCGCCGGAGTTGAACTCCGACCGGACGCCCTCCAGGACGCGCAGGACCTGCGCGAGCTGGTCGGGGTTGTTGACCTCCCAGCCGTTCTGCGGCTGCAGACGGATACGGGCGCCGTTGGCACCGCCGCGCTTGTCGCTGCCGCGGAACGTCGAGGCCGACGCCCACGCGGTGGAGACCAGCTGCGAGACGGTCAGGCCCGACTCCAGGAGCTTGGTCTTGAGCGCCGCGGCGTCCGCGGCGTCGATGGCCGCGCCCTCGGCCTGCGGCAGCGGGTCCTGCCACAGCATCGTCTCCGCCGGGACCTCCGGGCCGAGGTACAGGGACTTCGGGCCCAGGTCACGGTGGGTCAGCTTGTACCAGGCACGGGCGAAGGCGTCCGCGAACTCGGCCGGGTTCTCGTGGAAGCGGCGCGAGATCGGCTCGTAGATCGGGTCGAAGCGCAGCGAGAGGTCGGTGGTGAGCATCGTGGGCAGACGCTTCTTCGACGCGTCGTGCGCGTCGGGAATGATCTCCTCGGCGTCCTTGGCCACCCACTGGTTGGCGCCGGCCGGGGACTGGGTCAGCTCCCACTCGTGGCCGAAGAGGATGTCGAAGAAGTCGTTGCTCCACTGGGTGGGCCTGGTGGTCCAGGTGACCTCGAGACCGGAGGTGATGGCGTCGCCGCCCTTGCCGCTGGCGTAGGTGGACTTCCAGCCCAGGCCCTGCTCCTCCATGGAGGCGGCCTCGGGGTCGTTGCCGACCGCGTCGGCCGGGCCGGCGCCGTGGGTCTTGCCGAAGGTGTGACCACCGGCGATGAGGGCGACGGTCTCCTCGTCGTTCATCGCCATGCGGCGGAACGTCTCACGGATGTCGCGGGCCGCGGCGATCGGGTCCGGGTTGCCGTTCGGGCCCTCCGGGTTGACGTAGATGAGCCCCATCTGGACGGCGCCGAGCGGGTTCTCGAGCTCGCGGTCGCCGGTGTAGCGACGGTCGTCGAGCCAGGTGGTCTCGGGACCCCAGTACACGTCCTCGTCGGCCTCCCAGACGTCGGCGCGGCCGCCGGCGAAGCCGAAGGTCTCGAAGCCCATCGTCTCCAGCGCGACGTTGCCCGTGAGGATCATGAGGTCGGCCCAGGAGATGGACTGGCCGTACTTCTTCTTCACCGGCCACAGCAGACGGCGGGCCTTGTCCAGGTTGCCGTTGTCCGGCCAGCTGTTCAGCGGGGCGAAACGCTGCTGGCCACGGCCGCCACCGCCGCGGCCGTCGCTGATGCGGTAGGTGCCGGCGCTGTGCCAGGCCATACGGATCATCAGCGGGCCGTAGTTGCCGAAGTCGGCGGGCCACCAGTCCTGCGAGGTGGTGAGCACCTCGGCGATGTCACGCTTCACGGCCGCCAGGTCGAGGGCCTGGAACGCCTCGGCGTAGTCGAACTCCGCACCGAGCGGGTTGGCGACGACCGGGTCCTTGGCAAGGATCTTCAGGTTGAGCCGCTCCGGCCACCACTGACGGTTTCCACCGCCCTGGGTGGGGTGCGCGGCGCGATCATGCGCGACCGGGCAGCCGCCGCCTGAGCCCTCCGTCTTCGCGTCGGTGACGATTGCGTCGTGGTTCTCGGACATGGAAATCCTTCCGGAGGGGGCGGATCGCTGTGCTCAGGAACTGCAGTCGGTGGAACGGTCGGGGTACGGGCCCCGGTTGGTCAGGTGGGCCTCGTGGGCGGCGAGGCCGTGGTCTTCGCCGGCGGTCGGGCCGGCCGTCCTGCGGGCCGCCCGGCCGTTGCGGGCGACGACGCGAAGCGCGGTCTCGAACCGAGCCTGCGGGGCGGTGCGACGCACCCGGCCGGTCCGGGGTGCGCGTCCTGCCACGAGGGGCACGGGGAAGGTCTCGCGCCGACCGGGGGTGTGACGCGGCTCACGTGATCGCTCGTCCCGGAGGGATCGGAGGGGGCCGTCTCGATGAGAGAACGGTCACCGTTGCGCCGGTCTCGGGGAGCGCCACGCGGGCGGCGGGTGTCACCCGCGCGCCGACCAGGCACAACGGCTCGGCGGTGGTCGCGTCACGTCTTCTCTCCTGTCCTGCGGGAACAGTCGGGAACAGTCCTGTCCCTACCTGTCCCTTGGCTATTGCCGGAACCGATCCTACGATGGACAGAGTCCAGGTCAACAAGTGCGCCAAGCTCGTATTCAATCGGAACCCTGGCGTCCGCCGGGTAGCCTTCGGGCATCCCGCCGCATCTGAATAGGTGAACCGATATGAGTGACCTGCTGGAGCGACTACGAGGGCGTGGCTGGCGGATGACCTCCCAGCGGCGTGTCGTTGCGGAGGTTCTCGCCGGCGACCATGTGCATCTCACGGCTGACGAGGTGCACGCCCTCGCCGTGCAGCGGCTGCCCGAGATCTCCCGGGCGACCGTCTACAACGCCCTGGGCGAACTGGTCCTGCTCGGTGAGGTCATAGAGGTCTCCACGGACGGCCGCGCCAAGCGTTACGACCCCAACGCGCACCACCCGCACCAGCACTTGGTGTGCTCGCAGTGCGGCACCGTCCGCGACGTCCACCCGACGGGCAATCCGCTCGCCGACCTCCCGGCGGACGAACGGTTCGGCTTCACGGTGTCCCAGGTCGAGGTCACCTACCGCGGACTGTGCCCGACCTGCGCCTAGGGCACCTCCTCGGCAATCTGCTGCCTTCCTGAGGTCCATGCACCACACGCGCCGCCCCGGAAATCGGATGCGGTCGGTCGGTGTGGTGGTGTGTGCTCGGGCGTATGGCGATGGGGTTGGGCAAGCCGGGAGTCGACGGGCCGGGCGAGGTTGTGGCCGTGCTGCCGGAGCGGCAGGGGTACACGTCCTTCTGGCCCACGGGAGCAGACCCTGCCGGCGCGGAAGCGAGGCGGCTGTCACCGCTTAGGGTTCCCGCGTGACGACGACACTCGGGCTGCGGGAGATCACCCCGGCCAACTTCGACGCCGCGATCGGGCTGCGGGTCCGTCCGGATCAGGAGCACTTGGTCGCGCCGGTCGTGAAATCTCTGGCCGAGGCGTATGTCTACGGGCCAACAGCGTGGCCCCGCTTGATCGTTGACGGTGACGTTCCCGTGGGATTCCTCATGGCCTTCCTCGACCTGGACTGGAGCGACGACGGCACGGACATCCGCTCCGGGCTGTGGCGGCTCAACATCGCAGCTGGTCAACAGGGCCGGGGCTATGGTCGCTTCGCGGTCGAATCGGTCGCCGCCGAGATCCGTCGTCGCGGCGGGACCCGCCTGTTCACCACGTGGCATCCGGGCGCGGACGGCCCCGAGGGTTTCTACCTCGGGCTCGGGTTCCGGCTGACGGGTGAGACCAGTGGGGGACAGACAGTCGGTGAGCGCGACGTGCGCCACGTCCCGGACAGGGCCTCGGCCCACCCTGCCGGACGGCGTCAGAGTCGCTGACGAGGTCGGCCCGGTCGATGACCGGCCGGGCCCTGCCGAGGCTTGCTCCGGGCGATGGCCGGGCACACTGGGCGACATGCCTGTCTCGCTGCATCACATCGTCATCGACGCCCACGACCTGCCGGCCCTCGCACGGTTCTGGGCCGACGTGCTGCGCTGGCGGATCCTGTCCGAGCGGGAGCGGGAAGTCGTCATCGGGCCGGACGAGACCGCGCCCGTGGGGATCTGCTTCATGCCGGTGACGGACCGCAAGGTCGTCAAGAACCGCCTGCACCTCGATCTGACGTCCTCGGCGGAGAACCGGGAGGCCGAGATCGAGCGCATCCTCGCCCTCGGCGCCGCTCTGGCCGATGTCGGACAGACCGGCAGTGAGTCGTGGACGGTGCTGGTCGATCCGGAGGGGAACGAATTCTGTGTGGTGCGCCCGAAGGAGACGCTGATCGGGTAGCGGTAGCGGTTGCGGTCCAAAGGACTGCGCGAGAGCCCGGCCGTTGACGCAGAACGGGGATGACGGGACTGCCCCCTGGTCCCGCTCAGTCGGCGGAGCGGCCGGCGGATCAGCCGATGACGAGCGGAAGTTTCGCGGCCGACCCGCCCAGTTCGGCCTTCTCCACGTCGGTCGGGGCGCGCCGTCCGGTGCCGACCAGCAGCGCGTCCTTGTCGGAGAAGGAGGCGGGGAAGAGCGACCCGGCGATCTTCTCCAGCATCTCGCGGGACTGCGCGAGCCCTTCCGCGGGTGGTCCCGCCACGTTCGGGAGGTGCGCCACCAGGTCCAGGTGGTGCAGCGTCCACTCCATGACGTACGCGGTGAGGTAGTCGCCCGCGGTGAGAACCTCGTCGCGGGTGCCGACCCGGAGGGCGGGGTCGACGAGTTCGGCGGCGCGGCCGGCGGCGGAGCCCACGTCGTCGAGATGGAACCGGAGCAGCCGGGGTTCCTCGTACGCGGCGGCCAGCCGGACCGTGAGTGCGTCCAGCGGATCGTCGCCCGTCGGCTGCGTGTCGGCGACCTCCCAGTAGGTCACCGCGTCGCGGGTCGGTTCCGTGGCGGCGGGGGTCGCGAGGGTGATCAGGACGTCCTGAGCATCGATGACCAGATGGCACACCAGGTCCCGTACCAGCCAGCCGGCACAGCCGGACGGCTGCTCGAAGTCCGCGTCGGCGAGTTCGGCGACCGCCGTGCGCAATGCCGTCCACGAGCGTGAGAAGAGATCCACATCGGCACGGTAGTGCGGTGCCGCGGCGACGGACAAGCACGCGTCGGAGCGGGCGGATCGCGCCGGCAGTGAGACAGGGCCGGGGGTTCCGTGGCACACCCCGCACCCGTCGGGGGAGGGCGACCTGAGCGTCCTGTGACGCGCGTGGGTCGTTGACAGGGTTGGTGAGGGCGCGCTGTATAGGGTCTTGGCAACCGTCCTCCTCGGCAAGGCCGCCCGCCCCGCACACGACGGGACCCCGCGGCAGGCCGTGAGCGCAGACATGACTTCGATCGTCAGGAGTGCTGCCGTGCCATCCAGAGAGACGTCATCTGCGCCCGGCGGTCTTGGCCGCAACCGTGAGACCGCCATGCTCGCGCTGCTGTCCTTCGCCATGCTGATCGTCTCGCTCGACCAGTACATCGTGGTCGTGGCACTTCCCGACATCGCCCGCGACCTCGGCTACTCCGCACAGACGCTGCAGTCGGTCATCAGCGCCTACGCGGTCGCCTCGGCCGGCTTCCTCCTGTTCGGCGGACGTGCCGCCGACCTGCTCGGACGGCGGCGCGTCCTCGCCACCGGCCTCGCGCTCTATGCCGGGGCCGCCCTCGTGGGCGGGCTCGCCACCGGGCCGGGAATGCTCCTCGCCGCGCGCGCCATTCAGGGACTCGGCGGGGCTCTCGTCTTTCCCACCACCCTCGCGCTCATCAACACCACGTTCTCCGAAGGCCGTTCCCGCAACCGCGCGTTGGGGATCTGGGGAGGGTCGGGCGCGGCAGGGCTCGTCATCGGGGTGCTGCTCGGCGGCATTCTGACGCAGGCGTTCGGCTGGGAGGCGGTCTTCTTCGTCAACGTCGCCCTGGCCGGGCCCGCGCTGCTGCTCGCCTTCGTCGTCATCCCGCGGGACGGAGAGCGGGAAAGGGGGCGGAGGTTCGACCTGCCGGGCGCGCTGAGCGTCACTTTCGGGGTGACACTCATCGTGTTCGCCCTGGTTCAGGGTCCGGGGCTGGGGTGGCTCTCGCCGGGCATTGTGGTGAGCGCCGTGGCGGGCATCCTGCTGCTCGGAGCGTTCTTCGTCATCGAGCGGCGCAGCAACGACCCGCTGATGCCGACCGAGTTGCTCTCCAACCGCAACCTCATCACCGGTGTGTTCATCGCCTTCATGTTCATGGCGACCTTCGGCTCCGTGCTCTACTTCCTGTCCATCTACTTCCAGGAGACCCTGGGCTACGACCCGTTGCAGACAGGCGCCGGCTTTCTCATCCCGACCGCAGTGGTCGTGGCCGGTTCGACATTCGCCGGCCACCTCGTGACGCGGTTCGGCCTCCGGCGCACCCTGGCCGCGGCCCACATCATCGGCGCGCTCGGTGCGGTCGGCCTCGGCCTCGCGATCTCACCGGACGGTGGCTACGTCGAACTCATCCCCGGTCTCGTGGCGCTGAGCATCGGCGACGGAGTGGTCTTCACCGGCATGTTCATCGCCGCCGCCACCGGCATCCCCGACCGGCAACAGGGCATCGCTTCCGGCATCGCGTCCACCGGCTCGGGAGCGGGCGCGGCCGTCGGCCTCGCCATCCTGGTCCTGGTCGCGACCGCAGGGCTGGGCGGTCTCACCGGTGAGGAACTCCATGTCGCGACCGCAGAAGGAATCAGAACCGCGCTCTTCGCCGCCGCGGGCGGCATCGTGCTGACGTTCCTGGTCACCCTTCGCCGGTGCCCGACACCGCCCGACCAGGGCCTCACTCCTGTGCCGTACCAGACCCGCCGCTGCTGACCGCGCCGAAGAAGCGCCCGTAGTGGAGAACGACCCCCTGGTACTCGGGCACCTCTTCGGTCGCTGAGCGCTGCGGCGACCGGCCGCCGACCACGGGAGACGCAGGTCACACCCGGTCGTGTCACACGGCGTCGCGCCATCTCGTCTCGGGTGTGTAGCCACTGACGACCGCAGAGGAGCCCACCATGGACGCGCGACTGAACTACTTCGCCAGCCCGACCGCCGGCAAGGTCATCAAGTACGTCATGTCGGCGGGCAAGGCGCTCAAGGAGGGGCCGGTGCCTGCCGCGACGCAGGAGCTGGTCGCCCTTCGCGTGAGTCAGATCAACGGCTGCGCCGTCTGCGTCGACATGCACACCAAGGACGCCACCGCGGCCGGTGAGACCGCGGTGCGGCTGAACCTGGTCGCGGCGTGGCGGGAGGCCACGGTCTTCACCGAGGCCGAGCGTGCCGCGCTGGCGCTGGCCGAGCAGGGGACCCGGGTCGCGGACGGGGCCGGTGGAGTCAGCGACGAGGTCTGGGCCCACGCCGCGAAGCACTACGACGAGGAGCAGCTCACCGCCCTGGTGATCCTTGTGTCCTTCATGAACACGGTGAACAGGCTGAACATCATCACCCAGCAGCCGGCCGGCAGCTACGAGCCCGGACAGTTCCACTGAACGACCATCAGCATCTGACGTGAGGGAGGGGCCGGCGTGAGCAAGGTCGAGGAGTTCGAGGAGCTGCGGCCGCTGCTGTTCTCGATCGCCTATCGGATTCTCGGCAGTGTGAGTGAGGCCGAGGACGCGGTGCAGGAGACATGGCTGCGGTTCGACGGCTCGTCGACCCGGCCCACGTCGACCAAGGCCTTTGTCTCGGCGGCGGTCACGCGGATCGCCATCGACGTGCTGCGCTCCGCGCGCGTGCGGCGGGAGGAGTACGTGGGCCCGTGGTTTCCCGAGCCGCTGCTCAACGACCCGTACGAGGATCCGGCGCGGGCGGTGGAGCTGGCCGACTCCGTATCCATGGCCGCATTGCTGCTGTTGGAGCGGCTGAGCCCGCTGGAGCGGGCGGTGTTCGTGCTGCGTGAAGTGTTCGCCTTCGGGTTCGACGATGTCGCCGCGGCGGTGGGACGCTCGGAGGCGGCATGCCGACAGCTACTGGTGCGGGCGCGGCGGCACATGGAGGCCGGGCGGCCGCGGTTCGCGGCGGACGGGCAGGAACAGCGGGAACTGGCGACGCGGTTCTTCGATGCCCTGAAGGACGGCGATGTGGAGGGACTGCAGGATCTGCTGGCCGCCGATGTGCAACTGGTCGGGGACGGCGGCGGCAAGGCCCCCCAACTGGCCCGAGCCGTCACGGGCGCGGAGAAGGTGGCCAGGTTGCTCGCCACGTTCATCCTCCGGCTGGTCCCGCTCGATGTGTCGTTCGAGCCGCACCGGATCAACGGCCGGCCCGGGGCGGTCTTCCGGGACAGGGACGGCAAGGTGCTCCACATCCTGGCTCTGGACGTGCTCGAGGGGCGGATTCAGACCATCCGCGGGGTGATCAATCCCGACAAGCTCGGCCACATCGGGCCGGTCGCCGACGCGTGGGCCATCGACCGCGAGGTCAGGCAGGTTCGCCGGCGGACGAACTGACTCGCAGCCGGCCGTCCGGCTCTGCTGTCGCGCGCCGCCACCCGCCTGACGGGTCGTCGCCTTCCGGCACGTCCAGGCAGAGGCCGGGATCGAGCTCCATGGACTACGTCCTTTCCGTCGGTCCACCCGTATGAGCGGAGAACCGTGGGTCGGTGGTGGAGCTCCAGGTGCCGCTCCGCGCACGGCGCTCATGACGACGCCCGGTAAGACCGCCGCGCATCCGGAAGGGGTGCTTCTGCCGGTCACACGGCGAGAGGGGCAGCCCCGCTGCCGGTGCGACGCCCGGCAGCGCCCCCGGCCGTGCCCAGGTCAGGACGCGCAACGGATGAATTCGGCGTGGTCCCTCACCAGTGTCCGGTCGTAGGGTGGCGCCGTGACGACGATGGCGGAACAGACACAGACCGGCCGGCTCCTCTACGGATGCATGGGGCTCGGCGGCAGCTGGGACCACGAGCCCTACACATCGAAGGACATCGCGGTCGCGGAAGCTGCCGTGGAGGCGGCCCTCGACTGTGGCATCAACACGTTCGACCACGCCGACATCTACCGGAACGGCAAGGCCGAAGCGGTGTTCGGCGAGATCCTCGGCCGCGCGCCGGACCTGCGGGACCGCATCGTCGTGCAGACCAAGTGCGGTATCCGCCTCGCGGACGGGGACCACCCGGGGATCTACGATCTGCGCGGCACCACCATCGTGGAGCGCGTGGAGGAGAGCCTCGCCCGGCTGCATACGGACGTCCTCGATGTCCTGCTCCTGCACCGGCCGGACCCGCTGGCGGATCCCGACGACGTCGCCGAGGCACTGACGTCACTGCACCGGCAGGGGCTCGTGCGGCGTTTCGGCGTCTCGAACATGAGCGCCGCACAGATCGCCCATCTCCAGGGGGCGCTGGAGCTGCCGCTGGTCGCCAACCAGCTGGAGATGAGCCTTCAGCGGCGGGACTGGGTCGAGGCGGGCGTCGTGGTGAACACCCCGCAGGCGGCGGCTGTCGGCTTCCCCCTGGGGACGCTCGAGTACTGCCGTGCCAACGAAGTGCAGGTCCAGGCGTGGGGCGCCCTCGCCCAGGGGCGTTACACCGGCCGTCAGGAGACACCGGACGAGCAGGCGACCGCGCGGCTCGTCGAGGCGTTGGCCAAGGAGAAGGACACGAGCCCCGAAACGATCCTGCTGTGGTGGCTGCAACGACACCCCGCCGGCATCGCACCGGTCATCGGCACCGCCCGCCCCGAACGCATCCGGGCCTGCCGGGATGCCGCCACCGGGGAGCCGCGGCTCAGCCACGAGGAGTGGTACGACCTGTGGATCACGGCCCGCGGAGCGGCACTGCCGTAGGGCGTCGATGTGCCGGGGGAGGCCCCACATGGGGTCGGGCCTCGCCCGGACATCACGTGCGCGGCCGGAGACGGGCCGCGGCCCGTTCAGGCTCCGCGCGCGGCCTCCGCGATCACCTCGACGGTCCGGTCCAGTTCGGCCTCGGTGTTGTAGTAGTGCGGCGACAGCCGCACCAGCGGGTGAACTCCCCTGTTCAGCGTGTCGAACTGGGTGTGCTCGGCGACGGTGGTCGACACATTGATCTGGTGGCGCGCGAGGAGTGCCGCGAGGTCATGGGTGTCCAGTCCGTCGACCTTCGCGGTCACGATGGCGCAGCGTTCGCGGCCGAGGTCGTACGTCGTGACGCCGGGCAGCGCGTCGAGCCGGTCGCGCAGCCGCGCGCCCAGCGCGATGCTCCGGCGGCCGATGTGCGCCATGCCCAGTTCGAGGGCCTGGACCACGGCGGCGTCCAGGCCCAGGACATTGGCGTAGCTCATCTCCCAGGAGGCGAAGCGACGCGCGCCCTGGTGCCAGATGAAGCCGTTGCCGCCGTCCCAGGTGGCGGCCTCGATGTCGTTGACGAACGGGTCGAGGTGTTCGAGCATCTCCGTCCTGACCCAGAGGAACCCGGTGCCGCGCGGTCCCCGCAGGAACTTGCGGCCGGTCGCGGTGACCATGTCGCAGCCGAGGCTCTCGACGTCCACGGGGAACTGCCCGATGGACTGGGTCGCATCAAGGAGGAACGGCACCCCGGCCGCACGGGCGATCCGTCCGATCTCCTGAGCCGGGTTGACCAGTCCGCCGCTGGTGGGGACATGGCTGATGCCGATCAGCCGGGTGCGCTCGTCGATCAGGTCTGCGAGGGCCGTGGTGTCGGTCTGCCCTGACGCGTCGTCCGGGACGACGACGATCTCGACGCCGGTGCGCCGGGCGGTCTGGAGGTAGGCCAGGACGTTGCTGCCGTACTCGGCGCGGCCGGTGAGAATACGGTCGCCCGGCTGGAAGGGGAGCGAGTAGAAGGCGGCGTTCCAGGCGTGGGTGGAGTTGTCGAAGAGGGCCACCTCGTCGGGCCGTCCGCCGATCAGTTCCGCGATGTGCCCGTACGTGGCGTCGATCCGGCTCCGTTCCTGCTTCGCGGCCTCGTAGCCACCGATGGACGCCTCCAGTTCCAGGTGCGCCGTCATCGTGTGCAGCGTCCGCCGCGACAGCAGCCCGGCTCCGGCGTTGTTGAGGTGCACTCGGTTCGCGCATCCGGGGGTGTCCTGGCGCAGTGCCTCGATGTCCACGTGAACGCTCCCTCGTCGGTCCGATGCTGTGACCTCTACCCGTCGGCGACTCCCCGTCCCGGGTTGCCGGCTGCTCGATCGCACTGGTCCGTAGAGCGATCGGGGGAGCGCACGGAGCGGTGACCGGGAACGGCGGCGCGACGTCCGTAGCGTGGCCGCGTGGCGCGGATCGACGAACCTGAGACAGCGGGCCTGGCGGGGGACCCGGGCCGGCTGCTGGCCCTGTCCGACGGCATCTTCGCCATCGCGATGACCTTGCTGGTGCTCGATGTCGCCGTGCCGGACGATCTCGACGTACGCCGGTTCCAGGAATCGTTGCGCGACCTGTGGCCCAAGGTGGCGGCGTACGGCCTGAGCTTCACCATCCTGGCGGCGTTCTGGATGGACCACCGGAGGATCTTTCTGTGGGTGCGCCATGTCGACGACGCGGTTCTGCGGGTGTCGCTGTGCGGTCTCGGGGCCATCGCGCTGCTGCCCTTTCCCACGGCCCTGCTGGCGGAGTATCCGGCCCGTACCGTCTCCGTGGCGCTGTACGCGGGCACCATCGCCGTCACCGATCTGCTGCATCTCGCGCTGTTCGTCATCGTGTGGAAGCGTTCGCGGCTTCAGCACGAGCCCATCGGCGACCGTGTGGGCCGTGCCATGGCCGCCGACCTCATCACCTCGATCGTCGTCTTCGGGGCCTCGGTGGGCATTGCCTTCGCCTCCCCGCGCGCGGCGATGTGGAGTTGGGCCGTGCTGCTGCCGGTCAAGTTCGTGATGGGCCAGCGCGCCCGGGCAGGCGTCCGGACGCCGTGAACCGCCTGGGGCGGCCTGCTGCGGCAGGC
>NZ_JBHXSL010000055.1:0-47681 GCF_042714725.1 Streptomyces sp. NPDC058685
TCGTTTTTGTTTATACTCGAGGGGGGTGGCGGGGCTCACCGCCCGCAAAAAGGGGGGGGCCCCGGGTGGTTTCCCGCGGGGCCCACCGCCTTTTCGCCCTGTTCGCCGCGGACACGACCCGAGGGCTGTCCCTCAGGACGCCGTGCGGTCGGCGAGCCGGAGCTTGCCGGGCTTGCGGGTGCGCCGGCCCCCGTGGTCCCCGTCGGACGCCGCCGTACGCTCCGGCTCGTGCGCCCGGATCAGTTGCATCGGCGACATGCGAACACCGTCGGACTGCGCGGCGGCCTGCTCCAGACCCCGGCGCAGCGCGTTGCGGGCCGTGATCCCCAGCTTGTGGTAGATCCGGTGCAGGTGGTTCTCGACCGTGCGCACCGACACCACCAGGCGGTGGGCGATGTCGCGGTTGGACATTCCCGTCGCGGCCAGCGCGGCCACCTCCCGCTCGCGAGGGGTGAGCGGGGCGATGTCGCTGTCCCTGCGGGTCTCGGTCACCATCCACGGCGGCAGGGTCCCGGCGCAGGCGCGGAGCAGGTCCTGGCTGGCCGCCGACGCCTCCCGGCCCTTGCGGCGCTGGCCCGCGGCCCGGTGCGCACGGGCGGCCTGGGCCGCCGCCTCCGCGGCGAGCGGCAGCGCGTCCATCTCCCGGAACTGCCGGGACACCTTGGTGAGCGCGTTGCCGTCGGCCTCGGCGAGGGCCTGGATGTGCTCGGCCATCACCCGCACGACGCCACCGGTGCACTGCGCCGCGAGCTGCTGGGCACGGGCCCGGAAGCGGTAGGAGGCGTTCTCCTTGACCCGGGCGGCCAGGTGCAGCGCCATGATCGCGGTGACGGCCCGTCCGCCGGCCGCGGCGCGTTCGGCCAGTTCGAGAGCGCAGGAGGCCGCACCCGACCGGTCCCCGGTGTGTGCGAGCACCAGCGCCCGGTCGTAGGCGATCTCGTCGTCGGCGATCGGGTGCGAGACCGCCTCGCCCTGCATCGACCGCGCCTCGACGAGCGTGCGCAGCGCCTCGGCGTGCTGCCCGGACTCGGCGAGCGCACCCGCCAGTTGGGCCAGCGGCCAGGCCCGGGTGGCCGGCCACTCGTGGCCGGTCTCGACGGCGATGGCCTGCCGCAGCAGGGCCACCGCCCGCTCCGGTTCGCCGAGCAGCCGCAGCAGCCGGGACCGGGCGACGACGGTCTGCAGCAGGACGGGCCAGCGGTCCGCGGAGTCGTACCGGCGCGGGGCGTCCAGCGTGTCGGCAGCGTCCTTGAGGTTGCCGGCGAGCCACGAGCAGCGGGCCGCGAGGGCGTCCAGCAGGACCACGGCGTCGGTGTCCCAGTCGAAGGAGACGTCCCGGTACCGGTTCAGCATCTCCAGCGCGCCCGCCGGGTCGCCCAGTTCGGTCCGCGCGAAGGCCACCACCGGCACCAGCGTCTGGGTGACCGCGATGCCCGCGTCACCGGCGCGCAGCACCGTTTCTCCGATGTCGACGGCGTCCTGGAGCTGGTCGGACATGACGGCGATCATGGCGCGGCTGCCGTGCAGTATCCCGGCGTGCTGGGTGCCGACCGTCGCGACGGCGCCGTCGAGCACCGCGCCGGCGGCCTGGACGCGCTGTAAACGCCAGGCCAGATTGATGACCCGGGTGTGCACGGCGGTGATGAACTCGTCCCGGGGGACCTCCACTCCGGCCCCGAGGGCCGTGCGCAGCACCGCCTCGGCCTCCTGGTGGCAGCCCTTGCCGATGAGGACCCTGCCGAGCAGCAGGGCGGCCCGGACGCAGTCCGTGGGGCTGTCCGAGCGCTGTGCCGCGTACGACACCACCCGGCACAGCACCGCTCCGTACTCCGCGGAGTCCGGGACCGGGCCGTAGGGCGCCGAGTCCTCGGTCGGGGTGTCGCGCAGGGCGAGCAGGCACAGCCGTTCCGCGAGGGCGAAGTTCCGCCGGCGGATCGCGGTGCGCGCGGCGGTCAGCAACTGCTCGCGCTCCGGGACGAGTCCGGCCTCGATCCTCAGCGAGACGATGCGCAGGACGTCCTCGGGCCGGCGTGCGCCCGTGCGTTCCACGGCGTCGGCGACCTGCCGGCGCAGTCGCTGCGCGGTGAGGCCGGACATCCGGGAGGCGACGACGACCCGGCTGAGCGGCACCGACAACCGCAGGTCTACGCGCGTACCGTTGCGTTCGACGGTCACGATGCCGCGCAGGTCCAGCGACTCGGCGGCGTGCGCGAGCCCCGATGCCGCGGCGATGTCGATCTCCAGCGGCTCGGCGACGGCGAGCATGTTGACCAGTTCGAGCTCGTCGTGGCTGAGGTCGCGCAGCCCGAGTCGTATCACCTCGGACAGCCGGCGGCCGGGGCGTTCGGTCAGGCCCTCCCAGACCCAGGTGCCGTTGACGCAGCGCAGGGATTCGTCCTCCACCGCGTGGTCGATGAGTTCGCGCAGCATCAGCGCGTTGCCGTGGGTGGCGGCCCACAGCCGCTCCAGCGTGGTGGCGTCGGTGTGGCCGCCGAGGCGGGCCCGCAGGACGTCACCGAGCGCCGCGCTGTCGAACGGCGCCACCTCGACATGGTCGATCAGCCGGTCGACCCAGAGCTTGTCGATACCGGCCGGCGCCGGTGCGTCCTTGCGGCTGGTGGCGAGCACGCTGAGCCGCCCCGCGGCGACCAGGCGGTGCAGCCGGTGGCCCGATGCGGCGTCGACCAGATGGGCGTCGTCGATGCCGACGACCGGGCGGTCGGCCGCGGTGCCGTCCAGAGTCGACGGCTCCACCGACTCCAGACATTCGCCGAGCGAGGCGTAACCCTTTGCGCGTGCACCGCTGTTCCAGCTGGCCCCGCCCACCGAGAGGACGGTGCGGCCCTCGTCGGAAGCGCGCTCGAGCGCGGTGGCGAGCAGTAGACTCTTGCCCACCCCGGGGCCGCCGACGAGAATCGCGCCGCTGCCGCGCGCAAGGGAGTTTCCGACAGCGTGCAGCTCGGTTTCTCTTGCAGTTATCGGCCAGTGGAATACAACATCTGTTGACATCTGTTCTCAAGCCCCCGCAGGAAGAATGTCAGCACCCTTCGATGAATGTCCCGCGGCCCTCAGGTGTCCTGATGTGACAACTGATTGAACAACCTGTAACCGGAAGGAAACGCGTCTGGCGGAAACGCGTGCACGACCGGTCCGGCTTGAATTCGACGCTGTTTTCGCGCCGTTCGAACCTGATGGGCCAACAGGACGGTTGTAAGTATAGACCGGCACGTCGGAAGCCGGGCTGGAATGAATCTGACGGAGCCGGAAACGTTCAAATTGCCTGATGGCCCTGGTATTCGGCTTCCGTTGGGGAGGCCGAGCGGCAACATGAACCGGCAATTCTGACTTCCGCCGGCGGGCACTGCCGGTCCGTTCCTGGAATGCCTTCCCTTCACTTATGTCGGATCTGCTTCGGATATTGCCGCCGGATGCGCTCCACGAGCCGTGTCCGGACAGCACTCGTCCCCGGTGCGGGGGCATCCGGGGACGAGTGGTTCGGGGAGGCGTGGCCGAAAAGCTCGTCGTCAGGACGGCTGTCGGGCCACCCGCCAGTGCTGGGCCCGGCTGCGCTGCGCCCAGAAGTCCGCGTACCGGCCGTCCGCCGCCACGAGTTCGGCGTGGGTGCCGCGCTCCACGATCCGGCCCTCGTCCAGCAGCAGGATCTGGCCGGCGGCGGCCACGGTCTGCAAACGGTGCGCGATGACCAGGAGGGTCCGGCCGACGGTGAGGTGGCTCAACGCCTCCTGCACCGCCTGCTCGTTCTCCGGGTCGAGCGACGCGGTCGCCTCGTCCAGCAGCACGATCGGCGCGTCCTTCAGGATCGCGCGGGCGATGGAGACCCGCTGGCGCTCACCACCGGAGAGCAGTGCGCCGCCCTCGCCGACCTTGGTGTCCCAGCCGTCGGGGAGCCGCTGCACGATCTCCTCCACCCGGGCCTGCCGGGCGACTTCACGCACCTCCGCGTCCGTCGCGTCGGGCCGGCCCACCCGGATGTTCTCCATGATCGTGCCCTCGAAGAGGTACACGTCCTGGAACACCACGGAGATCTTCGACATCAGGACCTCGGGCTCGATGTCCCGGACGTCCACGCCGCCCACCCGCACCACGCCGGAGTCCACGTCCCAGAACCGGGGGATCAGCTTGCTGACGGTCGTCTTGCCGGATCCGGAGGGGCCGACCAGCGCTGTCATCGTGCCTTCCGGCAGCGTCAGCGAGACCCCGGACAGCACGCGGGCGCCGTCGTAGCTGAAGTCGACGTTCTCGAACTCGACCTCGTTGCCCGCCGGCAGCCGCGCGTCGTCCGGCTGCGGAAGGCAGGGCTCCGCGAGCAGGTCGGCGACGCGGTCCAGGGCGGACCGGGCGGTGCGCAGGGTGGAGCCGAGGACCGCCGTCTCCGCGATGGGCTCGGTGAACCGGGCCGCGAGGACGAGGATCGCCAGCAGCTTGGCCACCTCCAGCCCGCCGTCGAGCACCAGATAGGTGCCGGTCACCAGGATGACGGTGAACGCGGCCTGGATCACCAGGGCGAAGCTGATCAGACCGGGGACGCCGGTGACGAGCACCCGGCGGGACGCCTCGTACTGCGTGTGCAGCGCGGCGTCCAGCCCGCGGGTGCCGGAGCTCGCGCCGTCCCGGCCGAACACCCGCAGCACGGGCTGGAGCTGGGCGAACTCGACGACCCGGCCGCCGGTCACCGCGTGCGCCGCGGTGCGGGCCTCGTCCGCCTTGCGGTTCAGCCCGGCGCTCCACCGGTAGACACCGACGATCAGGGGGACCGTGAGGGTCGCCGCGAGGGCGAGCCGCCAGTCGAAGACGTACATGACGAGGACGACGGTCGCCGGGGTGACGAAGCTCGTCACCAGCGGCCGCAGCAGGTGCGCCGGTACGCCCATGACGTCCATGACGCTCTTGGTGGCGAGCTGGCCCAGCTGGCCGACCCGCTCGGGCGCGAACCAGCCCAGCGGCAGCGAGGCCACCTGGTCACCGATCCGGTTGTGCAGCGTCCGCGAGAGCGTGGCGCCGGCCTGGAAGCCGGTGCGCAGCGAGTCGTAGTACGCGACGCAGTAGAGGAGGCAGACCCCGAGCAGGGTCCACAGCCACGGCCAGACGGAGTCGGGGTCGGAGCCGAGGAGCGCTTCGAGGACGGGCACGAGCAGGGCGAAGGCGATGCCCTGGAGGACCGCGCAGACCACCAGGGCGGTGATCATTCTGCGTACGGGACGGTTGTGCTCGGGTCCCACGACGTCGAGCAGTTGGCGGATCATCGGCTGGTACCTCCCGCCGGGACGGCGCTGACAGTGGTGGCCGGGGCCGGCCGGTGCGGCTGCCAGGCGGAGTTGCGTTCATGTGCGTGCCACATACGGGCGTACCGGCCCTCGCGGGCGACGAGTTCGGTGTGCGTGCCCCGTTCGACGATCCTTCCGTCCTCGAGCACGGCGATCTGGTCCGCGTCGACCACGGTGGAGAGCCGGTGGGCGATCAGCAGCACGATCTTGCCCCGCGTCAGCTCGGACAACGCTTCCTGGACGGTGGCCTCGGACTGCGGGTCGGCGTACGCCGCCGCCTCGTCGAGGACGATGACGGGGGTGTCGGCCAGCAGTGCGCGGGCGATCGAGACGCGTTGCGCCTGTCCGCCGGAGAAGCGGGCGTCCTCACCGACCACCGAGTCGTAGCCGCGGGGCAGCGCCTCGATCACGTCGTGGACGCAGGCGGCACGGGCCGCGTCCGCCACCTCGGCGGCTATGGCATCGGGCCTGGCCATACGGATGTTGTCGGCGACGGTGCCCTGGGTGAGCCGGACGTCCTGGAAGACGAACGCCACCCGGCGGTACAGGTCGTCCGGCGACATCTCCCGGATGTCGACCCCGCCGATGCTCAGGGAGCCGCCGGTCACGTCGCCGAACCGGGGGAGCAGGGTGGCCAGGGTGCTCTTGCCGGACCCGGAGGGGCCGACGAGCGCGGTGACCGTGCCCGGAGCCAGCTCCAGATCGACGCCGGCCACGGCTTCCTTCTTGCCGTCGTAGCTGAACCGCACGCCCTGGTAGCTGACGTGGTTGCCGGAGGGGGTGCGCGGGCTCTCGGCCACCGGCAGCTCCTCGGCGTTCATCACCTCGCTGACGCGCTCGGCCGCGGCCTTGGCGAAGCGCAGTTCGTAGCTCGCGTAGAACAGGGCGAGCACGGGCGCGGTGAGGCCGATGCCGAGCAGTGCGAACGGCAGCAGGTCGACGCCGGCGAGCCGGCCGTCGGTCACGAAGATCGCGCCGCCGGTGATGACCGCCACCAGTACGGCGATGGGGGACAGCACGATCTCGGCGGCTGCCTTGGAGTTGAGCGTGGAGCGGACCCAGGAGAGGAAGAACGCGGCGAAGTCGTCGGCCGCGTCACGGAACTTCTGGTGCGCCCGGCGGCTCTGGCCGAAGGTCTTGACGACGGAGATGCCCTGGACGAACTCGACGGCGCTGCCGTTGATCGCACCCATCGCCCGGTCGTAGTCGGGCAGATGCTTGGCCATCCCGGCCATCGTGACGCTGTAGAGGCCGAGACCGATGACGAGCGGCGCGATCGTCACGAGGGTCATCTGCCAGTCGACCCAGAAGAGATACGCCAGCGACGCGGCCGGGACGACGGTCGCCGAGGTCATCTCCAGCATGGAGTGGGCGATCATGTGGTGCATCGCGTCCACGTCGTCCTGCACGGCCTTCTTCACCGTGCCGGAGTTGCGCTCGGAGAACCAGCCCAGCGGGACCCGGGCGAGCCGGGCCACCAGGCCGCGGCGGATGTGCAACTGGAGCTCGTTGTCCGCGAAGTGGGTGAGCGCGCCCGCCGCCAGCATGAAGATCAGCCGGACCAGCAGGGCGCCGGCGCCGATGGCGGTGATGGTCCACGCCTGGTCGGAGCGGTCGGGTTCGTTGTCCAACAGCACCCGTCCGAGTTCGGCGATGGCGATGAAGGGGACGACGCCGGCGATCGCCGAGACGGCCTGGGCGGCCACTGCCAGCCGCAGCCTTCCCCTGATCGGGCGCAGGATCTCGCCGAGTGCGGCCTTTTCCGCGGCCATCCGGTCCTCCGTGACCTCAGTTAGACGGTGTCTAATAGATGGATCGACTGTACCCGACGCCCGAGTCGGTGCGTCAAGTGCAGAGGTTGGTGGTGGTGCCGGGTGAAGTGCCGCCGCCGACTGCGGCACTTCACCCGGTCGAGGGGGTGAACGTGTCAGCCCGCTACGGGGACACGCTCCTTGGAGGCGTCGTCGAGGGCCGCGTCGCCCTCCTTGATGCCGTAGCGCGCGTACAGCTTCTGGAGCGGGCCGGGAGCCCACCAACTGGCGCGGCCCATCAGCTTCATGACGGCCGGCACCAGCAGGATCCGGACCACGGCCACGTCGAGCAGGATGGCGATCACCATGCCCACACCGAACAGGGTCATGGTCAGCACACCACTGGTCGCCATCGCCGCGAGCGGGACGCACATCAGCAGCGCGGCGCTGGCGATCAGCTTGCCGATGCTCTGCAGGCCCGTCGCCACCGCGGCGGTCGGGTCGCCGAGTGTGTCGTACTGCTCCCGGATCCGGGACACGAGGAACACCTCGTAGTCCATGGACAGTCCGAAGATCAGTGCGAACAGCATGATCGGCATGTTGGGTTCGATGTTGCCCGTGGGGTCGAAGCCGATCAGATCGGCCAGGTGCCCGTCCTGGAAGATCCAGACGAGGATGCCGAACGTGGCCGACAGGGACAGCAGGTTCATCGCGATCGCCTTCAGCGGCAGCAGCACCGAACCGAAGGCCAGGAACAGCAGGATGTAGGTCGCGACCGCGATGTAGAGGAGCATCCACGGCAGCGTGTCCGCGAGTGCGTCCAGCGTGTCGTCGAACACCGCGGTCTCACCGCCGAAGTACGCGGTCGCGCCGTCCGGCACCGGGACCTCGCGCAGGTCGTTCACCAGGTCGCGGGCCTCGGGCGAGACGGCCACCCCGTCGAAGGTGACGGAGACGCGGGCCGAGGTGCCCTCGGCGCCGCTGATCTGGGCGCCCTTGGCGCCGGGCACCTTGGCGAGCTTGTCGGCGTACGCCTGGAGGGCCGCGCCCTGCTCCGGCGACTGTGCGGGGCCGGAGAGCTTCAGCAGCGAGTCGATGGACTTGATGCCGTCGCCCTCGAAGTCCTTCTCCATGATGTTGTGGACCTGTCGGCCCTCGGCCGTGTTCGGCAGCTGGCGGGCGTCGTTGGCGCCGAACTCGATCCGCAGGAACGGAATCGCCAGGGCGAGCAGGACGCCCAGCGTGACGACCGCGACGGCGACCGGGCGGCGCATCAGGCCGTGGGCCAGCCGGAACCAGGCGCCCTCGTCCGAGGCCTTGGGGGCCGCGGCCCGCTTCTTGCGCCGCAGGGAGAGGGAGTTGACCTTCGGACCCATGACGGCCAGTGCGGCGGGCAGGGCGATGATCGAGAAGAAGACGGACAGGACGACCGCGGCCACACCGCCGTACGCCATGGACTTGAGGAAGGCGAACGGGAAGAAGGTCATGCCGAACAGGGCGACCGCGACCGTGATGCCGGAGACCACGACGGTCCGTCCGGCGGTGGCGACCGTACGCGCGAGGGCGTCGGCGCCGGTGCGGCCGGCCTGCAGCTCCTCGCGGTAGCGGCTCACGATCAGCAGGCCGTAGTCGATGGCGACCGCCAGGCCCAGGATCGTCACGAGGCTCATCGCGAACACCGAGACGTCGGTGAACTGGGCGATGACCCTCAGGACCGCCATGGAGCCGATGATGGAGAGTCCGCCGACGAGCAGTGGCAGGCTCGCCGCGGCCAGTCCGCCGAAGACGACCACCAGCAGCAGGAAGAGGATGGGGAACGAGAAGCCCTCGGCGGCGCCGAGATCCTTCCCGATCTCCTCGCCGGCCTGGTGGCCGGTGGGGACGGGGCCGCCGCGCAGGGTCTCGAACCCGGCGACGTCCAGCTTGTCCTTGATCTTCTTGTAGGACTCTTCCTTGGTGTTGTCATCGCTGCCGTGCAGGTTCATCGCGACGTACGTCGCGTGCCGGTCCCGGCTCACCTGCGAGGGCATCTTGGTCATCCAGAAGTGCGCCGACCCGGTGACCACCGACTTCGGCAGCGACGAGATCTTGCCGACGACGGCCTTCTGGAACGCCGGGTCGTCGACCGTCCTGTCATCACTGCGGTAGACGACGACCGCGTCCGGTGCGCGCTGCGGGAACGCCTTCTCGGCCAGGAGGGCCGCCTTGCGGCTCTCCGACTTCGGGTCCTCGAATCCGCCGGGTTTCATGTCGCCGAAGACGCCGACGCCGTACACCCCGGAGAGCACGGCGAACACCAGTGTGAGGATCAGCAGGGGCTTGCGCCCCCGGTGGATGAACCGCCCCAACCCCTCGAACATCCCAACTCCCTAGATCGTTCCGCACGTTCCGCTTGCCATGCCTCGAAGCTACGGCAACAGTAACAGCGTTATCAATGGCCGTCCTGGCGAAGCGGGGTGCATCGGGGTGGGAGTGAACCAGTGCTCACATGGTCTGACCTGCAATGATAAGCGTCTTAGACAGTGTGCAAGATTTTTGGGCGATGTCAGCGCCGTGTCAGTGAGCGAGCTCTTGGGCTGCTGTGCACCGGCTCGTATAACGGTGTTGCGATACATTTGACGCATGGCCCGGCTCAAGACTCATGACGAAGCACTCCGTCTCAAGCTCATCAACCGCGCTGCCGCCACGGTCTTCGACCGGGGCACCGCGGCCCTGAGCCTGCGGCGGCTCGCCGCCGATGTGAAGACGTCGACCACAGCGGTGTATTCGCTGTTCGGAAACAAGGCCGGGCTGCTCGACAGCCTGTACCGGGAGGCGGCCAGGCTGTTCGTCGCGCGTCTGGCCACGGTCGACTCGTCCGACGACCCCGCGGCCGATGTCATCAGGCTCGGCAAGGCCTATCGCGAGTACGCACTCGCGAACCCTCACCTGTACGCGATCATGTTCGCCGACCGCACGGTCGACTACGAACCCACGCCGGAGCGCAGGAACGAGGTCGGCGAGACCATCCAGCCGCTCGTCGACGCGGTGCTGAGAGGACAGGCGGCCGGCCAGTTCAAGGACGGCTCGCCCGATGTGATCGCCCTGTCCTGCTGGGGCGCGGCCCATGGCCTGGTGTCCCTGGAGCTGTCCGGGAACGAGCCCCCGGGGCTCGACATCGGCGACGCCTACGAGGCCACCCTGCGCGCCGTCGTCAGCGGCTGGCGCCGCGGCTGAGACGGCACGGGCCGTCCCGCCGCGGCGCCGACGGCGCGCTGCCCGCCCGGCGTCACCCACCCGCCGGGCCGGCGCATCAGTCCGTGAGCCCGACGCCCTCCGCCAGGAGCACACCGACCCCGGCGCGCAGCCCCGTCCACCGCCCCGGCACGGCACCGGCCCGCAGCTCGTCGACCCGCTGGGCCCCCGGACTCAGCACCAGCCGTCCGATCGTCAGGACGCCCGCCGACGTACGGACCGAACGGCGGTCCGTCTCGCGCACGATCGTCTCGATCGCCGCCGGGGCGAGCGTGGGCTCCGGCGGGAAGGGCACGGTCCACAGATCGGCGGGCAGGACCGGGTCGAGCGTCAGCGTCCCCCCGTCGCCGGGCTCCGGCCGGGCTTCGCGGAACACCACATCGGCCCAGCCCAGCCGGCCCGCCCCCGCCGCAGGCCCGAGCGACGACCGCTCGGTGCGCACCGACGGATGCCCGGCCGGCTCGGGGCCGTAGACGAGGGTGACGCTCGCGATGCCGGCACCGGCGGGGTCGCGGACGGTGACGTCCACGCACCACTCGCCGTCCCGGTGACCGCCGCGGGCCTCGCGGTGCAGGGTCAGGGACCCGCCGGTGAACCGCAGCCCCTCCAGCCGTACGCGCAGCCCGCGCAACTCCCGCAGATGCAGCAGCGGCCAGCCCTCCGGGACCACCCAGTCGCCGGCCGCGACCGCGTGCTCCACGACCACGCCGACCGGGACCGCCGGGGCGCCGTCGACCCGTACCTCTGCCAGGCACGGATGCCGATCGGCGTCCCAGGTCCGGGTGGTGCGCAGCGACCGGAAGATCTCGTACTCCTCCACCTCGCCGAGGTGATGGTCCAGCGCGTGCAGCCGCGGCAGATCCGGGTGGCCGGTCAGCATGCCGAAGCCGCGCAGCTGACCCGGCGCCAGGACGGCACCGATCCGGCCCAGGAACACGGCCTCGTCGGTGTGGCCGGAGGCGAGTTCCGCCACCCAGCGGCGGGCGCCCTCGCCGGGGTCGAGCGTGGAGACGTAGCGGACGGCGGCGGAGTAGTTCGCGATGACACCGAGCCGCTCCCAGGTCGGCCAGCACAGCGTCTGCACCGGCAGTCCGAGATTGTCGCGCGCCCAGAAACCGAGCCGGGCGAGCGCCTCGTTTCCCGCGGCGTAGTCGATCTGGCCGACCATGCCGCCCATCCGGCCCGCGAGCGATCCGACATTGCTCAACAGACGCAGCCGGGCGCGCCGTTCGGGTCGCGCGAGGATCGCCGCCACCAGGTTCGCGAAGCCGGTGACCTTCACGTCGACCGTACGCACCACGGATTCGGCCGACTTGCGGTCGAAGCGGGCGGGGTCGTCGATCCCGGCGTTGTGGACCACGAACTGCGGACCGTCGCCGAGTGCGGCGAACGCCTGCTCGACCTGCTCCGCGTCCGTGCAGTCGCAGCGCAGATAGTCGATGCGCAGCCCGTCGGCCGCCGCCTGCGCGAGATTGCGGTGCACCGTACGGTTCTCGTCCGCGCGGCGGATGTCGCTCCGGGCCGCGGCGAGGTCCTGCGGGGTGCGCGCGCCGGACATCCGGCGGCGGCGCCAGACGGTGAACTCCTCGTCGTCGAGGGCGTTCACCTCGCTCGCCGCCGGGCGCTCTCCGCGGCCCGTGACGACGACACGGCAGCCGAAGGACTCGGCGAACGCGCGGGCCGCCGCGAACCCGACACCGCGCGCACCACCGGTGATCAGCACGGTGTCACCGGGGCCCGGCGGAGTCCCGCCGGGCGGGCACGCGGGGGCGGGGCGGCCCGCGAGCACATGACGCACACCGTCGCGGTACCCGACCTCGAACTGATCGGGCCGTACGTACTCCCGCTCGACCGCGTCCGCGATCGCGCCGGCGTCCGCGCGGTCCAGATCGACCACGACGATGCCGGCGGCGGGCAGTTCACGCGGCAGGCACTTCGCGAGACCGGCCCAGATGCCGCCCAGCGGCTGCGGCACCTCGCCGTCGCCGTGTCCCGAGAGCCCGCCGAGCCGGGTCAGGGCGAGATAGACATGGCACCCGAAGCGCGGCTCGTCGGCCCAGCGCCGATAGGCGGCGCGGATCGCCTCGGTGGTGCGGGTGAGCGCCGACTGCCAGCCGGTGTCGCCCAGTTCGTACGTCTCGCCCATCACATTGAGATCGACGATGCCGTCCCAGCCGTCCGCGCGCAGCGGCGTACCGGGATCGGACCGCACGACCAGCGCGCCGCGCCCGCCGAGTTCGGCGGCCACGGCGGCCACCAGTGCGGCCGACTCGCCGACGAGCAGCAGCCGGCGGCCGGCCAGCGGACGGTCCGGCGCGGGGCCGGTGTGCGGCACGGGGACCGGCTCCCAGACGAACCGGTCGACCGGACGCACGAAGGCGTCCGGGTCGAACGAGGAGAGGTGCGGCCGGACCGCCGGCCACTGATCCGTGGCGGGGGCGGCGGTGGTCGTCGGGGCCGGGCCGGGCGGGGGTCCGGTGGTCGTCCGGGCCGTGGCCGGCCCGGCGCTCGTGGTCGTCATCGGTGGCGCTCCTCGGCCTTCACCTGGATGCCGCCCTTGGGGAACAGCGTGATGAAGGCGCCCTCGCGGGCCGCGTCACGGGCGAGCGAGAGCCGGAACCTGCCGGAGACCGCCGCCACCGTCTGCTGGAGCAGCGCAAGACCCATCCGCTTGCCGATGCACTGACGCCGTCCGCCGCCGAAGGGCAGATACGCCGAACGGTCCTGGGTCGGAGACGCGCCGGGCCGGAACCGCTCCGGGTCGAAGCGCTCCGGGTCCTCCCACTGCTCGGGGTTGTAGTGCGCCCCGTACACGGAGACGAGCAGGGGCGTACCCGCGGGGATGTGATGGCCGGCGAGGACGTCGTCCCCGATCGCCTCACGGGTGAACTGCCAGACCGGCGGATGCATCCGCAGTCCCTCGTCGACGACCATGCCCGCGTAGGTGAGCTCGGAAAGGTCCCGCGCGGTGGGCATACGGCCGCGCAGCAGCCGGTCCGTCTCCTCCTCCAGCCGCTCCCGTACACCCGCGTCCCGCGCGACCTCGTAGAGCGTCCAGGACAGCGAGAGAGCCGTCGTCTCGACGCCCGCCAGGAACAGCGTGACGAGGTCGGCCCAGAGCGCGTCCTCGGGAAGGTCCGACTCCCGGATGAGCGTGGCGACTTCGCCGCCGACGCCGAGATCGACGTTCTGCGCGGCCTCGGCGACGACCCTCTCCAGGGTGCGCCGGGCGCGTGCCACACGGCGGCGGTAGGGGGTCGGGACGAACGACGGGATCGCCTTGTCCAGCGAGCCGACGTTCTTGAAGATCGCCTCCAGCGCGACCGAGACGGCCTGCGCGAACTCCCCGCCGTCCTGGGACAGGTCCTTGCCCACCAGCGCCAGCCCCATCACCCGGCAGGTCAGCTTCATGGACTCGGTGAAGAGGTCGAACGGCCGTCCCTCACGGGCGTGTTCGGCCCAGCGGTCGAGCAGGTCCGCGACGGCCTCGTCGCTCTGCGCCCCGCGGGCGGCGATCGCGTTCGGGGTGAAGGCGGGGTTGACGACCTTGCGGTGGCCGCGCCAGTCGCCGTCGTCGAGGGTGAGCAGCCCCTGGCCCATGAACAGCTCGAACGCCTCGTAGTACGCGCCGCGCGCATAGTTGTCGGCGTTGCCCTGGAGCACCCGCCGGATGGCGTCCGGCGCGGAGAGCTGCACGGTCGGGTTGTGCGGCAGGATCGGCAGCTTCACCACGGTGCCGTGCTTCTGCTGGGCGCGCAGCGAGTACCCCGGAGGGTCGGACGCGTACGCCACGGTGGAGATGACGGGCGAGGACAGCGGGAAGCCCGTCGGTCCCTCGACCTGCTTCGCGCGGGCGCCGGTCACGGGGCAGACGCCCTCGGGTGCCGGCGGTGCGGCGGTCGTCCGCTCGTGTGCCTCGGTCACGATGTTGCCTCCTCGGCAGGGCGCCGGCGTTCGCGGTACTCGCCGGTCGACTGGTTCACATGGCCGAGTACGACACCGGTCATGTCCTTGATCTGCAGGACGACGTCTCCGGCCGCGGTGACCGCCACGGCCCGGTTGTCCTCCTCGCTCTCCAGGTCGAGACGCGAGGGCAGTGAGTACAGCTCGACCCGGGTGCCCGCCGCGGCGAGCGTGGCATCGGTGTGGCCGCCGTAGAGATCGATGCGGCGGATGGTGCGGGGGACGGCCAACGGGGTCCAGTCGCCGTCGCTGCGATCGAGCACGGACACCCGCGCCAGGCCGTCCAGCAGCACGGAGGGCACGACGAGTCCGGAGAACCAGCGCTCGATGCCGGGCCGGTCGGGGGTGTAGCGGGCGCGCCTGCCGTGCGGATGGGTGCGGGTGTCGCCGGTGGAGACGAACACACCGCTCAGCAGGACGGCCGGGTTGGGCAGGTGGTACGGGTCGGCCATGGGCTCGGCGCCCTGGTCGTCCCAGTGGTCCCAGCGCGGCGCCGCGACCGGTTCGTCCCGCAGCCGTACGCGCGCCGAGAAGTGACGGCGGTCCTTGACCAGCAGCCGCCCGTTCGGGGCCAGGACGTCGCCCGTCACCTCGATGTCGACGACGGTCTCGGTGGGGCCGTGAGTGACGAGGCGTGCGGTGATGCGCTTGGTCTCGTCGCGGCCCGGCCGGTAGACGCGCAGGAACGAGTCGAGCCGGATGTCCTCCAGGACGGCCGGGACGCGGCCGGGCACCAGGTGCATCGCGGCCTGCGCGGCGAGTTCGGGGACGAAGGTGCCGGGCAGGGTGGGATAGCCGTTGACCACGTGGTCGTGGAGGTAGGCGTCCCGCTCCTGGTTGAAGGTGCGGACCACGGTGAGCCGGTCGGGACCGCGGTCGACGATGTCGTCGACGAAGAAGTCCGGCAGGGCGGGAGCCGTGGCGGCCGCGGGCACGGCGGGTGCCGGCCCGGTCCGGCAGAACTCCAGATAGCCGGGCACGGCCGCCTCGATGGCGGCCCGCTCGGGTTCGCCGAACAGCACGGTGACCGGGCTCTGTTCCGCCTGGTCGAGCTCGTGCAGGAAGTGGTCGATCCCCTCCGGCGTGGGCATGGCGGTGAACTGCGCGCTCTTCGCGAGGAAGGTGCGCATGATCGGGGTCGACCCGAGGCCCACGTCCCGCCACAGCGTCCAGCCGATGGTGAACTCGCGCAGCCCGCGGGAGGCGCTGTGCAGGGCGGCGGTGTTGAAGTAGTCGTTCGCCGCGCCGTAGTCGGTCTCCCCGGTCTGGCCGGTGAAGCCGACGAAGGAGCCGAAGTTGCACCAGCGGCGCGGCTGCCGGTCGCCGAACGCGGCCTTGAGGTTGGCGTGGCTGCGGACCTTCAGATCGCGGACGGTACGGAAGTCGTCCAGGCTCTTCTGGTCCACCGACGCGGCGCGGTTCGTGCCGGCGATGTCGAGCAGCAGATCGACACCGTCCGCCTCGGCCGCCGTGATCCGCCCGACGACCGTGTCCACGGCGTCGGGGTCACGGAGATCGCAGACGTGGTACGTGACCCTGTCCGGGCCGCAGATGTCCTCCAGGGTGCGCAGATTGGCCTGCACCTCGACGGCGGCGGACAGCCGGTCGAAGGCGGCGTTCGCCTCCTTCACGGTGAGCCGGTCCTGCCCGGTGCTGCGCGCGCGGATGAAGTCCTTGCGGGTCAGCCGGGCGTCCTTCGCCGTCACCCCGTCGAGCCGGGTGGAACCGATGACATGGAGACGGGGCCGGTCGCGGCGCGCCAGCGCGGTGAGCAGCTCGGCGCCGATACCGCGCCCGCCGCCGGCCGCGACGACGGTGTACCCGGTCGGCGCCGCGGAAGCCCGGACGGCTCCCGGCTCGGGCACGGCCTGCCACAGGAGCCGGGTGCCGCCCGCGAACGAGACGACGGGCAGCATCTGTTCGGCCAGGGTCTCGGCCGCGGCGTCCGTCTCGGCCGCCGCCAGCTCGGTGGCGTCGTGGACCACGGCCACCACCGAGGACGCGGGCCATTCGAGCGCCAGGCTCTTGACGAATCCGGTGAACAGGCCGGTGCAGGGATGCGGCACCCGGGACGCGTCGATGCCGCCGAGGACGACGACGGCGAACGACTCGGGTCGCTCGGGCAGTTCGGCGCACGACTTGGCCGTACGGAAGACCGCGTCGTGCAGCCGGAGCAGCCGCTCGGAGGGCCCGGCGAGCGGATCCTCCTGCGACAGGTCGACCAGGACGCGCACATGGCGGGGCCGCGCGCCCAGGACGGCGGCCTCGATGTTCTCGTCCTGGAGTGGTGTCAGCACGGTGCCGCCGGGGCCCGGTCGGCGTGAGCCCAGGGTGGTATGACGGTCCGTCAGCACGATGGTGCCGGGCGGGAAGAGCGGTGGGACGGGCCCGCCGACGGGTGCGGGACGGGCCGCGGGGGCGAGCCGCAGGACATGCCGGTCGAGAAGGTGCGGCGCACCCGGGGCCTCCTGCTCAGCGGATGCCGGTGCGGCCGGTGCGGTCGCTGTGGCCGGCTCGGATCCGGTGGTCGGGCGCGGTGCCCGGTCGGTGGTCGGGCGCGGGGCCGGTTCGGTGGTCTCGCGGGACGCGGGCTCGGCGGTCGTAGGAGGTGTCTGCGCGGTGGTCGGGCGCGGGGCCGGTTCGGTGGTCTCGCGGGACGCGGGCTCGGCGGCCGTACGAGGTGTCTGCGCGGTGGTCGGGCGCGGGGCCGGTTCGACCGTCGTGCGCGGCGCGTCCGGGTGGCGCAGGCGCAGCCGGTGGACCGGGCCGCCCTCCTGGACGGCGCGTTCGATCACCGCGGTCCCGCCCGACGGCGTCGGGACGGGCCCGGACGCCGTGAGGAACGCGATCAGTTCACGGGCGCCCTCGGCGCCCAGCAGGGTCGTTACACCCTGGCGCGGGGCGGTCACGCTGCCACGCTCCTTTCCATGACGGCCAGCACGGGCAGGCCGGCTTCCTCGGCGAGGGACCTGCGGGTCACGACGAAGAGGAAGGCGCCCTCGGCGGCCCGGCGGCCCGCGGTGTCGTTCCACCCGGGCAGCGCCGTTCCGTTGACGCCCGCCACGAGCGCGACGTCGATCTCCTGGAAGTCCAGGTACGAGCCGGCCACGTCGAACGCCTCCAGGAGCGATGCCTCGCCCGCGTCGACCGTGATGTTGAGTCCCCGCAGGTCGAAGTAGTTGGACAGCCGGGCCGCGATGACATTGGGCATCTCGCCGGGGAACGAGTCCTCGGTCGGTGCGGCGATCAGACCGGTCGCCCGTTCCTCCAGGCGCTGGAGGAACTTGGCCGTGGTGGCCGGCTCGCCCGCCCCGGCCACCGCATGGCCGATCTCGTCGAGGTAGGCACGGGTCTTGTAGAGCAGGGCGTTGCGGGTGGCGCCGGTGTGGCCGACCACCACCCCGGTGGTCCGGTGGTGGCCGAGGCACAGCTCGCGCACCCGCTCGTCGAGCCGCTGCATGCAGCGGACCATCATCAGCTGGGTGCGGTCGGTGGTCCGCGCGGTGGGCGGCGGCATCCGCAGTTCCTGGAACGGCGGTACGGGGTACGCCGGTCCGAACGACGGCTCGAAGTCCTCGCCGGACCCGCCGTTCGCCGCCCAGGCCGCGACCTCGTCGGCCTTGGGGCTGCCCGGCATCTGGGACGACCAGCCGACCACGACCAGGTCCTCGCCGAGCGGCGCGGGAAGTGCCGCCGGGTGCCCGGAGCGGGTGCTCCGGTGGTCCTCGGAGATGATCATGTGGGCGTTGGTGCCGCCGAAGCCGAAGCCCGACACCGCGGCACGGCGGGGGCGGCGGGCGTCGGCGGGCCAGGGCACCGGCCGCTCCGGCACCGTGAGGCCGTCCCCCTGCCCGGCGAGCGCGTCCGGCAGCCGCTCGAAGCGGTACTGCGCGGGGATCGTGTCGTGGCGCAGCGCCAGCAGGGTGTGGATCACCGACACGACGCCGGCGGCCCAACCGCAGTGGCCGACCAGGGACTTGTTGGAGGTCACCAGGGTGGTGCGGCTGCCCGAGTAGCGCTGGGCGAGGCTGGTGAACTCGGCCTCGTCGCCCGCCGGGGTGCCGGTGGCGTGGGCGACGATCCAGTCAACGTCGTCCGGGCCGAGGCCGCTGCGGCCGAACGCCCGCTCCACGGCGAGCTCCTGGCCCGCGGGAGCCGGTGCGTAGATGGCCTTCCCGCGGCCGTCCGCCGACAGACCGATCGCCGAGACGATGCCGAGGACCCGGTCGCCGTCGGCGCGGGCGCGCGAGAGCCGCTTGAGGACGACGAGCCCCGCGCCGTCCGAGAACAGCGCGCCGTCCGCGCCGGCGTCCAGCGCGCGTACGGCACCGCCCGCGGAGAGCCCGTTGAGCTTGGCGAACAGGATCGAGCCGCTCGGCGCCAGCGCGAAGGAACCGCCGCACACGGCGATGTCGCTCTGCCCGGAGAGCAGATCGCGCACGCCGAGGTCCATCGCGTAGAGCGAGGACGAGCAGGCGGTGTCCACCATGTGCAGCCGGGTGCCGGACGGGAGGATGCCGTCCATGGCGTCCTGGCCGACGCGGTGGGGGAGATACGCGGCGGAGGGGTCGTCGCCGCGGCTGAACCGCCGCCGCAGGGCGTCCCCGACGGGCCCGTCGAGGGCGTCGTCGCCGTCCTCGGCCAGCGTGTCCAGTGCGGAACGGAGAACGAAGGCCTCTTCGAGGTGCTGGCTGCCGTCGGGGGTGTAGCCGACGCAGAAGGAGAAGCGGTCCGCCGGAGTCCGGGATACGCCGTCGAGGGCCTGGTGGAGGCTGTGCCGCAGCCAGAGCGCGGTGTGGTCGAGCCCGGCGTCGGCGAGGCCCTCCGCCCGCAGCTTCTCGTGCGGCTGGAAGCCGGTGATGAAGCCGGAGCGCCGCTGGTAGGTCTTGTCGGGCGCGCGGCGGTCGTCGTGGTGGAACCGTGCGATGTCCCAGCGGTCGGCGGGGGCGTCGACGAAGAGTTCCGCGCCGTCGATCAGGAGCCGCCAGAACTCCTCCGGGGAGGACGCCCCGGGGACGGCCATGCCCATGCCGACGATTGCGATGGGGTCGTCGGTGGGGTCGGTGGGGCGGGCGAGGTCGGCGGCGTCGGGTACGTCGGCTGTGTCGGACGGTCCGGCGGACTCGGCCGGTGCGGCCGCGTCCGGGAGGAGCACATCACCGCAGACCGCGGTCTCCCCGGCGGGCAGGAACTCCTCGTCGTCGAGTTCCGGCACGGTGGTGGGGCGGGTGGTGGCCGTGCGGCGGGCAGGAGTGGTGTCGGCCGCCGTGCGGCTCGGGCCCCGACCGGCGGGAGCCTCCGCCGTGGACAGCGATGCTTCGCCACTCGTCCCCGCGTCCGAACTTCCCCGCACCGCCGGCAGTTTCGCGCTGTCCGCAGGCGGCGACACCGTCTCCGTCTCCGACGTGGAAGCCTCCTCCGCCGGCTCCCGCGTCGGGGACATCGCGGAACGCAGCAGCGTCAGCCCGCCGTCCGCCAGGACCGTCTGGCCGGTCACCCAGCCCGAGCGTTCCGAGCTGAGGAACAGCACGACCTCCGCGAGATCCTCCGGGCGGCCGAGGCGCGCCAGGGGCGTCGCCGCGACCGTGTTCGCCCGGACGTCCGCGAAGGCCGGGAACATCTGGCCCACCGGGTTGTCGATGAGGCCGCACGAGGCGGCGTTCACCCGGATCCGGTCCTCGGCGAGCTCCGCGGCGAGGTAGCGGGTCAGGGCCTCCAGCGCGGCCTTCGAGACGCCGACCGGAAGGTAGTTGGCGGGTGTGGTCGTCGCCCCCAGCGAGGAGACGTTGACGATCGCACCGCCCCGCCCGCCGGACGCGGCGAGCAGCGGGCGCGCGTAACGGGCACACCACAACGGGCCCTTGACGTTGGTGGTGTAGGTGCGGTCGAGCAGCTCCTCGGTGATCTCGTCGAAGGGGACGAAGGAGCCCGCGGCCGCGTTGTTGACCAGGATGTCGAGCCGGCCGTGTTCGTCGCCGATCTCCGCGAACATCCGCTCGACCTGCGCGGGACGGGCGACGGAGGCCCGCACCACGCGTACGTCGAGACCGCGTCCGACGAGGGCACGGGCCTGTTCCTTGGCGGAGTCGTACGAGTGGAAGCAGTTCAGCAGGACGGTCGCGCCGCGCTCGGCGAGCCGTTCCACGACGACCCGGCCGACGCTTCCCGCGCCGCCGGTGACCAGGGCTATCCGTCCGGCGAACTCGCCGTCGGTCACGGGGTGCCGGTCCTTCATCGGACCGCCGCGCTTCCCGCGAAGGCGCCGTCCGCGGCACCGGCGGCCACGAAGTCGACCACCTTGCCGAACGTGTCGTAGTCGGCGACCCGCAGCCCGGCGGGCGGCACGCCCAGTCCGAAGCGCTCACCGAGCCTGCTGAGGAGTTCGGTCTGCTTGACCGAGTCGACGCCGAGGTCCGCCTCCAGCAGCACGTCGTCCGTGAAGACCTCCTCGGGGTACTCCATGGCCTCGGCGTACAACGCCCGTACCCGGCCGGCCAGTTCGGCACGGTCGACGGTGACCGGTGCGTTCGGTGCGTTCGGTGTGCTCGGTGCCGTCTCCGGCTCGGCGATGACGGCGTCCGGCGCGGCCGTCGGCCGGGCTCCGCTCAGCGCCGGGCGCAGCACACCGGCCGCCCGGGTGAGCCCCTCGTCGTCGTCGCGTCCGGCCAGCGGCGCCACCACGTGCGCCCCCGGCAGGGACTGCCCGACCAGGTCCGTCAGCACCCGGCCCGCACCCGCCTCGACGAACACCCGCGCTCCGGCGGCGTGCAGGGCCGAGATCGACGTGCCGAACTCGACCGGTGTCACCAGGTGCAGGGCCAGCAGCTCCGCCAGGTCGTCCCCGTCGCGGTAGAACCGGCCGAGGATCGGCGAGTACACCGGGACCTCGAGCGGCCGGCTGGTGAAGGAGGCGATCCGCTCGGTCAGCCGTCGACGGGCCTGTCCCAGCAGCGGATTGTGGAACGGGTGCGGCGAGCGCAGCTGCGTCGCCGTGATGCCGATCCGGTCGGCGATCGCCGCTGCGGTGCCGATCAGGTCGGCGGGACCGGAGAGGACGGACTGGTTCGCGCTGTTGTCGACCGCGAGGACGAGATCCGGGTGGCCGATCAGCGCCACCACCTGCTCGGCGCGTCCCCGTCCGCAGCCGAGGGCGAGCATCCTGCCGTCGCTGCGGTCGTGTTCGCGGACGACCGAGATCCGCTCGCACAGCACCGCGGCCGCGTCCGCCAGGTCCCACGCGCCCGCGCAGGTCAGTGCCGCGATCTCGCCGAGGCTGTGGCCGAGGTGGACCGACGCGCGGGCGCCGCGCTCGGCGAGGAGCCGGTGGGCGGCGACGGAGGCGGTGAAGACGGCCAGCTGGAGCGTGTCCGGGGCGGTCTCCAGCAGGGTGGCGGGGCTGGGCGGAGAGGGCTGGAAGACCGTCGGCGACACCGCGCGTCCGAGCCGGTCCTTGGCGACGGCGTCGACCTCTTCGAAGGTGGAGCGTACGGCGTCGTCGCCGCGCTCCCAGAGTCCCTTGAGAGTGCCTGGGCGGTACGCGCCCTGCCCGGGGAAGAGGGCGACAGTCATGTCCAGTTCTCGGTTCATCGGTCTTCCCATCGTCGGTTCTCGGGCCGGAAGCGGCCCTCAGGTGCTGGTCAGCCAGGTCTGATGGAGCGCCCCGGGCTGCGCGCCCTCGATCGCGAGGGCGAGGAGGTGCCGGGGGGTCGGGCGGATGAGTTCGAAGGACCAGTCGGCGGACGGGCCGGTCCGTTCGGTGTCGTGCACGGTGATCCGGCGCCCTGCGGCCGGTCCGCGCGAGGCGAAGGAGAATCCCGCGAGGCTCCGGTGCAGTCCGGTGCCCTGCGCCTTGAGGTAGGCCTCCTTGAGGACCCAGAGGTCGCCCACGCGGGCGACCATCTCCGCCGGGTCGAGCGCGGCGAGCTCCAGGAGTTCGTCGGCGGCGAAGAACCTGCTGATGTAGTGCGCCGACTCGGCGGAGGCCGCCGTCGCCTCCACATCGACGCCGCACGCCCGGCCGTGTGTGACGGCGCAGACGATCAGTCCTTCGGTGTGGGAGAGGCTGAACCGCACACCGTCGGTCTCCGTTTCAACCTCGGGACGGCCGTACCGTCCGGTGGTGAACCGCCAGCTGTCGAGCGGACGGCCGGTGCGGTCGCTGAGCGCGTACCGGCACAGCAGCCGGCGGCCCAGGAACCGCTGCCGGGCGGCGGGTGTCACCAGCCGTGCCCCGCGGGCCCGTTCCTCCTCGGTGAGGAGCCGGTCGCCGCCGAGGCCGGCGGCGAACGTGGCGACGGCGTGCTCCGGCAGCAGCCACAGATAGGTGGCACAGGTGCCGGTGGCGGCCCCCGCGCCGGGGACCCGTTCGGCGAGGGTGGTCGTGTCAGCCATGCCGCAGCTCCTGTCCGGGGCGACCGCCGGCCGGTGTCCGTCGGCCGGCCGGACGGGCGGCGAGGGTGTCGGCGAGCCGGAAGGCGAGGTCGAGCGCCTGCTCCCGGTTGAGCCGCGGGTCGCAGAGCGACCGGTAGCGGTCGGGCAGATCGTCGAAGGTGAGGCCCGGGGCGCCGCCGACGCATTCGGTCACGTCGTCGCCGGTCAGCTCCAGATGGACGCCGCCGGGGTGCACACCCAGGCCGCTCGTCACCTCGAAGAACCCGGACAGCTCGTCGAGCACGTCGTCGAACCGGCGGGTCTTGCGCCCGCACGGCGCGCCGATCGTGTTGCCGTGCATGGGGTCGGACATCCAGCCGACCGGGAACCCCTCGGCCGTCACCTTGGCGACCAGGTCGGGCAGGACGTCACGGATCCGCTCGGCGCCCATCCGCGCGATGAGGGTGAGCCGGCCCGGATCGCGCTCGGGGTCGAGCCTGTCGATGAGTTGCAGCAGTTCGTCGGTGCCGATGCCCGGGCCGATCTTCACCGCGATCGGGTTGCTGATACCGGCGAAGTACGCGACATGGGCTCCGTCGAGCTGCCGGGTGCGCTCGCCGATCCACAGCAGATGGCCCGAGACCGCGTACCGCTTGCCGGTGTCGACGTCCGTCCTCGTCAGGGCGGACTCGTAGTCCAGGAGCAGACCCTCGTGCGAGGTGAACAGATCGCCGGGGGTGTGCACACCGTCGGCCGCGACGAGCCCGCCCGCCTGCTCGATCCCGGCGACGAGTTCCTCGTACCGCTCGCGGGACGGTGATCCGGCCGCGAACTCCCGCAGTCCGTCGCCTGGTTCGGCCGCGCCCATCCGCTCGCGCATGCCGAACGCCCGCACGAGATTGAGGGTGGCGGCGGAGGCGTTGTAGATGCGGACGAGACGCTGGGGGTCGGGGGTACGGTCCGCCGCGGTGAAGGCGGAGCCGTTCACGGCGTCGCCCCGGTAGACGGGCAGTTCGACCCCGTCCCTCGTCTCGGTGGAGGCCGAGCGAGGCTTGGCGTACTGGCCCGCCAGGCGGCCGAGCGTGACCACCGGGAGTGCCATGGCATGGCCGAGCACCGTGGCCAGTTGCCGCAGTGTGGCGACGGTACGGCCGATGGAGGCGGCATCCGCCGCGTCGAGGGACTCGGCGCAGTCGCCTCCCTGGACGAGGAACGCCTCGCCACGGGCGACGGCGGCCAGCCGGCGCTTGAGGAGGTCGCATTCGCGCGGGAAGACGAGGGGCAGACTGCGGCCCAGGGTCTCCACGGCCGAGTCGAGTGCGGACGCGTCCGGCCATTGCGGCTGCTGGCGCGCCGGCAGGGAGCGCCAGCTCGGCGCGGCCTGCACGGAAGGGACGCCGACCAGGGGAGTGGTCACGCCGTGAGCTCCACTCTGTGAGGCACCGGAGCGAGCGCGCCGGTGACCAGGTTGTCCAGGATGGCCGAGCCGTGACGGGTCATCACGGACTCGGGATGGAACTGCACCGACGTGAATCCGGGCCCGCGCAGGGCGTGCACCTCGCCGGTGGCAGGGTCGCGCGCGACGTCGACGTAGTCCGCGACCAGCGGGCTCTCCAGCAGATCGCTGTCGGTGTGTGCGGCGAAGGTGTTGTAGTAGTAGACCTGCTCCTCGGTACCGAACAGATCGACCGTCCGCCGGACGCCCTGGTTGGGGAAGTCCAGCTTGCGCAGCGGCAGTCCGAGCAGTCCGCACAGGACCTGGTGGCTCAGGCACACCGACACGAACGGCACCCGCAGATTGAGCAGCGAGCCGGTCACCGCCCGCAGATAGGCGATCTTGCGGTGGTTCTCCTCGCGGGGGTCGCCCGGCCCGGGGCCCAGCACCACGAGGTCGTACCCGGTCAGCCGGTGCGGTTCGTCGAACCGGCGGACGGTGACGTCGAATCCGAGCGAGCGGAGCTGGAGGGCGCCCATCGCCGTGAAGGTGTCCTCGGCGTCGAGGATCAGCAGCCGGCCGCGGTCGGCCGGGCGGGGCGTCGCGGGCGCGAGCCAGAAGTCGGACAGCGGCCCGTTGCGCTCGGCGAGCGCCGCTCTGATCTGCGGGTGCTCGTTGTGCCCGGCGGGACGCCTGCGCCGGGTGACCCGGTGCAGCGCGTCGAGCAGCCCGGCCGCCTTCGCCGCGGTCTCCGCCGCTTCCTTCGCGGGCTCGGAGTCGCGCACGAGCGTCGCGCCGACGCCGATCCGCATCCGCCCCCGGGCGTCCACGTCCGCGGTGCGGATCATGATGGCGGAGTCCATCCGGCGCGCACCGGCAGCGTCGCGGCCGATGAGGGCGGCGACGCCCGCGTAGTAACCGCGCCCCGCGGGCTCGATCTTGGCGATGACCTGGCAGGCGCTCTGCACGGGGCTGCCTGTGACGGTGGGCGCGAGCAGCGTCTCGTGCAGGATCTCCCGCACGTCGCGATCGCTGCGGCCGACGATGCGGTACTCGGTGTGGGCGAGGTGGGCCATCTCCTTGAGCCGCGGCCCCACCACCCGCACGTCGTCGCAGACCCGGCTCATCATCTTCAGTTCCTCGTCGAGGACCATGTAGAGCTCGTTGGTCTCCTTGCTGTCGGCGAGGAACTCCAGCAGCCCGGCCGTGCTCGCGCCGCCGTCGGGATAGCGGTAGGTCCCGCTGATCGGGTTCATCACGGCGACCCCGCCGTCGAGGCTCACATGGCGCTCGGGGCTGGCGCCGATGAAGGTCCGCTCGCCGGTGTGGACGAGGAAGGTCCAGTACGCGCCGGGTTCGCCGCGCAGCAGCCGGCCCCAGAACGCCAGCGCGGTGCGCACCGACCAGTCGGGGATCTCGGTGAGATAGGTGCGCTTGAGGACGAAGTTGGCGCCGGAGCCGTGGCCGATCTCCTCGGCGAGCACCCGGCGCACCAGGTCCCCGTACGCCTCGTCGTCGAGGTCGAAGGTGCCCTCGTCGGCGGCGAGTTCGATCGGCCAGTCCAGTACCCGGTCGAGCACCTCGTCCACGGGCAGCCGCGACTGCTCACGGATGTTCATCGCCAGCAGCGGCTCGCCGTCGTCGTGATGGTCGTAGCCGCGTTCGCCGATCACCCGGTAGGGCAGCAGGACGAGTGTCTCGTGGCGGTCGGGCCCGCCGTCGTCGACGACCGGCAGGCCGGCCGTCGTCCCGGCCTCGGTGAAGTCGCCGAGCAGCAGGTCGACCGTGTCGGGCCGGTCGCTCTCGGGGCGGTGCAGCACGGCGAACGCCCGCCCGCCCGCCGCCAGTTCGTCGAGGGAGGTCATGAGGCGTCTCCTACGGACACGGTGGACGCCGTCGCGAGCGCGTCGTGCACCGCCGCGGCCGGCACGGTCATGGCGCACCGGGTCGCCGCGTACTCAAGTGCCATCCGGTGGAACTCGGGCGTGAAGTCGGCGATCGCGTCGGCGACCACGAAGGGCTGGATGTTGTGGGCGAAGGCGTCGCAGGCGGTGAGCAGGATGCCGACATGGGCGTAGATGCCGCAGATGACGAGCTGGTCGCGGCCCTGCGCGGACATCAGTTCGAGCAGACCGCTGTTGTGGAACGCGCTGGCCCGCCACTTGGTGAGCACGGTGTCCCGCTCGCCGGGGGCGATGACGTCCGGGATACCCCGGTCCGCGGGCTCCGCGGACATGCCCGGCCCCCAGAAGTCCTTCAGCAGCCCCCGCTCCTCGGGGGTCATACCGCCGGGCTGGGCCGAGTAGACCACGGGGACGCCGGCACGCTCACAGCTCTCGCGCAGCCCGGCGACGGCGTCGAGCAACTCGGTCCGCAGCCCGTCCTCGGCGAACGGAGCGAGGAAGTAGTGCTGCATGTCGTGCACCAGCAGCACGGCCCGGCGGGGGTCGACGGTCCACGCCGCGGTGTTGGCGGGCAGTTCGGCGGGCCGCGGCATGGGATAGGAGTCGATCGGCGCAATCGCCACTGGTCGTGTCCTCTTCTCGCGGGGGATTCTCGCGGGGGTCTGCTCGCGGGTCCGCTCAGACACCGAGCGCGGCGCCGCCGTCTACGGTCAGGTCGTGCATCGTGATGTGGGCGGCCCGCTCGGAGAGCAGGAACAGCACCGCGTCGGCGATGTGGGTGGGTTCGGCGATCCGGCCGAGCGGGATGCCGACGCGGTACGCGGCGGGCACACCGTCCACCGACGCGCGCTCGGCGGCGTCGCCCTGGAGGGCGGTGAGCATCGGGGTGCGGGTCGAGCCGGGCGCGACGACGTTGCACCGGATGCCGTGCTCGGCCAGCTCCAGGCCCAGGCACTTGGTGAACATCGCGGAGGCCGCCTTGGAGGCCGCGTAGGCGGACATCGACATCCGTGGCGTCGCCGCCGCGTTGGAGGCGACCGTCACGATCGCCCCGCGCCGGCGCGGCACCATCACCCGGGCGACCGCCCGGCTGGTGTGGAACACCCCGCCCGCGTTGACCGCGAAGGTCGTGTCCCACTCCTCGTCGCTGAGCTCGGCCGCCGGGCCGCTGCGCAGTACCCCGGCGGCGTTGACGAGGTACTCGATCGGCCCGAGCTCGACCTCGACCTTGGCGACCGCGGTGTCCACGTCGGCGCTGTCGGTCACGTCCGTCGCGACCGCGAGCACCCGGGCGCCGGCGGCGTCGAGTTCGGCCGCCAGCTCCCACAGCGCGGGTACGTCGCGGTCGATCAGCGCGACCGGCAGCTCGGCGTCCACCAGCGCACGGACGACCTCGGCCCCGATCCCGCCGGCGGCGCCCGTCACCACGGCGACCCCGGACAGCGGCCCGGTCATCGGGTCCACCGCCCGAGCACACGCCCGACCACCTCGTCCGGCACCCGCAGGGCGCGGGTGGTGAACGAACCGAGCGCGGCGAGATAGCGCTCCTGGAGTCCGGCCTCGTCGACCTCGACACCCCGGCCGCCGGCCAGCAGTGTGCGGCCGCCCACGATCACGGTGTCCACATCGGCCGAACCGGCCAGCCACAGGAAGCTCTCCAGCGGCCGCGGGTTCAGCAGGTAGCGCCAGTCGTCGGTGCGGACGAGCACCAGGTCGGCCTGCTTGCCGGTCTCCAGGCTGCCCACGGCGTCGTCCCAGCGCAGCCCCCTGGCCGCGATCCGGGTGCCCATCGCCAGCGCGTCGCTGGGCAGCACCTCGGTCTGGTCGGCGCTCATCTCGTTGTACATCTGCCAGGCCGCACGCATCGTCTCGGCGATGCCGGCGCTCGGCATCGACGAGCCGTCCGTCGACAGGGAGACGTCCAGCCCCTGCCGGCGCAGCGCCGGGACGACACCGGTCTCGGTGAGCGACGACTCGCCGGACGGGCCGTACTTGCCGGGGGAGTGACTGATGTGGGCGCGGCCGGCGAGCAGCAGCTTCTGCTCGTCCTCGTCCAGGAAGGCGCAGTGGCCGGCCATCAACCGCTCGTCGACCAGGCCCAGTTCGGCCAGCCGGCGCACACCGGTCTCGCCGTAGTACCGGCGCATCAGGTCGACCTCGTTGCGCAGCGCCCCGACGTGGGTCGCGAAACCGGTGTCGTGGCGGGCGACGAGCTCGGCCATGCCGCGCGCCAGCTCGTCGGTCATGTTGGTGACGTACGCGACGCTCGGACGGCACCGCAGCCGGCCCGAGGTGTCCTCGGACGCGAGCCGCAGCAGCGACTCCACGTCCGCCAGGACGCCGTCGGCGTCCCTGGTGCGCACGAAGCGGTCCTGGTCGGGGGCGCAGACCGCGTCGCTCGCCCAGGTGCTCGCGGAGAAGCGGATACCGACGCGCTGGGCGGCGGCGACCATCGACCGCGGGCGGTTGAGCGAACCCATGTCGCCGAGGGTGGTGACACCGCCGCGCAACTGGGTCCACATCGAGTACTCGGCGATGGCCTGCGCCTCGTCGGGCGTCATCTGCTCGATGAGGCCGTCGAACCGGTCGAAGGTGGCGGATATCTGGTGCATGTCGCCGCCGCCGCCCATGAACGCGACCTCGTCGTCCCGGTCGGAGACCGGCCGCAGCGCGCCGCGCATCGGGAAGCGCATGGCGAACATCTCGTGCCAGTGCGCGTTGACGAATCCGGGGAGCACCATCATCCCGCGGACGTCGCGCGTCTTCAGCCCGGCCTTCCGCGCGGGGTCGAGCGCGGCCACGGCCTGCCCGACCTCGTCGGCCGTGCCCACCGCGGCGATCGTCCCGTCCACGATCAGGACGGCGCCGTTCGCGTGCACGCTCTCCTCGGCGTCCGCCGTGTAGACGGTGCCGCCGGTGATCAGCTCGGCGCTCATGAGGACACCTCGGGCCCGGCCGCGGCGGGTACGGCGCCGGCCGCGAAGTGCGCGAGCCAGCCGTTCAGCGTCGGCGCGGCGACGAGCGCGTCGAACTCGACCGGGACCTTGTTCCTCCGCCAGCGGCTGACGAGCCGCATGATCTCCAGCGAACTCAGGCCGAGGACGACCAGGTTGGCGTCCGGCTCGATCGCCGCCGGCTCGATGCCGAGCAGCGGAGCGACCACCTCACGCAGATCCTGCTCGGTCGGGGTGCGGGTGTCGGTGTTGTCCACGTCAGCCTTCCTGCTCGGACGCGGCTGTTGCGGCCAGCGCCTTCTTGTCGACTTTGCCGAGGGGGGTGAGCGGCAGCTCGGTCACGTACCGGACGGCATCGGGCAGCTTGTAGTCCGCGACGCCCCGCGCGTGGACCGCCTGCTTGAGCGCGGCGAGGGTCCTCTGCGGCCCGTCCGCGACGATGTAGGCGCAGATCCGCTCGCCGAGGAACTCGTCGGGTACGCCGATCACCGCGGCGGCCGCCACACCGTCGAGCGCCAGAAGATGGTCCTCGACCTCGCCCGCGGAGATCTTGTCGCCGCCGCGGATGATCATTTCCTTGATCCGGCCCTCGATCACCAGGTCACCGTCCTCGGTGAGCCGGGCGAGGTCGCCGGTGCGGTAGAAGCCGTCCGCGGTGAACGCACGCTTGTTGTACTCGGGCACCCCGTAGTACCCGCGCAGCGTGTACGGACCGCGGGTGATCAGCTCGCCGATACCGCCGGCGGGCAGCGGGTCACCGTTCTCGTCCACGATGAGCACGTCGTCCGCGTCGGAGATCGGCCTGCCCTGGGTGGTGAGCACCGACTCCTCCGGATCGTCCGGCCTGTTGAAGGTGAGCAGGCCCTCGGCCATGCCGAACACCTGCTGGAGCGAGCAGCCCAGCGTGGGCGCGATGCGTTCGGTGAACTCGCGCAGCATGCGGGCGCCGCCGACCTGGACCAGCCGCAGGCTGCTCAGGTCGTCCTCGCTCCACTCGGCGGCCTCCAGCCACAGCTGCATGATCGAGGGCACCATCGAGGTGACGGTGACCGCGTGCTGCTCGATCAGGGGGAAGCAGTCCAGGGGGTTGGGGGTGTCGGCGAGCACGGTGGTGCCGCCGGACATCAGCGTGCCGATCACACCGGGGCAGCCGTAGGCGAAGTTGAACTCGATCGGCAGCACCGCCAGATAGGTGTCGGTGGGCGTCAGTTCGCACACCTCCGCCGCACGCTGCGCCTGGTACACGTAGTCGTCGTGGGTGCGCGGGATCAGCTTCGGCAGTGCCGTGGTCCCGCCGGAGAGCAGGAAGAACGCCACGTCGGACGCGTCGGGCTCGGGCAGCGGCTCCGCTTCGGCGGTGGCGAGTTCGAGCTCGGACACCGAGACGAATCCGTCGGTCTTCGCGCCGAGCACGAACAGGGTGCGCAGGGTCTCGCTGCCGGCCTTCACCTGCCGCGCGAGGTCTCGGTGGTCGAACCCGCGGTGGGTCTCGGGGAGGACGTAGCCGGTGGCGCCGCTCAGTTCCACGAGATGGCTGATCTCGGTCGCGCGGTGGGCGGGCAGCGAGAAGACGAGCTTCGCGCCGATCCGCATGAGGGCGAACGAGATCGCCACAAACTCCGGCACGTTGGGCAGCTGCACCACGATCCGGTCGTCGGCCCGCACCCCGTGCTCGAGGAATCCGGCGGCGAGCCGGTCGGCCCAGCGGTCGAGTTCGGCGTAGCTGATCCGCCGGCCGCCGTGCACCAGCGCGGTGACGGAGCCGTACTGCTGCGCGGCGTCGCGCAGCACCGTGCCGAGCGTCTCGCCGCGCCAGATGCCCTGCTCGCGGTAGCGCTGAGCGACATCGGACGGCCAGGGAGTGCATCCGGCAAGCATGGGTGGCTCTCCTACTCGGCTTCGGGTGCGGATTCGGTGATGCGGACGACGGCGGCACCGGCCTCCATGCCGGTGCTCGCACCGATCAGCAGGACGTTGTCGCCCGGCCCGACCTGGCCGGAGCGCCAGAGGTGTTCGAGGCCGAGGAACAGGTCCGCGGCGCCGGTGTGGCCGATGGTGCTGACGTACTCCCAGACGTCCTTGTCCTCGGGGACGTCCAGCGGCAGCAGGAACATCGCCTCCAGTGCCGGCCGGCCGAAGCCGACGTGGCAGACCCGGTCGATCTGGTCGAGGGTGAGGTCCGCCTCCTTGAGCGTGCGCTCGGCGATCTCGGCGACGCGGTCGCCGAAGTTCTTGATGGGCGGGGCCTGTCCGGCGGCCCACTGCTCACGCACCTTCTCCGCGCGCTCGGCGAAGTTCAGTCCGCGGCCGCGGGTGACACCGGGCGGGAACAGCTCCTCGCCGGCGCGGTGCAGGATCTCCATCGAGGAGTCGGACAGCGAGCCGAGGGCGAGCATCTCGGCGAAGCCGCCGCGCCGCGACAGGACCACGGCCGAGCCGGCGTCGGCGAGCACGAAGAGACCTGAGGCGCGCCAGCGCTCCACCCCCGGCGTCGAGTAGTTGTCGCCGGTCGTGATGAGGGCGGCGTCGTGCGTGGGGTTGGCCGCGAGCCGGTTGGCCGCCACCTCCACCGAGGCGAGCATGCCGAGGCAGCCCTGCTTGATCTCGACGGCCGGCACCGGGCGGTCGACGGTGTTGTTCAGGATGTAGTGCACGGCCGACCAGCCGTCCGGACCCTGGTGGTGCGTGTAGCTGTGCAGCAGGATGCCGATGTCGTCGGGGCCGTGGCCGGACCCGGCCAGTGCGGCGCGGGCCGCGTCGATCGCCATGTCGGGCGCGGGTGTCGACTCGCTGACGGCCGCGGACCGCATGCCCGACGCCTGCCGGGCGGCCTCGTCGTACAGACCTTCAGCGACCGCGCGCTCGGCCGGGTACAGGGGCGGCAGATGACTGCCGATCCCGGCGAGATACAGGTTCTCGGTCCTCATCGCGCCGACTCCTTCGTGGGTGGGGTGGCCTTGGCGGCAAGCACAACAGCTGCGATCCCGGCCCTCATGAGTAGGCGGTACTCATCCCCCTCCTCTTAGACACTGTCTATCCCGCACCGGCCTGTGCAGCGGCGATACACGCTCCGCGGGCCCGTTGCGGTGGCCGAATTGAGTAGCGACTACTCGGGCCCCTCCGTGCGGCGCGGTGCTCTGCTGGGCGCGTAGCCGCCGCGTGCCACAGCCCGCGGCCCCTGGGCACAGACGAGGGAGATCCGATGTCGTGGTCGCGTCCGGAACCGGGCGACTGGTCAAGTCCAGCCGAACTCGCGCAGTTGCAGCGGGCGGAGCTGCCGAGGGTGCTCGCCCAGGCGATGCGCTCGCCGTTCTACGCCGCCCGCTACCGGGGCCGCAGCGCACCGGCCGGTGCGGAGGACTTCGCCGGCATCGAACTGACCACCAAGCAGGACCTGCGCGACCAGTACCCGTTCGGGATGCTCGCCGTGGACCGCGAGAAGCTCGCCACCTACCACGAGTCCAGCGGCACGGCCGGTGACCCGACCGCGTCGTACTACACGGACGACGACTGGGCCGACCTGGCCGAGCGGTACGCACGCAAGTGGGTCGGCATCCATCCGTCGGACACCTTCCTCGTCCGCACCCCCTACGGCCTGGTCATCACCGCGCACCTCGCCCAGGCCGCCGGCCGGCTGCGCGGTGCCACCATCGTGCCCGGCGACGCCCGTTCGCTCGCCACCCCGCTGCCGCGCATGGTGCGGGTGATGCGTGCCCTGGACGTCTCGCTGACCTGGTGCAACCCCACCGAGATCATGATGCTCGCGGCGGCCGCCAAGGCCGCGGGTCTCCGTCCCGACAAGGATTTCCCCGCCCTGCGGGCGATGTTCACCGCCGCCGAGCCCCTCACCGAGGTGCGCCGCCGCCGGATCAGCGAGATCTGGGGCGGCATCCCCGTCGTCGAGGAGTACGGCTCCACCGAGACCGGCACCATCGCCGGCCAGTGCCCGGACGGCTCCCTGCACCTGTGGGCCGACCGCGCCGTCTTCGAGGTGTGGGACCCGGCCACCGGCGAACTCTCCGACTCCGGCCGCGGCCAGCTCGTGGTGACCCCGCTCTACCGCGAGGCCATGCCCCTGCTGCGCTACAACCTCGCCGACGACGTCGAGGTGTCCACCGCCGACTGCACCTGCGGCTGGCTGCTGCCGACCGTCCGGGTGCTCGGGCGTTCCGGCACCGGCTACACCGTCGGCTCCGCGACGGTCACCCAACAGCGTCTGGAGGAGCTGGTGTTCAGCCTGCCCTTCGAGTACGACGTGATGTTCTGGCGCGCGATGGCCCACCCGGACGTGCTGCGGGTGGAGTTCGAGGCCCCCGACGCGACCCGCGAGCGGGCCGTCAAGGAACTGACCGGCCTCATCGACCGCGAGCTCGGCGTACCGCACAGCATCACCGGCCTTCCGCTCGGCACGCTGGTCCCCTCCGAGGCGCTCACCGCGCAGCGCGACATCCTCAAGGCCCGCTATCTGTTCGGTGAGGGCGAGGACTGGGACAAGGCGGTCATGTACGCATGAGCCGCCCCCCGCTGCGCGCATCCGACGGCCCGTCCGCCCCCCGCCGGCCCCGGCCGGCCCTCTCTCGTCCTCCCGTCGTCCACAGCGGACGACGCCCGACCCGTAAGCGGTGACCCATGGTGAGTGAGATGTCCCCCCTGCCGCCGAGCCCCGAGGACCGGATCGCCATCGTCGGCATCGGCTGCCGTTTCCCCGGTGGCGTCGACTCCCCGCAGGCGCTCTGGGAGTTGCTGATGGACGCGGGCGACGCGTCCGGACCGATACCCGAGGACCGGTGGGCGCCGCAGCGCGCCCAGTCCCGGGAGAACGCCGCCGTCCTGTCGCGGGTGATCTCCAACGGCGCCTTCGTCGACGACATCAGCGGGTTCGACGCCGCATTCTTCGGCATGTCCGCCACCGAGGCCCGCCAGCTCGACCCCCAGCAGCGCATGGCGCTGGAGGTGGCCTGGGAGGCGCTGGAGCACGCCGGCATCCCCGCGTCGAGCCTCGCGGGCAGCGACACCGGCGTCTTCGTCGGTGTCGGCACCGACGACTACGGCCGCCGGCTCCTGGAGGACCTGCCGGGCGTCGAGGCGTGGACCGGTATCGGGTCCTCGCTGTGCGGCGTGCCCAACCGGATCTCGTACACCCTCGATCTGCGCGGCCCGAGCGTCGCCGTGGACACCGCCTGCTCCTCCTCGCTGGTCGCGCTCCACCAGGCGTGCGCCAGTCTGCGCAGCGGCGAGGTTCCGGTGGCGCTCGCAGGCGGCGTCATGCTGATGGCGGGCCCGGGCCTGACGACCGTCCTCGACATCGCGGGTGCCATCTCCCCGGACGGCCGCTCCAAGGCGTTCGACGAGGCCGCGAACGGCTACGGCCGCGGCGAGGGCTGCGGCATCGTCGTCCTCAAGCGCCTCGCCGACGCCCGGCGCGACGGCGACCGCGTCATCGCGCTCGTCCGCGGCAGCGCCGTGCACCAGGACGGCCGCACCGACGGGATCATGGCGCCCAGCCCGACCGCTCAGGCGCATCTGCTGCGCAGGGCGTACGCGGCGGCCGGCGTCGCGCCCGGTGAGGTCGACTACGTCGAGGCGCACGGCACCGGCACCAAGGTCGGCGACCCGATCGAGGCGGCGGCACTCGCCGAGGTCGTGGGCGACCGTGCCCCCGGGCAGGGTCCCTGCCTGATCGGATCGGTGAAGACCAACATCGGCCACTGCGAGGCGGCCGCCGGTGTCGCGGGTCTCATCAAGACCGCGCTCGCCATGCAGCACGGCGTCATCCCGCCGACCCTGACCGTCGACGGGCCGCGCAAGGACATCCCGTGGGCCGAGTCGGGTCTGAGCCTGGTCGCCGAGGCGACCCCGTGGCCGGCGGTGAACCGGCCGCGGCTGGCCGGTGTGGCCAGTTACGGCTACGGCGGCACGATCGCGCACGCCGTCCTGGAGCAGGCCCCGGCGGACGCCACTCAGGAGGCGGACGCCCCGGCGGACACTTCCTCGGGCGCGGCCGAGGGGACAGCCGCGGCTCCCGCGAGCGCGGACGTCACCCTCTACCCCGTCTCCTCCGCCAACGAGCCCGGCCTCGCCGCGCAGGCCGCACGCCTCGCCGACGGCCTCGCGGCGCACGACCTCGCCGACATCGGGCACACCCTCGCCCGGCGCCGGGCACACCTCGCCGGACGCGGTGTCGTCGTCGCGGCGGACAAGGACGAACTCACCGCCGGTCTGCGGGCGTTGGCCGCGGGCGAGACCCACCCGGCCGTCGTCACCGGCGACGCGTCGGGCCCGTCCCGCGCGCCGGTCTGGGTGTTCTCCGGCCACGGCGCACAGTGGTCGGGCATGGGCCGCGAACTGCTCGACGACGAGCCGGTGTTCGCTGCGGCCATCGACCGCCTCGGCCCCATCTACGCCGAGGAGCTCGGGCTCACCCCGCGCGAGGTGCTCACCAGTGGGGAGCTCGGCTCCGTCGACATCATCCAGTCCATGCTCTTCGCCATGCAGATCGGCCTCGCCGAGGTCTGGCGGCGCTACGGGGTCGTGCCCGGCGCGATCATCGGCCACTCCGTCGGTGAGATCGCCGCGGCCGTCGTCGCCGGTGTGCTGTCCGAGTCCGACGGCGCCCGGCTGGTGTGCCGCCGTTCCGCGCTGCTGCGCAAGGTGGCCGGCAACGGCGCCATGATCATGGTGGACCGGCCGTTCGACGAGGTGCGGGAGATCATCGGCTCCGACGACACGCTGTGCGCCGCCATCGCCGCCTCTCCCACCTCGACCGTGGTCGCCGGGGACATCACCGCCGTCGACGAGGCCGCCGAGCAGTGGGCCGCGCTCGGCCGGACCGTCCGCCGGGTCGACTCCGACGTCGCCTTCCACAGCTCGCACATGGACGAGATCAGCGCCGATCTCGCCGTCGCCGTCGCGGACATCGAGGCCAAGGCCGCGGACGTACCGCTCTACCTCACCGCGCTCGACGACCCGCGGTCCACCCGCAGGCAGGACGCGACCTACTGGGCGGCGAACCTGCGCAACCCCGTCCGGTTCGTCGACGCCGTACAGGCCGCCGTCGAGGACGGGCACCGGACCTTCCTGGAGATCTCCGCGCACCCCGTGGTCAGCCACTCGGTCACCGAGACCACGGCCAACGTGCCGGGCGCGCTGGTCGTACCGACCCTGCGCCGCAACAAGACCGAACGCACCACACTGCTCACCTCGTTGGCCCGTCTGCACTGCGCGAACGTGCCGGTCGACTGGTCGGTCCTGCAGCCCGCAGGACGCCGTGCCGATCTGCCGACGACCGCCTGGCAGCACGAGCGTCACTGGGTAGACGCCCGCGGGCTCACCGAGTCGCCGGTCGACACCCTGCTGGGCACCGAGACCGCGGTGCACGCCTCCCGGCTGCGGATCTGGCAGACCACGCTCGACCTGCGCACCCGCCCCTATCCGCGACGGCACCCCGTCCTCGGCACCGAGATCGTCCCGGCCGCCGTGCTCGTGAACACCTTCCTGTCCGCCGGCCGCACCGACGTCCTGACCGACCTGCGGCTGCGCCAGCCGGTCGTCGTGCCGCAGCAGGAGACCCGGGAGGTGCAGATCGTCCGCGACGACACCGGTCTGCGGCTCGTCTCCCGCAAGCTCGGCGCGCCCGACACGGCCTGGTCCACGCACACCCTGGCCACCGTCGGCGGGGGAGAGCCCGCGGCGCCGGCCGGTGACGCGGACGCACCCGAGGTGCTCGACCCCGGGCATGTCATCGAGCGGCTCGCCGAACTCGGCGTCGCCGACATGGGATACCCCTGGCGGATCGAGGAACTGCGGCGCGGCGAGGGCACGTTGACGGCCGTCGCGACCGCCGAACTCGACCGCAGCTGGGCGGCCGTCCTGGACGCCGCCCTGTCGATGGCGTCGGTCATCTTCACCGGCCCCGGCGTGCTGCGCATGCCCGCGCACATCGACCAGGTGACCCGCTCCGGTCCGCCGCCGCGCCGGGCCGCCATCACCGTCCGCCTCGACCCCGCCCGGCCCACGACCGTGCACGTGGAGATCCGCGGCACCGTCGAGGGCGAGGAGGCCGACTCCGTCCTCACCCTGCGCGGTCTGCACTACGGGGAGCTCGACGGCGACCTCTCCGGGGAGGAGCAGAGCACCAGCGGCCGGTTCGAGCTGGAGTGGCAGCAGTTCCCGGTCGACACCGAGACGCACACCGCGCTGCCCGACCACACGGTTCTGGTGCTCGGCCCGACCGACCTCGCCCGCTCGCTGGTGCCGGCGTGCGCCGCGCACGGCGCCACGGTGAGTGTGGACGCGACCGCGGTGACCGACGCCGACCATGTGCTGTTCGCCCCGATGGCGGGCGAACCGGCGGACATCGCGGTCGAGTTCGCCCGCATTGTCGCCGAGATCGCCTCCCTGCCCGGCCGCAAGCCGCTGCTGTGGTGCCTGACCGCGGGCGTACGGGACGCGGCCTCGATCGGCGACCTGGCGGGCTCACCGCTGTGGGGCATGGGCCGCGTGGCGGCCAGCGAACACCCCGAGTTCTGGGGCGGTGTCGTCGACCTGCCGACGGGCCCGCCCGACGAGGTGAGTGCCGCGCTGCTGCTCAATCTGCTCCATCTGCGGCCCGCGGAACCGGTGTTGTCGGTCGCCGACGGCGCGGTCCACGTGCCCCGGCTGGTCCCCGCGACGCCGGTGCCGGACGCCGAGCCGTTCAGCTGCCGCGCCGACGGTACGTATCTGATCACCGGCGGCCTCGGTGTGCTGGGCCTCGAACTGGCCGAGCACCTGGCCCAGCGCGGCGCCCGCCGCATCGTCCTCCTCGGCCGTACCGCGGTGCCGCCGCGCGCCGCGTGGTCCGACGACGACCGCCGGGTCGGTGCGCTGCGCAGGCTGGAGTCCGCCGGGGTCACGGTGAGCACCGTCGCCGTGGACATCACCGACCTGGAGGCGACCCGGGCCGCGCTCGACGCGCTCGGGCTCCCGCCGATCCGCGGTGTCGTCCACGCCGCCGGCACCGTGCACAGCGCGATGATGCACCGCCTGGAACCGGGCGCACTGCACGAGGTCATGCGTCCCAAGGCGGAGGGCGCGCTGGTCCTGCACGAGCTGTTCCCGCCGGGGTCGACGGACTTCTTCGTCCTCTTCTCCTCGGCGGGCCCGCTCCTCGGCCTGCCGGGCCAGGGCGCGTACGCCGCGGCAAACGCCTACCTCGACGCGCTCGCCGCCCACCGGCGGACGGGAGGCGCCGAGGAGTCGGTGAGCATCGCCTGGACCAGCTGGCGGGGGATGGGCATGGCGACCTCGGCCGACGCGACCGACGTCGAACTGGCCGCCCGCGGCACCGCCGACATCGCCCCGGACCAGGCGCTGCGCGCCTTCGACCAGACCGCGGCGGGAGCCCCGGGCGCGCTGGTCACGGTCATCAGCCTGCTGCGCGGCCACACGGGCCCGCGCCCCGCCCTGCTGGCGGAACTGGCGGGCGACGACGCCTCCCGTCCCACGGAGGTACCGGACTGGGTGGGCCTCACGGGCGACGAACTGGCGGCGTATCTGCTCGACGACGTACGCCGCCGGGTCGCGGCGGTCCTCGGCATGCAGCCGGCGGCGGTCGGCGTCCACCGCCCCCTGACGGAGGCGGGCGTCGACTCCCTGCTGGCGGCGGCGGTACGGGTGGCGCTGGAGCGAGACCTCGGAGTGGCGCTCCCGGCGACGCTGCTGTGGAACTACCCGACGGTGAGCGAGATCGCGGGCTTCCTGGCGGGCATCCTGACGGAGTCCTCGACGACGGCGCACCAGCCGACGTCGTAGCAGCGCACGACTGAGTGGCGGGCCGGTCGCGTAGACCGTCCCGCCACTCAGGTGTGTGCGCCCATTCCAGCCCGCCCGGCGTCACGGGTCCGGCAGGCGCGCCTGTTTGTGCGGGCCGGCAATTGCAGCTCGTCCGGCGTCACGGGTCCGGCATGAGCGCCTGTTTGTGCGGGCCGGCAATTCCAGCCCGTCCGGCGCTTGAGGACACGGCCGCAGGTCGTGCGGCACGGATGGCGGGTCGGCCGACACACGGCCCGCAACGAGTCAGCGCCTGGTCGTGCGGGCCGGCAATTGCAGTCCGTCCGGCGCTTGAGGACACGGCCGCAGGCCGTGCGCCACGTACGGCGGGTGGCAGGCCCACCGCCACAACCAGGTCCGCGCCCGGTCGTGCGGGGCACCAGCCCGAGGCGCGGGCCCCGGGGGCCGCAACCCCCGGACCCCACCCCACGGCTCACCCCTTCAGCAACGCCTCCGCCCCGTCCAGCGACCTCTCCACCGTCAGCCGGAAGAACGCCAGGTCCTGCGCCCCCGCGTCCGCACTGCGGGCCATCGCCTGCGCGCCCGCCGCCGCGAGGCCCGGCCGGGTCGGGTCCGCCGCGAACGCGGCCATCGTGCGGCCCATGTCCGCGCGTGCGCTCGGGAAGAAGCTGTCGCGGTCGTCCTCCACCGCCACCAGCATGAACGCGCTGTTGAGCAGATAGCGGTAGATCTCCGTCGCGTGGTCGCCGAACCCCGCGAGCAGGAGCACCTTGATGCCGGTGTCGATCGTCGGCAGCGCGGACGGCACGTTCGGACCCACCACGACCAGCCGCCGCGCCACACCCGGGTACTGCTTGAGGACCTCGCGCCCGTCGAAGGTGAGCGAGCTGAACCAGTCGCGCCACGGAACATCCGGATCCGGTACCGGTATCCGGCCGATCACCTGGTCCGTGACCGCCATGACGACCGCCTCCCGGTCGCCCACGTGATGGGCGACCACACCGGGCCAGACATCCAGCTTGGTGGCGATCTGCCGGATCGACCAGCCGTCGAGGCCGCGTTCCGCGGTCAGTTCGACAGCCGCGTCGATGATCTTCTCCGCCGTGATCGGCGGCAGGCCTGCCGAGGCGCGTGAGCGACGGCGCGGCGCTGACTCAGACATGACGAGAAACCTAACGCTGAGGGGAAGTGGCCGGAGCGACTTGACGCCCGGCGACCCGCAGGGCATAGAGTCAGCCTAACCTATTAGCCACTGTCTAAGAGGTGCCCGAACAGACCTGCCCGCTGCCGATACCGCCGCTCACGGCGCTGGTCGAGGCGTGCCCCGCTCGCTCGGGCCGTCGGTCGACCCGACCTGCCGACCGGCGCAATTGTCCGCATTTCGGCTCGCTCCCTGAGAGGCTCCGCGTCATGCGCAAATGGATGCCGCTGCTGGCGGTTTGCTTAGGCACCTTCATGCTGTTGATCGATGTGACCATCGTCAGCGTGGCGCTGCCCCAGATGACCGACTCGCTCGACGCGTCGTTCTCCGCCCTGCAATGGGTGGTCGACATCTACGTTCTGGTGCTCGCCGCACTGCTGATGGCGATCGGTTCGCTGTCCGACCTCACCGGCGCCCGCCGGGTCTACCTCGCCGGCCTGGCCGTGTTCGCCCTGGCGTCCCTCGCCTGCGGGCTCGCGGACAGCAGCGGCATGCTGATCGCCGCGCGCGGTGTCCAGGGCCTCGGCGCGGCCGCGATGTTCGCCACCAACACCGCACTGCTGGCGAGCAATTACCGCGGCAAGGACCGGGGCATCGCCTTCGGTCTGTGGGGCGCCGTCAACGGTGCCGCCGCCGCGGCCGGTCCGATACTCGGCGGCCTGCTCACCGAGCATCTGAACTGGCGGTGGATCTTCCTGGTCAACCTGCCCGTCGCGGCCATCGCCCTGGTCGTCGGCCACAAGCACCTGACGGGCTCGTCCGTCAGGACCGACCGCCGGGTCGACATCCCGGGTACGGTCGGCTTCACCCTGGCCTCCACCCTGTTGATCTTCGCCCTGATCCGTGCGGGCGAGGACGGCTGGGGCGCGGACATCACGCTCGCGCTGTTCGGTGGCACGGTGGTCGCGTTGATCGCCTTCGTCCTGGTCGAACGCGGCCGGCGCGATCCCATGCTCGATCTGAAGCTGCTGCGGACACCGTCGTTCGGCGGGCTGATGGCCGGTGCGGTGGTCTTCAGTGCGGCCGCCTTCGCCAATCTGGTGTTCGTCTCCGTCTGGGCGCAGTCGGTACTGGAGCTCAGCCCGGTGAAGGCCGGTCTGATCCTGATGCCGCTCAGCGGAATGTCCTTCGTGGCGGCGGGCCTTGCGGGCCGCTTCCTCGCGAACGTCGCGCCCCAGTGGCCGATCGGGGCGGGTCTGCTGCTGATCGGTGCCGGCACGCTGCTGGAGATGCTGCTCACCGGCACCTCCGGCTGGACGGCACTGCTGCCCGGCATGCTGCTGACGGGTATCGGTGTCGGTATCGCCTCGCCGATCCTCGCGTCGGCCGCACTGGCCGCCGCGCCGGCGAGCCGGGCGGGCATGGCGGGTGGAGCGGCGAACACGTTCCGGCAGTTGGGCTTCGCCGTCGGCATTCCGGTGGTCGGCGCCATTCTGACCGGCGCGATCGGACGGGAGCTGGCCGACAACGGCGCGTTCGCCGACTCCGACGCGGCGGCCGAACTGGTCACCGGCGGCAGGTCGGCGAGTGTGGTCGCCGAACTGCCCGCCCAGGCACAGGCCGCGGGCGCGCGGGCCGTCGAGGACGCGTACGCCGCGGGACTCGACCAGGTCTTCCTGGTGAGCGGGCTCGCCGCGCTGCTCGCCGGGGTGCTGGTCCTGCTGCTGGTGCGCCGCTCTCCCGAGCACCACGACACCGCGGTGCCGGACGACGACGACCGCCCGAAGACGGCGGCGGAGGGTTCGCTCCGGGCCGTGTGAGAACCGCTTTCCGGGGCACGCGGCCGGCCGCGCGCGGGCCCCGGAAAACGGATGACCGTCCGGTCGGTAGGCCGACCTTGACGAATTCCTGAATCGGAATGATCGCTTCCGTGAATTTTTCGCAATAGAGTGATTGTGAGCGGAACGTAAGTCAGAGCTATTGGCGCCGGTTTTGTCTTTGCCTGCTTGAAGGGTGGGGGGATGGTTGAGGATTGTACGGGGTTCCGGACTGCGTGCCGCGCGCATCAAGGCAGGATTAACACAGGACGAGGTGGCCAGGCGCGCCGCCATCAGCGTGCGAACCGTCCGTCACATTGAACGCGGGCACGTGAAGAATCCGCGGCTCGAGACCCTGGCCCGTATGGCCGAGGTCGTCGGATATGAGGCCGCGGTTCCGGATGACGCTCCCGATATCGGCGCCCCTGCCGAACCACCCGCATTCGCCCAGGAGATACGGCTGCTCGGACCGCTCACCGTCCTGAGTGCCGACGAGCCCGTGTCCATGCCGCTCAAGCAGCGCGCCCTGCTCGGCCTGCTCGCCGTGCAGCCCGACCAGACCGTCAGCCACGAAGAGATCGCCGACGTCCTGTGGAACGGCGAAGCGCCGCCCGCCTACCCGCAGTTGGTGCACACCTACGTCGCCCGGCTGCGCCGCATCATCGAGCCCGGCCCCGGCCACGGCGGCACGACCCGCAGGATCAGCACCGTCCGCGGTGGATACGTCTTCAACAGCGGCGGAGTGCAGCTGGACCTCTCGCTGTTCGAGGAGCGCGCCGCCCTGGCCGCCCGGACCGCGACGGACGACCCGACCGCCGCGCTGGAGCTGTACCGGCAGGCCCTGCGCTGCTGGCAGGGCCGGCTGCTCCAGGACCTGCCCCAGCTCTGGCACCACCCGTCCGTGGTCAGGGTGGCCCAGCGTCACATCGACGTGGCCATCGAGTTCGCCGATCTTGCGCTGCGGCTGAACCGCTCGGCCTTCGCCGTCGAGTACCTCAGAGTCGCCTCGTACGAGGAACCGCTGCATGAATCGCTCCAGGCCCGGATCATGCTGGCGCTCGCCGGTTCCGGCCGCCGCGCGGCGGCCCTGCGCCTGTTCACCGACCTGCGGATGCGGCTCAAGAAGGAACTCGGCGTGGAACCGAGCGAGGAGATCTGGCAGGCGCGCAACAGCATCCTCGTCCAGGACGGCGCGGAGAACCGCCCCGAGGCCGCCGGCCCCGCACCGGGCGGGCGGTACGCCCCGCCCGACCACTCCTGGGACGGGCCGCCGCCTCGCACCCCGCCGTCGTCCGCCCGTCCCCGCAGCCTCGCCCCGCCCGCCCAGCTCCCCCCGGTGATCGCCCCCTTCACCGGGAGACAGCAGCAACTGGCGGCGCTCGACGGCCTGCTGGCGCAGCAGCACAAGGGATACGCGGCGGTCGGTATCGCGGCCGTTCACGGTCCCTCCGAGATCGGGAAGACCGCACTGGCCGTCCGCTGGGCCCACCAGCACCACGCCGAGTTCCCCGACGGGCAGTTGTACGCCGACCTGCAGGGCAGCGCCGACCCGGCGGAGCGGCCGGTGAACCCGAGTACCGTGCTCACCCGGTTCCTGCGCTCCCTCGGCGTGCCCGACGAATGGATTCCGGACAACCCGGAGGAGGCGTCCGCCCTCTTCCGCAGCCTGCTCGCCGGCCGCCGCTTCCTCGTCGTGCTGGACGACGCGGCGGACGCGGCGCAGGTCCGCTGCCTGCTGCCCGGGACACCCGGCAACGTCGTCCTCGTCACCAGCCGGGCGCCCCTCATCGACCTGGTGACGCGCGAGGGCGCCATGACCGTGGCCCTCGACGTCCTGTCCGCCGGCGAGGCGTACGAGCTGATCGAGACGTATCTCGGTCCGGAACGCACGGCGGCGGAACCCGAGGCCACCCAGGAACTGGCCGCCGTCTGCGGGCAATATCCGCTGGAACTGCGCATGGCCGTCGCCCGTCTCGCGGCGACGCCGCACGTCTCCATCCGCGCACTCGTCTCCGAACTCGCCCGCGGCGGTGAGGCCGACAACCTCTACCCGCTGCGCGCACACCGGGCGTCGAGGCCGGGCCGTACAAACAAAGCCGCTGACAGCCGGCGGCAACGGCTGACATGAGCGCTGACAGCCTTACGCCAGGCTGACAGGGAATTCCGTCCCGTCCGCTCCGAAGGAATCATCGCAGCTCAGCGCAGGAATTCCGGGGCCCGCAGGTTGACAGGCTGATTTGCCGCACGTAAATCGACGTTTGCGGCAGCGGAGTTCGGTTGCCCCGGCAGGGGTGCCCACCTATGGTCACGATCGCGGGCAAGTCCCGATTAGCGGCCGGTCCGGCCAATGCTGATGATTCTTTGGCGCCTCGATGTGCGAGGCGCCCTCACGGGGAAAAGCCGAACATTCCCCGAAGGCATGCAATAAGCCGTTTGGAGAGGATGGGAAATGGCGAACGTGACGGCCGAAGAAGCCCAGAAATGGCTGATCGAGGAGATCGCCCAGCGCCTGGGTGTGGCGCCGACGGAGGTTCCGCCCGACCAGTACTTCGACGAGCTCGACCTCGACAGTACCCAGGCGCTGATCATCGCCGGTGAGATGGAGAACTGGCTGGGCTTCGAGCTCGGAACGACGGCCCTCTGGTACCACCCCACCATCGAGGCCCTCGCCGCCCACATCGCCGAGGAGAGCGAGAAGCGCACCGCCGCGGCGTAGCGCCACGGCGCACCGGACGGCCACTGCCGGCCGGTGCGGCCAGGCGAGCGAGACCCGCCGGTTCCGTACCGCTGGTGCCCGGCAAGGCCCGACGAGGCACCGAGAACGTGCCGTTCGGCCGGAGCGGAACCCCGCCACCGACGGCCTTGCCTCCCACATCGCATCAGACGACCCCGGTACGGCGCCGGCCGCCCGCCCGCCGCCGCGACAGTCGCCGATCCGGTCCGCCGCCCCGAGGGCGGCCGCCGACCGCCCCGGTCCCACACGGACCGGGAGCCGGGGCGCCGAGACCGAAGTCCCTGTTCGCCCAGATCCAGAGAGACTTGCCGTGAACTCTTCGCAGGAATCCGACCTCGACCGTCGGCTCGCCCGGGACCCCATCGCCATCGTCGGCCTCTCCGCGCTCTACCCCAAGTCCAGCAATCTCACGGACTTCTGGGCGAACGTCGTCTCGGCCGCCGACTGCATCGACGACGTGCCCGCCGGGCACTGGGACGTCGACGAGCACTACGACCCCGACCCCACGGTGCCCGACAAGACGTACTCCAAGCGCGGCGGCTTCATCCCCGACGTCCCGTTCAACCCGCTGGAGTTCGGCCTCCCGCCGAACACCCTCGAGGTGACCGACGTCCTCCAGCTGCTCAGCCTGGTGGTCGCCCGGGACCTGCTGAAGGACGCCGGGGCCGACAAGGCCGGCCAGTCGTGGTACGACGCCTCCCGCACCGGGGTCGTCCTCGGCATCACCGGCGCCAACCAGCTCACCCAGCCGCTGACCGCGCGGCTTCAGAGCCCGGTCCTCAAGGAGGTCGTCCGCAGCTGCGGCCTCTCCGACAAGGACGCCGAGGAGATCGTCGCCAAGTTCCGCCTGGCGTACGCCCCGTGGGAGGAGAACTCCTTCCCCGGCATGCTCGGCAACGTCGTCGCCGGACGGGTCGCCAACCGGCTCGACCTCGGCGGCATCAACATGACGATCGACGCCGCCTGCGCCAGCTCCCTCGGCGCGGTCAGGACCGCGGTGAGCGAGCTGCTCGAAGGCCGCTCGGACACGATGCTGGTGGGCGGCTGCGACGCCGAGAACACCATCTTCATGTACCTGTGCTTCAGCAAGACGCCCGCGCTGTCCAAGTCCGGGCGCATCCGCCCGTTCGACAAGGACGCCGACGGCACCCTCATCGGCGAGGGCATCGGCATGCTCGCCCTGCGCCGCCTCGCCGACGCCGAGCGCGACGGCAACCAGATCTACGCGGTCCTGCGCGGCATGGGCACCTCCAGCGACGGCCGGTTCAAGTCCATCTACGCCCCGCGCAAGGAGGGCCAGATGGTCGCCCTGCGCCGCGCGTACGAGGACGCCGACTGCACGCCATCGAGCATCGAGCTCTTCGAGGCGCACGGCACCGGCACCGCCGTCGGCGACGCGACCGAGCTGAGCGCGCTGTCCGCGGTGGTGTCCGACGGCAACGACAGCCGGCAGTACGCGGCCGTCGGCAGCGTCAAGTCCCAGATCGGGCACACCAAGGCGGCCGCGGGCGCGGCCGGCCTGATCAAGCTGGCGCTCTCGCTGCACCACAAGGTCCTGCCGCCGACCATCAACGTCGACGAGCCGAACCCCGCCATCGACTTCGCCTCCGGGCCGTTCTACGTCAACACCGAGGCACGGCCCTGGATCCGCGACCCCGAGCGCCCCAAGCGCCGCGCCGCCATCTCCTCGTTCGGCTTCGGCGGCACCAACTTCCACATGGTGCTGGAGGAGCACGGCGACGGAGACGACCTGCGGGTCTCCTACCCCGTCGCCCGCGTGCACCTGTGGCACGCGCCCGACACCGCGGCCCTCACCGAGCTGCTCGCGGACGGCGTGCCCGCGACCGGCGGTCCGGCCCCCGCGGGCCACGCCCGTGTCGCACTGGCCGCGCGCGGCGAGGACGAGCTGAAGTCCCTGCGCGACCTGGCCCTCGGCGAACTGCGCGCCCGGCCCGACGCCGACGCCTGGTCGCACCCCAAGGGTGTCCACTACCGCCGCAGCGCCGCTCCGGCCGGCAAGGTCGGCGCCCTCTTCGCGGGTCAGGGCAGCCAGTACGTCAACCTCGGCCAGAGCGCCGTGATGGCGCTGCCGCCGCTGCGGTCCGCCTTCGACCGGGCCAATGTGCACTTCGAGGGCTCAGCGCCGCTGTCCCGTGTCGCGTTCCCGCCGCCGCTGTTCGGCGCCGATGTGCGCGCCGCGCAGGAGACCGCCCTCCAGGCCACCGCGTACGCGCAGCCCGCGATCGGCGCCCTCTCCGCCGGCCAGTTCCGCTATCTGTCCGAACTCGGCTTCGGCGCCGAAGGGTTCCTCGGCCACAGCTTCGGCGAGCTGACCGCGCTGTGGGCCTCCGGCGCCCTCGACGACGACGCCTTCTTCGCCCTCGCCCGGGCCCGCGGCAAGGCCATGGCCCCGCCGCCGGAGTCCGGCTTCGACGCCGGCGCGATGGCCGCGGTCTCCGCCCCCGAGGAGCGGGTCGCCGAACTCCTCGCCGACCGCCCCGGCCTGGTCGTCTGCAACCGCAACGCGGCCGACCAGATCGTGGTCGGCGGCGCCACCGAAGAGGTGGAGCGACTGGTCGCCGCCGCCAAGGACGCGGGTCTGCGGGCGAGCCGGCTGCCGGTGTCCGCCGCGTTCCACACCCCCTTCGTCGGCCACGCCGTCGACGCCTTCCGCGGTGACGTGGCGCGGGTCGAGGTCCGCCGGCCGAACGGCACCGTCTTCGCCAACACCCGCGGCGCGGCCTACGGCGACGACATCGACGCCAACCGCACGGTCCTCGCCGAACAGCTCATCAACCCGGTCGACTTCGCCGCCCGCGTCGAGGAGATGTACGCCGCCGGGTTCCGCGTCTTCGTGGAGTTCGGTCCGAAGAGCGTCCTCACCCAGCTCGTGCGCCGCATCCTCGGCGACCGTGAGCACACCGTGGTCAGCCTCGACGCCGGCCCCGGACGGGACGCCGATGTCGCGCTGAAGCAGGGCGTCGCCCAGCTCGCCGTCCTCGGACTGTCGCTCGCCACCACCGACCGCTATGTCGCCGAGGCCGTCGCCGAGGTGCCCGCCAAGGGCATGTCGATCCTGCTGAACGGCATCAACTACGTCTCTCCCGAGCGCAGGGCGGCCTACCGCGACGCGATCGACAACGGTTACCGGATCGCCGTCCCGGCCACACCCGCGGTACCGGCTCCCGCCGCGGCCGCGGCCGCGGCCGCGACCCCGACCCCGTCACCGGTGGCCGCAACGCCCCGACCGGCCCCGGTGACGGTCCAGCCCCCGGCCCCCCCGCCCGCCGCACGGCCGGCCGCCGCGTCCGCCCCCGCCGTC
>NZ_JBHXSL010000056.1:0-47292 GCF_042714725.1 Streptomyces sp. NPDC058685
AGCCCTTCGCCTTGAAACTGATCCGCCCATCCCGAAACAACGCATTCGACACCCGCGTAAACGGAACCGACCCCACCAACCCACGCCGCACCCCCACACCCGAACTCACCACACCACACCCCGAACGGACAACCCGAACATCAACACCTCCCGCCCCCAACCCCAACCGGCATGCGAACAGGCAGACAAGACTGCCGAGGGGCGCGCCAGCCCCGGACTCGAGGACATCCACCGCGAACTCAACTCTGTCCGCCAGACCATGACCCACCCCCACCACCCCCCGCCACAGCAAACCTGCACACCCAACACCCACCGAACATGCACACCTGCACAACCACGAGCATCCGCACAGGCTCGCCATCTCCCGCCGGCGCTCAACCAGGACAAGGCTGAAAGCGACCGGGATCGAGAAGCCGACCGCGAGCCAGCCGGACCGGACCTGCCCCTCTAACGCCCGAACGAAAGCCGAGAACCCAAGCGTGGGAACACATCGCCACGCACCCGGTACCTGTGACGCTCACGCGTCGCGCCCCATCCCGTGACAGACGCAGAAGGCAGCGGAGCCCTGAACGCCGACGGACGGCCCCTGCACCGCGGCGGCATCGCCACAGCCGTGCCCAGTCTCGGCTTCGTCGGCATGGAGTTCCAGCGCAGCTTCTCCTTCAAGACCTGCGCGGCGTGGGTCGCGATGCCGGGCACGTCCTCACCCGGGTGAGTCGCCGGACCCGGTAGAAGGACGCCTACTGCTGGACGCAACGTCCCGGGACCAAGGAGTCTGCGGGACGAGGCAGCCAGCGGTCCAGGTACCCGGTGCACCCGGCCAGGTCCCTACCTCCGGCGCGGTAGGCGATGTAGCCGTCCGGTCGGACCAGGCAGTGCGTGATGCCGCGCCAGAGGCGGTCGGCAGCCAGCGTGTGGAGGTGGACGAGGTGGTCGCGGCCGTGGGTGGCGGCCGGGATCTGGTCGGTCTCCCACAACTCGCGAGGGCCGGCGAGGAGCAGGTGATATCCGGGTGCTTTGGTCAGCGCGTGGAGGTTGCCTGGGGTGTCGGGGAGTCGATCCCCCGCTCGTGGGCGATGTCTGGACGGGCGGGGCCCGTCAGTCGCGGCGGGGCTATGGCGGTAGTGGATGGCCAGTTGGGAGATGGTGCGGAAGGCGACGGAGCGCAGTGCGGGAAGGCGCACAGCCAGCGGCGCGATGCGGGGCGCGCCATGGGTACGGGCCAGCCGCAGCAGCGGGTTGCGGCTGGTCGCGACCCTGAAGGCGCGGTCGGTGAAGCGCAGCACGTTCCGTCCCACCGGGGCACGCTCAGGCTCATAGGTGTCCAGCAAGGCTTTCGGTGCGGCGCCCTGGCTGACGAGGGCGAGCTTCCAGCCGAGGTTGAGGGCGTCCTGTATGCCGGTGTTCATGCCCTGAGCGCCAGCCGGGCTGTGGATATGGGCAGCGTCTCCTGCCAGGAAGAAGCGACCCGCGCGGTAGCGCTCAGCGCCGAGGTTGTGAATCTTGAAGTCGGTCATCCACACCGGATCCCGCAGATGCAGCGGGTCGCTGAGGTAGCGGTCGACGAGCGCCTGCAACAGGGCCAGGTTTACCGGTCCTTCGTCGTCTGTCACGTCGGGCGAACGGATCGCGAGCATCCGCCAGCTCGCCGGCGAGCCCAGCGGGAAGAAGAACACCACCCCGATATCAGTCATGTAGGCGTGGGCGGCCCCGGGCTCGAGACCGTCGACCTCCAGGTCCGCGAGGACAAAGGTCTGCGGGTAGGCGTGCCCCTCGAAGCCGATTCCGGCCTGACCGCGCACCGTGCTGCGGGCCCCGTCGCAGCCGACCACATAGCGCGCGGCCAGGGACTCTTCGGTGCCGTCGCGGCGCCTCAGGCGGCACGTCACGTAGGCGGCTTCCGAGGTCAGCTCCAGCAGTTCGGTGCCCCGTTCGACGGCCGTGCCGGACTCGGCAAGATGGTCACCGAGCACCCTTTCCGTCTCGGATTGGGACAGGAACAGCAGGAAAGGAAACGGGGTGTCGGCGACGCCGATATCGAACAGCGGCAGCCGCACGGTACGGCCAGACAGATGCATGTGCACCTGTACGCCCGGGTTCCCGCGCTCCACCAGCGTCTGCGTCACTCCGTACGGGGCGAGAGCCTCCAGCGTTCTCGGCTGAATGGCCAGCGCACGTGACTCTCGGGCCCGGTCCAGGTGCCGGTCGACGATCCGGAAACGCACGCCGTACGCCTGCAGCTGGGCCGCGAGCGCCAGCCCGGTCGGCCCCGCGCCGACGACCAGGACGTCAAGCGGCTCACTCGCAGTCATGACAGCAGTGTGCCTCTGCGCGTCAGGGAGTGCGGCCGTCCAGCAGCTCCGCAATCGCGGCGGCGGCGTCGCGGGCCGGGCGGCCGACGCCGATGAGAGTGGCTGATGCGGGCCCCGTCCAGTCGCCGTAGCCGAGCAGGCGCAACCGGGGTTCGTCGACCGCGCGGGTGCCGTTAGTGGAGATGTGACCGCGTGTGCCGCGCAGGCCCAGCGGTGCGAGGTGGGAGAGAGCGGGCCGGAAGCCGGTGCACCAGATCACCGTTTCTGCGCGGGCTGTTGTGCTGTCGCTCCAGCGCACGCCGTCGGTGGTGAGCTTCTCGAACATCGGGTGGGCCGTGAGGAGTCCGGCGTCGCGCATCGCCCTGACGGGTGGGACGGCGACGATGTCGCCGAGGGAGGCGACGCCGCCGCTGTCGGTGCGTCCTTCGTCGGGGGCGCGGCGACGGACAGTGGCGAACGTGAACAGTGCCCGGCCGTCGACGTCGTCGGCGAGGTAACGCGGTTCGCGCTGGGTGACCCAGGTCAGTTCGGTGACCGGGGCGAGGTCGGCGGCGATCTGCGCGCCGGAGTTGCCCCGCCGACCACGATCACGTGCTGTCCGAAATCCGTAGGGCGCCGGTAGTCGACGGTGTGGAGCTGCGTGCCGGTGAACACCCCACGGCCGGGGACGGCGGGCAGGGAGCGCGAAGCCACGCTGGAGCTCGGGAAGTTCGCGCCGCCACGCCCGGTCCTCAAGCTGATCGCCGACGCGGCGCCCAGCCATAGGGGGTATGCCATCGTCCCGGTCACATGGTGAGCACCATGCGGAAGCGGGCGCCGCCGCTGGACATCCGCTCGTACGCCTCGCTCGCTTCGCTCATTGGCCGGGTCTCGATCATCGCCCGGATTCGTTGGTCCGTGGCGAATCGGAGGTTGTTCTCGTTCTGGCTGGCGCTTCCAGTGAGGGAGCCCATAATCCGGACGTCGCCGAAGACGAGCTGCACCGGGGTAACCTTTACCGGTTCATCGGACGCTCCCACGACCACGAGGCGCCCCCCGGTGGCAAGGCCGTTGAGCAGAGGGGAGATGTCGCCGGCGGCAGCTGTTGCGATGACGGCCTGCGCACCGCCGAGCTTGCTGAGTGCCTCGCCGGGGTCCGTCGCGGTCGAGTCGATGTAGTGATGTGCGCCGAGCTCGCGGGCCAGCTCCTCTTTGGCGGTGCCGCGGGCGACGGCGACGACCCGCAGGCCCATCTTGGCCGCGTACTGGATACCCAGGTGCCCGAGGCCGCCGATGCCCTGGATGGCCACCAGGTCGTCGGGCTGGGTGTGCGCCTTCAGGAGTGCGTTGAACGTCGTAAAGCCCGCGCATAGGAGCGGCGCTGCCTCAGCCGACGTCAGGTCATCTGGGACCGCGACCAGACCGGACGGCCGGGCGAAGACGACTTCCGCGTAGCCACCGTCCACATCCATGCCCGTCTGCGGCTGGTTGGTGCACGCGACGAAATTCCCCATCCGACAGGACTGGCACACACCGCAGTGACCGCCGAGGAATCCGACTCCGACGCGTTGCCCAGTCGCCCAGCCCTCCACGCCGGGCCCCGATGCGTCGACCACCCCGACGATTTCGTGCCCTGGAATCGCAGGCGTCTTTTCGGGATCGTGCGGCTGCACGGTGAAGCTGTCGGAGTGACAGACCCCGCACGCCTCGACTCGGATGCGCACTTGTCCCGCAGGAGGCTCGACCAGTTCCCGTTCCGCCGACTGCAGTGAGCCCTCCGGGTCGACCTCGACGACCTTATAGTTTGTCATGGCAGACGCTCCTTTCCTGCTGGGGGAGATTGGTGGACGCCCGCACAGCAACGCCCAATCCAGGCTTTGATCGACATCGCCCGCCTCAGCCAGACGTCGGCTGTTCTGCGCGATGCGGAGCAAAGGGTGCCTGGTCAGGCGCACGCCGGTAGTCGCGTCGGCGCAATGGGCGCTGAGGCTGAGCTCCAGGCCCTGACAAGATCCTCCGCTGCAGCAAAGCGCTGCAGCGGGCTTCGACAGCATCGCCTCGGCAGGCCTTACCGAGCGCTTTTGAGGGGTTCCCTGAAGGACTTCTTGAAAACCGGTCCTGCGAAGGGGAGGATCACGCCAAGCATCTCGCCCTTGAAGGTGGTCGGGTGCTCCCGTTCGAGCTGGATGTCAGCACGGGTGCCCTGGTCCTCCGGAGCCACGTGGAACACCCAGCCGCCCCGGGACCAAAGACCTTCGAATCGAGTTTCGTGACCGTGTCTCCAGCCGGGCCCCACTCGTAGCGGGCGCACTCCCAGCTGCTTTCCGTGCCCTCAGTCACCTTGGCCCCGGTATCGCCTCGCTCGTGGACCTTGAAATGCTCCGAATCAATCGTCGGCCACGTCTTTGCCCGCGCCGGACTGAAGTCGGTCAGCACACCCATAACCTCTGACGGACTCATCGAGGAGTCCATGTGGAATCGCAGGACTGGCATCACCTGCTCCTTACATATCGCCACCCCTCCAGGATGCGCCTACCCGCGACGCCGTGCAGGCGCAGAGACCTGTCACCGTGACTGGACGCTCGCCGGGACTTGGAGGCGTACTCACTGTGCCCATCGCGCTATCGGCTGTCGTGGTTTCGTAGATCGTGATTCGGCGCTGCGGACGCCGGCCTGCTCGACGGGCTTCCACGGCTGAGGTGCACGCCGAACGCCGACGTCGCCAGGCCCAGCACGGCCGCTGTGCACCAGACGATCCGGAAGTCGTGAAGTGAAGCGGCACCGACGTGGGAGCCGATCACCGCGACCAGGACAGCGACGCCGACCGTGGTCGAGATCTGGCGGACGGAGTTGACCAGCGCCGACCCGGTCGCCGCACGGTGCCCCGGAACGGCTTGCACACCAGCCGCCACCAGAGTTCCCAGGGCCAGACCGACACCCGCACCGGTCAGCAACTGACTGGGCAGCAGGGAACCGGCGTAGTTGGGCGTGCCGAGGGTGGAGTACGGGAGCCAGGCCATGCCGCCGGCGAACAGCAACCCGCCCGCGGCCACCAGTGGGCCGTGGCCGAAGCGCTGGGCGGTGCGGGCGGTCAGGACGGTGACGATCGGCACGAGGGCGGGACCGGGGGCCAGCGCGAGACCGGTGCGCAATGCGCTCCAGTGCCACACCTCCTGACACCACAGCACGGTCGACAGGAGCATGATCGCGAAGGCGACGCCGAACACGAAACTGCCCGCGTTCGCCGCTCCGAAGCGCGGCAGCCGCAAGAGGTCCAGCTCGAACAGCGGGCGGGGGTGCCGCAGGGACCTGACGACGAACGCGGCCCCGCTGATCACGGCAACACCCAGGAGCAGCACGGTGCTGCCGCTCCGCCAGCCCCAGTCGGGCGCCTGCACCAGTGCTCCGGAGAGCATCGCGACCGAGGCGATGACCAGCAGGGCGCCGAGGAGGTCGGGCAGCGGGCCGGCCTCCCGGGCGGCCGGTTTAGGCAGGGCCGACCGGCCGGCGACGAGCGCGGCGACGCCGATGGGCAGGTTGACCGCGAAGACCCACCTCCAGTCCAACTGGGTCAGGAGCCCGCCGGCGACGGGCCCGGCGGCCGCGGCGAGTCCGCCGATCGCGGCCCAACTCCGGGTGGCCTGCGTACGGCGGTCGGCCGGCACCGTCGCCAGGAGCAGGGCCAGGGACGTCGGAATCTGGGCGGACGCCCCGACGGCCTGCACCACACGGGCCACGACGAGGGTCCCCAGGTTCGGGGCCAGGGCGCAGCCCAGCGACGCGAGGGTGAACACGGCGATCCCGGTCAGGAAGACCGGCCGCTGGCCTATGCGGTCACCGGCACGCCCGGCCACCACCAGCAGTGCGGCGAAGGTGATCGCGTAGGCGTTCAGGACCCAGGACAGCGAACCAAGGGCCGGGCCCCCGCCGCCGGAGAAGTCCCGTCCCATCGCGGGAAGCGCGACGTTGACGATCAAGAGATCCAGGTTGGTCATGAAGACGGCCACGAGGACGACTGCGGTGGACGTGCGAGGGTGCTTTGAAAATCGAAGCATGGTGGCCATGGCGCAAGGCAAACACAGAGTGGTTTGGAAATCAAACCCTGCCGGGTGATACTGAAACAGTGACCACGCGCATCGACCCCCAGGACGTGCCCGGACGCCCCTGCTCGCTCTCGGCTGCCCTCCAGATCGTCGGCGACCGATGGGCGCTGCCTGCGATCCGCGAGGTCATGCTCGGCAACCACCGGTTCCGGCAGATCGCCAGGAACACCGGCGCACCCACGGACCGCCTGGCGGCACGCCTGAAGGCGCTGGTGGAGAGCGGCATTCTCGAACGGCGCCCGCTACCGGACGACGCTCGCTACAGCGGTTACTACCTGACCGCGGCGGGGCGCGATCTGGGGGCCATCACTCGTGAGCTCATCGGCTGGGGCGACCGCTGGGTCGTCACCGATCCGCCCAGCCGCATCCGTCACCGTGACCACGAACTGGTCGCCCACACCGTCTGCAAGACCTGCGGCGAGCAGGTCCACGGCAAGGATGTCCACCGCGACGAGCTGACCCCCGGCTGGAATCAGTCAGGGTCGCTAGAGAGCCCAGAAATGTGAAGTTCGCCGCTCAGCAGCCCCAAGCCGGATGAACATCAGCGCGCCAGAGCACTGGGCGCCGATCAGCTGGCGTGAAGGGTCTAGGCGCTCTCTTACGGATCACTTGGCGGGGGTTCGATCTCCGGGCCCGCTGGCGCTGGCGGGACTGCTGCCTGCGACGATGTGCTCGTGAGTTACGACCTTGCGGTGTGGGACGGCGACCGGCCACTCGACGACCGCCAAGCGGGCTTGACCTACGACGAACTCTACGAGCGCTACCTGGAGTCGGACGATGTCGTCGTGCCTCCGGCGCCGCGCATGGTGGCGTATGTAGAAGCGCTCGTCGCGCGATATCCAGACGACGTCGAGCGCAGTGTCGTATGGGTGTCCCCGCCGGTCATCGAGGAGGCATCGGGCCCGATCGTGTACTTGCTCATGTCCTATGGCAAGGCAGAAGAAGTGTCCGAGTACGCCGCTACGCTGGCTCGCGAGCACGGACTCATCTGCTTCGATCCACAGGGAGAATGCCTCCGGCCCTGATCTGCTTGTTTGGTTCAGCGGGCAGACCAGAGGAAGATGCCCGCGATGAGGAGGCCGGCGCGGTAGACCGTGGCGGTCTTCTCGTAACGGGTGGCGATGCCGCGCCACTGCTTCAGCCGGTTGATGCACCGCTCCACCGTATTGCGTTGCTTGTACGCCTCACGGTCGAAGGCGGGTGGCCGACCGCCGAGGCTGCCTTGACGCAGGCGGTGGCCCCGCTGGTCCGCCGGAACCGGAATCACCGCCCGGATGCCGCGCTTGCTCAAGTGGTCACGAATGGCGCGTGAGGAGTACGCCTTATCGGCCAGGACCACATCCGGCCTGGTGCGAGGTCTTCCGTGCCGGCGCGGGACACGCAGGCAGCCCATCACCTCTACGAAGGCTGGTGCGTCACCGGCCTGTCCGGCGGTGAGCACGAAGGCCAGCGGCCGACAGTTGCCGTCGGCGGCGAGGTGAATCTTCGTGGTCAGCCCGCCGCGGGAGCGGCGGATGCCATGGTCGCCAGGCTCCCCGGCCGGAGCCCCCTTTTGCGAGCCCCGGCCGCGTGCTGGTGAACCCGCACGATCGTGGAGCCAACCGAGACGACCCAGTTCAGGTCGCCGTCGGCATCGGCCTGGGCGAGCAGCACGGTGAACACACGCTCCCAAGTGCCATCGATCGCCCAGTTCCTCAGGCGCGTATACACGCCCTTCCACGAGCCGTACTCGGCGGGCAGGTGCACCCACTGAGACCCGGTCCGGAACTTCCAGGCGATCGCATCGATCACCTGTCGGTGATCTCGCCACCGCCCGCCCCGCCTCGGCGTCCGATCAGGCAACAACGGCTCTATCCGCGCCCACTGCGCGTCAGTCAACGGCACGGACAGACCAACGATCCGATGATCGGAAAGAAACGCCCTAGGGGGCCAGGCCACAGCGCCGGACGCGGCCTGTTGGATGAGTCAGTCCTCCTGCCGATCTCCGATGGCAACGCGCAGGGCGTGTATCCCTTTCAGGACGTCGATGACGGCTTCCACCTCGCCGAGAGCCTGCGGGGTGCCTTCCACATCGCCGTCCTAGAACGAAGCTGAGCAGTGAGTGAGAAGACCGCCGCCATCGCGGCCGACCTCGGACTGCAAGGGGCAGCCAACGGCGACCAGCGACAGGGCCGAGGAACAGCCCTTGCGCGAAAGGGTCGGCGTTCTCCACGATGCCGGCCACGGGCTCCCGGTCGAGGCGCTGCCCGTTCATGTGGCCCGGCGCCCACCGCTCGGCCTCCGGCCGGTCACCCTGCCCGTGCGCCAGAACTCCTCGACTGCCGCCCGGACAGCGGCGGCAACGAGCAGGAGCAGTGCCAGGCCCAGAGCTGCAGCAGTTTGCGCAGGCGGTGCCTTCCTCAACGGGCCTCGGCGAGCGAGGACCCGCAGGCGGACTACGCCGGCGGCTTCCGCAGGTAGTCGACGGCAGCGAGGTCTTCGTTGTCGTATCCCGCTTCGACAGTTGCTTCCAAGCGGTCCCGGACGACCTGGAGCAGCGGGCTCGGGGCGGCAACTGCCGCGGCCAGGTCGATGTCCTTGAGGGCGAGTTGCACCGCGAAACCAGGTGCGTACGAGGCGCTGTCCATCAATCCCACCTTCTGCACCTCGTAGGGCATCGCGAGCGGGCCCGCCTCCAGCACCCGGATAAAGGTCGCGTGGTCGACGCCGAGAGCGTCGCACACTGCAAGGACGTCGCTCATCGCGACCGTCGAGGCAGCCATCCAGGCGTTGACCGCCAACTTGACGGCGCTGCCTTCGGTCCCCGTCCCGACATGCAGCACGGACGAGCCAAGATCGTCAAGTACGGGACGCGCCCGCGTGAGGGTGTCCTCGGTGCCGGCAGCCAGCCAGACGAGTTTGCCCTGCAGAGCGGGCGCGGTACTTCCCGAAACCGGCGCATCGAGGTAGGCGACACCGTGATCACTCGCCAGACCGGCAAGGGCGCCAGCGCTCCGCGGCCCCACCGTGCTCGCCTGCACCCAGACGGCATCTCCGTCGAGCCGGTCGATGGCGTCTGACATGACCTCTGCGACAGCAGCGCCGTCACGGAGCACAGTCATGACGACGGACGCCCCGGAGACCGTATCGCCTACCGCGCTCACTGCTGTGACCCCGGCAGCGTCGTCCGCCACCGCACGGGCTCTCTCCGCCGTACGGTTCCACAGCCTTACCTCGTGGCCAGTATCTCCGAGCCGCGTTGCCATAGCGGCACCCAGTGCGCCTGCTCCGAGAACCGCGACGGTGGAAGCGTGAGCCATGGAGAACCCCTTACGTATCTCCCCTATCCATGTTCCACCGGCAAGCCAACTTTCTCCCCCCGAAAGGAGCGCAGCGCCCTCACGGGTAGCACGTCGATGATCGATCACTTACCGGGTGCCGGCGATCGCAGGATCGACGGCACCCTGACAACCGCCCGCCTGGTCGCAGCAGGGCTGCGCCGCTTCCGCCTCGATGACATCGGCGCGTCCGAGGCAACAGGACCTCTTCCGGCGGGCCGCGCGATCCGTCCGGTCCAGATCGCCTCGGACATGGATCCGGGTCAGGCATGCGGGCCCCTCGGGATCTCTGCTTGGTCATGCTGTCGGCAGCGGCTGCGCCGACGGAGACCGGTGAGCCCCGGGCTGGGGCCCAGGGGTCCCGCACTGTCCGAGCCCGTGCGGGTCGATGCTGAGCATCAGCGGGAGGCGTAGCGGATCCAGGCGTCCGTGAGGCTCTGGAGTGCGGTTGGGGTGGCACCTCCGCTCTCCAGATGGTCGGTGAACGTCGCCAGCCGGTCCGGGCCTTCGGGCCAGTCCGGATCGGCTGCGGCCCTCCTGGCGAGCTCACCGACGGCGTCCTGATCCGTCACGTGAAGAGCCAGCCACGCTGTGAACCCGCCCACCCAATCCGTCCCGTCTTCGAGATCACCGGCTCCAGCTCAGCTCACGCTACCGGGCAACCGCGCGTCGGTGTCCGGTGATTGCCTCGCGGGGGGGGCCAGCGGTGAAGATCGGCTGCCGCCGTTACAGCCAGGTGTCAGCCCGACCCGGGGATGACAGGCCCGCGGCCGCTGCCGAAGGTAGCGTTGTTCATCGAAACGGCGGCCGGATTCCAGCCGGTCAGTCCTGCCGGCCGCCACTCAAAACGGCGGAAGATCGACTTCCCGACTGCAAGCCCCGGCGCGAAACTGAGCATAGGCGAACCCCTGGAAGAGGGCTGAGGCGCATGAAGGCGGAACCAGTGGATGCCGTGACCATCGACCACGTGACCGAGCGGCTGATCAAGGCTCACCCGAAGCTGGACGCCAGACTGGTGCAGAGTTCAGTACAAACAGCGTATGAAGAGCTCCGGTACGCACGCGTACGCACCTACCTGCCGGTGCTGATGGAACGCAGGGCCAGGGACCTGCTGCCCTCCGACGAGCAGGTGCAAAGCCGTCCCTGAGCCCGGTGGACACGGGGACACGCTGCCTGACGCCCGCCCGAACAGTCTTGCCGCCCACAGGTCCAGCCGCGCCCTGAGCACTATCCGCCGGTGAGACCGAGCAACCGACGCAGCGTCGTGTACTTCTCGCTGAGGTGGGTGCGGGTGGGCTCGTCGATCATCGCGAGCCGGTCCGGGTCAGCGTTGTGGGCCAGGTCAGCGTCCTTGATGAGGAGAGCACCCGTGGTCGCGAGGATGCGGCGCGAATAGGACTTATCACTCTCGCCGGGCCGCCTGGTCATGGCATCGACCAGGCTTTTCACGTCGTGAGGGAGTTCGGCCGAGTTGAGCCATTCGCGTGTGAGCACGTCGTTCTCAATCGTGTCGTGCAGCCAAGCAGCGGCCATCTGATCCTTGGAGCCATTCCGCGCCCGAACACCGTCGACGACCGCCTGCACGTGCTCGATATACGGCCGTCCCGTGTCATCCACGTCGCTCGCGTGAGCATCCCGGGCGATCGCCTCGACCTGGTCGAGCGTTAGCTCAGGCATACACACGACCCTACGCCTACCGCCTTCAGCTGCCTGGGCCTGGAATGGGCAAGGAACGGTGGCCGGTGACGCAGTGCTCAGCCGCTGGTCGTGGAGAGGCGTGTCACCGGTGTACCGACGCGACCGCCACCCCCGAACAGTGCGGCCAGAGCGCGAGCCTGCGGGTGCAACCCTCTTCCCGGGTGTTGCCCCTCGCTCGATCCAGGCTCCGCACCATGAGCCCCGCCGCGTTCGATCCGCACGACTTCCCCCACGATCTCCTCAACGCCCAGCGCGGCCGAACTGCCTATCGATTCTGCCGTAGCGGGCCGTGTTACTCGCGCATGGTCACGCCGCCGTCCACCGACAGGATCTGGCCGGTGATCCAGCTGCCTTCCTCGGACAGCAGGAAGACGATCATGGATGCGAGGTCCTCGGGCTCCCCCAGCCGCGGGAGTGCGGTCTTGGCCAGCAGGGCCTCGCGGATCTCGGGGGGCGTGCCGGTGCGAACATTCTCGGTGAGGACGACGCCGGGTGCGACGGCGTTGACCCGGATGTTCTTCTTGCCCCACGTGTGCGCGGTGTGGCGGGTGAGCGCGTGCAGGGCAATCTTGGACGAGGCGTACGCGGTCAGTCACTCCTCCCGCTGCCAGGCCGCCAGGGAGGACACGTTGATGACCGAGCCGCCGCCCGCGGCGACCAGCGCGGGGAGACTCTCACGGATCACGAGCCCGGTGCCAATCACGTTGATCCTCATCATCTCGGCCCACACCGCGGGATCCATCGTGTCGACGCCCTGATCTCGGGCAGACAGGTCCGGGCTGACGGCGGCAGCCACGTTGGCAACGCCGTCGAGCCGGCCGAAGTGCTCGGTGGTCCGGGCCACCAGAGAGGCTATGGAAGCCTCATCCCGGAGGTCGAACTGGACCGTGAGCAGCCGGTCGGCCGCATCCGCGGCCTGCTCACGGGTCCGTGCGAGCTTGTCGGGATTGCTGCTGGCCGCGGCCACCCGGGCGCCCTCGGCGAGCAGCCGCCGCACGGTGGCCGCCCCGATACCCGAACCGCCGCCGGTAACGATGAAAACCTTGTCCTTGAGCCCGTCCACGACCGAGCACATCCTCTCAGCTCGTGAGAGCCCGACGAGGCGGGAATACGCCTGACCTGGCCCGTGGTTGCCGACCTGTGCACGCAGCACAACCGCTTCGACCAGTGCGTGACGCCTGGTAGGCAGCTCACTGTGCACGAGCGGAACAGGGGTTACAAAAGGAACCTTCATGTTCCTGAGGAGCACCGGAGAGGCGTCAACCGTGAGCAACAACGAGGGCCGGGCAACCCGCCCCGACGCGGCGCGGGCGAACGTGCTGCGACTCGCCGGCCCGTGCTCCCGCTGGGACGAGCGGGACGCGGACTTCATCCGCGAGATCCTCGACCTGGTCGGCGACAAATGGAGCATGCTGGTCGTGGGCGCCCTGGCCGCCGGCGACGCCCGCTACTCGGACCTCGACACGACGATCCCCGCCATCTCCCGCCGCATGCTCACCCTCACCCTCAAGCGCCTGCAGCGCAGCGGCCTGGTCGACCGGACCTCCTACCCGGAAGTTCCGCCCCGCGTCGAATACTCCCTCACCAGACTCGGCGCCTCACTGCTCTCCGCCATCGACCCGCTCGCCGACTGGTCCACCGAGCACCACACCGAAGTCCGGCGCCACCAGGACACATACGACAGCAGCACCGCACGCCACCAGACGCCTGCAATGCCAGAGTGATGACCGGGGCGAGCAGCGCCGATTCGCACCGCCGCAACAACCCTCGCCGCCCCGGATCAGGCCTGGACGGCTTGCCCAACGGCAGGCGGAAAGACGCCTGCACACCAGACAAACGGCCGGCAGGTGGGACACCCGGCGCCGGATGCCAGCACTCCCACCGCGCCGCATGCTGGAGACACGGGCTTGCCGGGCCACTGGGAGGCGGGCCCGGCGGGTGTGGGCCCGTTTTGCCAGCGGCGCCGGCCCTCAGCCCCTGCCGAGTTCGCCCGACCAGCACGGGCCCTCGCGTGCGGGTGACCAGGAAGACAGCAAGCGCCGTACGCGCGAGAGGAGGCCACCGTGGCAACCCATCACCCATCCACCCCCTCGACCGCCCGGGACATCGCCGTGTACGCGGCCGGTCAGCGGGCCGACCTGGTCCTGGCCGGGGAGATCAGGATCGACGCCCTGCCGGAACTGGAAACAGCCCTCAGCACCCGTCCTCTGAGCACGGCCAGCGAATGGCGCATCGACATGCACGACGTCACCTACCTCGACCTCGCCTGCGCCTACGCACTCCTGCGCGCCACCACCACACGGACCGACATCCCAGCCGTCACCATCCACGGACCGAGGCACACCGTGGAACGAACCCTGCGGCACGTCGGCCTCGGCGACAGGGCCACCATCAGCGCCACATAGGCGCGAAGCTGGCCACGTGCCCCCGCGGCGCGCGAAATCCGCGTCGTGAAAGCGCGCCGATGGCCCCAGCGGTCTGCTCTAAATCGGCGGTGTTGCCGGGATCTGGCGGGGCTCGGTGGCGGTCAGGACGAGAACAGCCTGGTCGTCGTCGATGTCGTGGCCGCCGGTGAAGGCGTGCACTGCCTGGGTGAGGGCGTCGATGACGTGACGGGCGGCCGGCTGAGGCGGTGCGCTGGTCAGGGCGTCGGCCAGGCGTTGCTCGCCGAACTGCCGGCCGTCTGGGCTGCGGGCTTCGGTGATGCCGTCGGTGTAGAGCAGCAGGCTTTCGTGGGGTCGGAGCTGGAGGCGGTGGGGGGTGACGTGGGGGTCGGGGGCGATGCCCAGCAGGAGACCGAATGCGTCGATGGTGTGGGCTGTGTGGTGCGTGTCGAGGTGGAGGGGCAGGGTGTGGCCGGCGCGTACCAGTTCGATGTCCAGGCCGTCGGCGGTGGGGGTGAGCTGGCCGTAGACGAGGGTGACGAAGCCGGTGCCGTGGCCGGCGGGCCGGTTGATCAGGGCCCGGTTGACGGCTTGAACGACGGCTTCCGTGCCGGGCAGGAGGGGGGCGACGGCGCGGGCGGTGTGGCGGACCAGGGCGGTGGTGGTGGCGGCCAGCGCGCCGCGTCCGCAGACGTCGCCGAGCAGGAACGCCCACCGGCCGTCGTCCAGGGGGAAGACGTCGTAGAAGTCGCCGCCGATGTCAAGGCCTTCGCCGGCGGGGTGGTAGAAGGTGGCGACGTCGGTGCCGGGCACCTCGGGAAGGTGAGGCAGGAGCAGGCCGGCTTGCAGGTCGCGGGCGAGAGTGACGCGGTGGGTGTACTGGCGGGCGTTACGGGCCGCCGATGCGGCGCGCCGGGCGAGTTCCTCGGCCAGGGCCACGGTGTGGCCGTCGAAGGTGTGCTCACCCATGGACAGCAGCGTCACCGTGCCGAACGCGGTGCCGCGGTCCAACAGGGGAACGCACAGGTAGCCGGTGACATCCAGCTCCTGCCAGGGGCCGGACCCGGTAGGGGTGCGGCGTGCGACCTCACTGATGCCGGAGGCCAGAACGCGGGCGACGGCGTCGTCGGCAGCGTCGTAGACCGGAATGTGGGAGGCCAGCAGAGTCTGCTGCCGCTCGGTGGGAGCGGCGGCGGCAACGCGCTGCACCCTCCCGCCCTCGACAATATCGATAGCGCACAGCGGTGCCAGGTGGGGGGTGCAGGAGCCGGCCAGCCGCTGCAGGGTCTGGACGGCGTCCAGGTCGCTGGTCAGGGAAGTACTGGCGTTCAGCAGGAAGGCGAGGTCGTCACGGGCGGCCTTCTCCCGGGCTTCGGCGGCCTGCCGTGCCTCTTCAGCCTGGTGGCGTTCGATGGCCAGGGCGGCGGTGTCCGCGAAGACCCGGGCCAGCGCCAGGTCCGCCTCCTGCGGCGCTCGCGGGGTGCGGTGGTACATCGCGAAGGTGCCCAGCAGCGAGCCGTCCCGGGCCAGGATCGGGGTGGACCAGCAGGCAGCCACCCCCGCCTTGTCCGCCAGATCACGGAAGTCGTCCCAGAACGTGTCGGTGCCGATGTCGGTGACGATCACCGGCTGGCGCCGGTGCGCTGCGGTGCCGCAGGAGCCGACCCCCTCACCCGTGGCGATGCCGTCGATGGCCTCGTTGTAGAAGCCGGGCAGGCTCGGCGCCGCGCCGTGGCGCAGATGCTTGCCGTCGGCGTCGGCCAGCAGCACCGAGACCAGCACCTCCTCCGGTGCCAGGTCCTCGATCGCGCGGGCCATGCCGTCCAGCACGTCGGCCAAGGGCGCCTGGCGGGCGATCTGCTCCAGCAGCACCCGGTGCTCGGCCGTCAACCGCTGGGCGTGCTTGACCTGGGTCGTCTCCACCCCGATCACCCGCACGCCGATGGTATTACCGCCGGCGTCCAGACGCGGTTCGTAGGTGAAGTCGAAGAACGCCTCCCGCGTCCTGTCTCCCTCACCCAGCAGCACCCGGGCATCCCGGGCGGTGTATGGCTTGCCGGTGCGGTAGACCCCGTCCAGGACAGCGATGAAGCCCTGCTCGACCAGTTCCGGCATCAACTGGCCGATCGGCAGACCGGTACGGGTGCGCTCCCCGCCGCCAATCGCGGCGAAGAACGCCGCGTTCGCCGTCTCCAGCATGTGCGCCGGCCCCGCCAGGTAGGCGAATACGGCGGAGGACTGTCCGAACAGCGCCCGCAGATCCTCCTCCGCACCGTCCTCGGCGGCAGCACGCGTGACCGCCGCACCAGGACTTTGGCGCGGCTCCTCCTGCGGTACGCCACTCATGCACGCTCCCCCTCATCCGGCTGAGCCGAATCGTCAGCGCCGGCAGCCACCATGTCACGCCTACCCGCATCCGCCGCCAGCGCCTCGGACACGTCACCGTGCACGGCAAAAACCCGGTCCAGCCCTGTCAGCGCGAACAGACGCGCCACCGAATCCGGCACGGCCGCAAGCCGCAGCACACGGTCCTGCTCGGCCAGCTGCCGAAACAGTCGCAGCAGAGCGCTGATCCCGGAAGAGTCGCAAAACGTCAGAGCGGAACAGTCGGCTACCACGGGACCCGCGTCCCGGCCGCGGACCAGCTCCTTCTCCCCCGCCTCGTGCAGCTGCACCGTGCTGTCGAAGTCGAGCTCCCCGCGCAGCCCGAACACCACACCCCGCCCATCGTGGCTGACATCCACCGCGAACACCCTGACGTCCTCCATGTGAGGCCCCATACCGACAGCCCCTCATGGTAGAGAGCGGCTCCCCCGCCGCAGGGCACGGGGCGGAGGCCTCTCATCCCGTTCGCGGGGCTCCCGTTGACAGGGCTCCCATTGGGCCGGGCCCGAAGTGCAGCCGACGCGACCTCAGCCTCTCGGCTGTTCTGCTGTCTGTGGTGCGTTTTGCGGAGTTGGTCGGTGTGGCGGGTGACGCTGTCGACGCGGGCGGCGAGGTCGGGGTGACCGGCCGTCAGGTGGTTGTGGGTGTCGGCCAGGGGTTGGATGAGGTTGGCGGCGTCAAGGCCCCGGGCATCCGCCGGGGCCTTCTGCCGTCGCACCACAGTCATGTCTTCCCACCGCGCCTGCGGCCGGCCCGGTCGCTCACCTCTGTGTACGGCCATCGCGTACAACGAATGCGGGTGCCTAGAGCGGGCTTGCCCACGGGTTCCGACCTGCGGAACCGGCTGATCGCGTAATGAGGGTACACACCTTCGGCAGGCGCCCCCCGGAGCAACCGCGGGTGCACCTGTGCAGGCAACGGTGCGGACGACCGTGGGTGTAACACTCGCGTCCCGACTGCGGGCCCTGCGCGTCTATGTGTCCGCATCTCAGCTGCCGGAGTACAGCGTCCTCTCGCATGCCATGCGGTTGCCGGGCGGCAGGCGGGGCGCGATATCGAAGTGCTGCCGCGTCTCGTGCGCATCCACCTGGCCAGGGTCTTTACTGACCCTTTACGATTGTTGTACGGATACTTGTCCGCCCAGACCTCCGGACCGGGATGCGGTCCGAGCGAGTGTAGAAGGAGCAGCAGACCCGCAATGGGTGAACCTCCCAGTACGAGCCGTGCCACGCCTTGCCCGCAAGAACTTGTGCCGGGAGCGGGGGTGGCACGGTGACCGAAGTCCTGCTGCTGCTCCTCGCCTTCGCCCTGACGCTGGCCTGCGCGGTGTTCGTAGCCGCCGAGTTCTCTCTCACCACCGTCGAACGCAGTGAGCTCGAACGGGCCGCCGCGGCGGGTGAGCGGGGCGCCGAGGGCGCCCTGAAGGCCGCCAAGCGACTGACCTTCCAGTTGTCCGGCGCCCAGTTGGGCATCACGGTGACCTCGCTGGTGATCGGCATGCTCGCCGAGCCCTCCGTCTCCGCCTTGCTGCGCGGACCGCTGGAGGCCGTCGGCCTGCCGACAGGCGCGGTGTCGACCACCGCGACCCTGCTCGGCGTGGCGATCTCGACCGTCGTGCTGATGGTCGTCGGCGAGCTGGTGCCGAAGAACTGGGCGATCTCCCGGCCCCTGGCCGTCGCGAAGGTCGTCGCCGGCCCGCAGCGCGCCTTCACCGCGGCGTTCGGGCCGCTGATCCGGCACCTGAACAGCACCGCGAACCGCCTGGTGCGCCGCTTCGGCCTGGAGCCCGCCGAGGAGCTGGCCTCCGCGCGTACCCCCGAGGAACTGGTCGCGCTCGTACAGCACTCGGCCCGCCAGGGCGCGATCGAGGCGGACTCCGCCGAGCTGTTCGTCAAGACCCTGCACCTCACGGAACTGACCGCGGAAAACGTCATGACCCCGCGGATCGACGTCCAGGCCCTGGAGGCCCACGCCACCGCCGCGGACGCCGCGAATCTGACCCTGGCCACTGGCCTCTCCCGCTTCCCCGTGTTCCGCGACGCTTTGGACCAGGTCATCGGCACTGTCCACATCCGCGATGTCCTCGCACTGGAGGAGGGCAAGCGACCGCTCACTGCGGTCACCGACCTTATGAGCGAACCGCTGCTGGTGCCGCACTCGCTGCCCGTGGACACCCTCCTCGGACGACTGCGCAAGGCCCGCACCATGGCCCTTGTCATCGACGAGTACGGCGGCACGGCCGGCGTCGCGACCGTCGAGGACATCGTCGAAGAAGTCGTCGGCGAGGTCCGCGACGAACACGACCCGATGGAGGTCCCCGACCTCATCCAGGTCCCGGACCAGCACGGCCGCCCCGTGTGGGAAGCCGACGGAAGCGTCCGCCTCGACGAGCTGGAAGAGATCGGCCTCACCGCACCCGAGGGCCCCTACGAGACCCTCGCCGGCCTGATCGCCACCCGCCTCGAACGCATCCCCCGTCAGGGCGACACCCTCACCGTCGACGGCTGGGAACTGTCCGTCCTCGACATCGAGCACCACCGCGCCGACCGCGTCGCACTCACCGCACCGGCCGCCACGTCCGCCCGCCGACAGGAGAAGAGCAAGTGACCGCCATCCAACTGCTGATCGGCGCCTTCACCCTTGTCACCAATGCCTTCTTCGTCGGCGCCGAGTTCGCCCTGATCTCCGTACGCCGCAGCCAGATCGAACCAGCCGCCCTGAACGGCAACCGCCGGGCCAAGACGGTCCTGTGGGGCATCGAACATCTCTCCGCGATGATGGCCACCGCCCAGCTCGGCATCACCGTCTCCTCCCTCGTCCTCGGCGCCGTCGCCGAACCTGCCATCGCCCACCTGCTGGAACCCCCCTTCCACGCGGTCGGCGTGCCCGAGGCGCTGATCCACCCCATCGCGTTCGTCATCGCCCTCACCCTGGCGACGTACCTCCACATGCTGATCGGCGAGATGGTTCCCAAGAACATCGCACTCGCCGCCCCCGCGCCGACCGCACTGCTCCTCGGCCCGCCCCTGGTCACCCTCACCCGCGGCCTGCGCCCGTTCGTCTTCGGCATCAACGCCTTCGCCAACACCCTGCTGCGGCTGATGAAGGTCGAACCCAAGGACGAGGTCAGCTCCGTCTTCACCGACGACGAACTCACCCGCCTGATCAAGGACTCCAGCGCCGCCGGCCTTCTCAGCCCCGAAGACGGCGAACGCCTCCAAGACGCCCTCGAACTCGGCACCCGCCCCGCCGGCGAAGTCATGGTCCCCCTCGACCGGGTGGTCACCGTCGAACACGACATCACACCCCAGGGCCTCGAACGCGCGGCCGCCGCCCACGGATTCTCCCGCCTGCCCGTCACCGGACCCGGCGAGGAGATCCTCGGCTACCTCCACATCAAGGACGCCCTCGGCCTCACCGACCGCACAGCGCCGATCCCGCGCAATGCCTTCCACCCGATCACCAAAGTCGCCCTCGACACCCCGCTCGACGACACCATGACCGCCATGCGCGCAGCAGGCACCCACCTCGCCGCCGTCACCGGCACCAAGGGCACCGTCCTCGGCTTCGTCACCATGGAAGACGTCCTGGAAGAACTCGTCGGCGCCTGAGGCGAGGCAGCAAAGGCCGGCACCCACTCAGGGGTGCCGGCCACCGGCATGCACCAACCACCAGTCCACTGGACAGAGCGTACGAACCGTTCACCTCTGATCGGGCCTTGGCTTGACCGCGCAGCGCAATTGACCACGACGCCGACTGCCCGATCCCGCGATCCGATGCAGCACAGGGACAAGCCCGCGTCGCCGCTCTCTGGCCTTCATACCGCGCGCAGCGTTCACCCATGGCGCCGAAATCAGCGTCACGCAGTGAGGGTCAGATTCCGGTCGAGTCATTCTGCCGCGCCGCGTGGTCGGCACTGTTGAAACATCAACCGTGCGCCGGTCGGAGCACCGCCACTACGCGCGCAGCCCCTCGGCATTGATTGGTGTCGCGCCTCAGCCAGAAACTCGACCTCACCACCACCGACACCACAGGGCTCGACGTCATCACCGCCGACCTTGGCGCAGTACACGGCCCGCACCGGCTCCGTGACTGTCCCCAGAGCCCCACGTCGAGCAGCTGGACGACGGCACCGAGGTCAGACTCGGAGTGTTCCTCGAACGCCAGGGCCCGGCACGCGAAGCTCACCACCGACCAACTCCAGCAGTTCGCCGACCTCGGCCTGGCATGGGCCAAGCGAGGAACAGTGACCGGCCGTGCCGAACAGCGGCGGGCATCGCTCAGATCACGTGCCAGAGATGGGCGCGGCCGCCGCGCCATTCGACCCACGTCGGATCATCAATGATCTGCTCGGGGTCGATCCACCCAGCCCCCTCCAGGATGACCACCAGGTCGTGATCGGAGTACGCCGTACCCAGGAAGTTGTCGCGGCCATATCGGAGGCAGGTCACTCTGCGACCCGGCTTCGAAGAAGCTTGATGAACGACGATTGGCTGGCTCACCCTTCCAGTGTGCTCCTGCGGCTGACAGGCTGCCGCGCTCCGTATCCAGTGGGACAGCGGGCACGCGGCACAGCCCGATGAAGGTCAGTGCACCCACTCGCCGACGATCGTCCACTCCTTCACCAGGTCCTTCGCCCGATGTCTGGAGATCTCTGCCTTCATCTCCTCCACCTCGGCTTCCTTGCTGGTGAAAGGGCAGCCGGCGCGCGCATGGCTCATGGGCAGCACGCACTCGGCAGGTGAACACACACGGATCTCGGGACGGCTGCTCGGCATGCCCCCAACCCTTCCACAGCACTGCACGGTCGCATCAGCTTGCGACCGAACCCCTGGAGAGGGAGTGACGGCGCGATCGGCCGGTCGTTGAACAACCCGGTTCCGCACAACACCAGGGCCCCGGGAGTGGAAACCCGGGGTCTTGGTGCATCTGCGCCATGACCACGTGTCCCGCGCCGCCCGCCACGATCGGCACATCCCCGGCGCATTCCAGCCGGTCGGGTTCTGCCGACCGCCGCCCGAAGCGGCGAAAGATCGACTTCCCCACGGAAAGCCGCACCGCGAAACTGAGCACACGCGATTCCCGGAAGAAGGCCGAGGCCGATGAAAGCGGAATCAGAGGACGCCGTGGCCATCGGCCACGTGACCGCACGCCTGACAGCAGCACACCCTCAGCTGGACACCCACCTGGTACGCACCTCGGTACGCATCGCGTACGAAGAGCTCCGATACGCCCGTGTCCGCACCTACCTGCCCGTTCTGATGGAACGCAGAGCCAAGGACCTGCTGGCCACCGACGAACAGACACAACGCCGTACCTGACACCCCGGACACGCAACCGAGCGCCAGCCCGCGCCGGCCTTGGTGAGCTCAGGCGGCGGGGCCGAGGCCGGAGGATCATAGGGGGCATGGCGAGTGTCGTGCTGCGGGGAGCGGCTGCCCTTCTGCGGCTTCGAGCAGAAGATGCCGTCCAGTCCCCCGAAGAGCGGTGGATCGTGGACCGGGACGAGACCGGCGACCTGCTCCTGGCCGCCTGCGCGCCGCGGGACGTCGCCGACGACGGCACGGTGAACAGTCACGTCGTCGCCTCGCTCACCCATGAGGGCAGCCCGCCCGGGGCGGCGGACGGGCCGGCGCTCGGGGCGGCATCCCACATGGCCGGGCTCGACCCGAAAGCGGCCCTGATGCTCGCCGCCTGGCTGGACACGATGGCCGCGTACGCAGACCGGGCCGACGAACCGGGAAACACCGAAGCGGCAGCCCCGCTCCTTGCGGCGGCGATGCGTTTCGCTCAGACCTACCTGCGCACGACAGACGATCCGTGACCCACCCAGCAGGCGCCCAGGGCCGGCCGCCGACAGCACCCGGGCACCGGGCACCGGGCCACAGAACATCTTCCCCATCTCCCCCTCGCAGGCGCAGAGGGCCGGCAGCGTTCCAGCTCTGATGCGGGTGCCGGGAGCAGCGCCGTGGCGCATGCCCACACCATGGGGCCTGCCCCGGCCACTGGCGACAGGCCCCCGGGTGTGGGCCGGATCCACTGTGGGAGCGCCGGCCCACACCCGGGATGATCTCCGGCGACCGGGCGGTGCCCACAGGCGGGAGGCTGGTGGGGTGCCCAAGACGCTTCAGCGGCGATGCGAACAGTGCCGGACGCCGCTGCCCCGGGACGCCGGCACCAACCGGCGGTATTGCAACTCCACGTGCCGCAGCCGCCACTGGCGACGCCTCCAACGGCACAACGAGATCTACCGGCGAGCCGTCTACGAAGGCTTGCAGCTCATCCAGGGCGAGATCCTGTGGTCACAGGGCCGGTGCCCGCTGTGCCGGATATCCGTCCCAGCCCGCAAGCGGACCGATGCGGTCTACTGCTCACCGAGATGCCGCACCCGCGCCTGGCGGATGCGCCACAACGCCGCCGAACAGGGAGCGTGACAGATCCGAACGGCCGCTGCGCTACACGTCACCACGTGACGGCTACCCATCACGATGGAAACACTCCCGGCACCGCTGCGCGCGACAGCGAGAGGCGCACGCTGGAAAGGCAGGGCTACCCCTCCCGGGCCCGTGGCTTGCCCGCCTGGTGTGGGCCAGTTCCTGAGCCGGCCTGGCCCACACCCGCCAACGCGCGTGGCCGATGCCCACACCGGTGATCATTGACCGCCCGGGGCCGGCGACGCCAACTATGCCTCACGCCGCTGTGGCTCCAGTCTTGTCCGCCCTTCTGCTCGTCTGCTCGCGTGAAGGCACGCGAATGCTGGCAGGCGTGAGCGTTCACGCACGATGGCCCACGCAGGGTCCGGCGCATGCGCCGGACCCTGGACTACGCCCGGTGGGCGGCGGCCTGCTTGATCAGCTCCGCCACGACCTCCGGCTGGGAGACGTAGACCGCGTGGCTCGCTGCCGTCTCACTGACCGTGGACCCGGCACGCCCGGCCATCGCGCGCTGCGCCGGCGGCGGGATCATGCGGTCGTCGGTCGCGACGAGATACCAGCTCGGCTTGGTGCGCCAGGCGGGTTCCGTGACTGTTCCGCCGAGCGCCTCCACGCCCCAGGGAACCTGCGAGTCGGCCATGAACCGGGCTTCGTCAGGCGCCACATCACCCGCGAAGGACGCGGCGAACTTCTCGCGGTCCAGGAAGAGAAAGCCGTCCTGGGGCGGCAGGATCGGCGGAACGGGCGCGCCGGGAGCAGGGTCGGCGATCAAGGTGCTGACCGACTCGTCCTTGTCCGGCGCGAAGGCCGCGATGTAGACGAGCGCGGCCACACCCTCATGCCGACCCGCCTCGGTGATCACCACTCCTCCGTAGGAATGCCCGACGAGCACGGCCGGGCCGTCCTGGGCGTCGAGGACCTGCCGCGTGACCGCGACGTCGCCCTCTAGGGAGTGGGTCGGGTTCTGCACCACTCTGACGTTGAAGCCGTCACGGGTCAGGAGACGGTGCACCTGCTGCCAGCCGGAGCCGTCGACGAAGCCTCCATGCACGAGCACGATGTTCTTGACGGAACTCATCTGATTGCTCCTTGATGGTCGGAAACCTTCCGGACAGATACACGCTATGCCGCACCGTGCGCTCCGGCTCGGCCAAATGGCCGAGTTGCAGGCGAGGTTGCGGTGGACGGCCTCGCCTGCGGGATGCTGCCACCGCGCGGCCTGACTGCCGGCACTGGCAACGGTGCTCAGAGCGGCCATCGGGCCAGGGGCAGGGCGGGCCGAGGGAGGGGTCCCGTTGCGCCAAATTCGCCGGCCGGACGGATGGGAAACAGACGACGCGGCCGCGTACGACCGGCTGTGGGCGGAGCTCCGGCACACGGCACCCAGGCTGGGACCACTCCCACGAGCGACCGCGTGGCCCGCGGCCGGCAGCCGCAGCCCTCCGCCTGGGCTGGCTACTGTGTTGTGGCTTCCGTGTGCTCGCGGATCGCGTGGGCCACGTCGAGCAACGCGTACGCGACAGCAGCCAGCCCTGCGCCAGATCCCCCAGGTCACATGCCGCCTGCCGCAGCCCGGAGCAGCCACGCCACCGCGACACCGGTACTGCGGCAGGCGCATGCTGGAAGCGAAGGGCTTGCCCAGGGCCCCTCCTGTGGGCTTGCCCGCCGGGTGTGGACCAGTTCTGAGCGATCCTGGCCCACACCCGAGGCACACCCGTCAGTCACGCCTCTTCAGGCCCCGATTTCAGGCGCTCCCGGTGCGGGCGCGCAGCCGGGCCAGGACACCGGTCTGCTCACGGCGCTGAGCGAGTTCGCGGTAGGCCTGCTCACACCGCGGGCACCGCCCGCCCGGCGCGGGCCGGTAGCCCTCCAGCATGGTTGCCCCGGTGTCGGGTGGGGGTCTGCACGAGGGGCAGGCCCACGGCAGCGGGCGATCCGCCCACCCTTCATCGGTTACGGGCTCCTGGTCGTGGCCGCGGCGTCTCGGCTTATCCGCCCCGGCTCCTCGCGCTCCTGCTCGCCGCGGGCGTGATGGTCGGCCCGGGTGTTGCGGTGCTCGAGGGCGGCCGCGAGCGGCTCCGCCATGGACCGGCAGCACAACCTCGGTCGACCAGCAACCCAGATGCCCCACGCCCCGTGGCCGGACGGCCACTTCCCGGCGCAGCAGCGGTGCCGTGGTGCGGCGGGCGACCGGCTTCGTCGCCTTCTGCGGCGACTGCCGGAACGCGTCGATCACATCGGTCACCGCGAGCGCATGCCCGGGGCCGGGCTCCGCAATCGAGTCCCTGGCGGTAGGGTCGGCTGGCCGCTCAGCCCGCGCCGGACCGGGCGCCGCGGCCCGGGGTTTCCTCGTCGTGTGCCGGCCAGGGGATGTCATGACCAGTACGCAAGAACCGCCCGAGCTGAGACCGCAGGCCGCCACAGCGCCGGACGCTCCCTCTGCGGACGTCCGCGTCGCGCGGATACGGCGACGTCTGGAGCGGCTGATCGGGATCGCGGCGACCGAGGGCAACCAGCTCACCGCCTTGCGGAACGGGGATGAGATCTTCGCCGCGATGCTGGCCGGGATCCGCCGTGCCGAGCACACCGTGGACATGATGACGTTCGTGTACTGGAAGGGCGACATCGCCCGCCAGTTCGCCCAGGCCCTCGCTGAGCGGGCCCGCGCCGGTGTGCGGGTGCGGCTGCTGCTGGACGGGTTCGGCAGCCGGCTGATCGAGACGGAACTGCTTCAAACGATGGAGCAGGCCGGGGTTCATGTGGCGTGGTTCCGCAAGCCGCTGTACCTCTCGCCGCTCAAGCAGAACCACCGATGTCACCGCAAAGTCCTGGTCGTCGACGAGGAGGCCGCGTTCACCGGCGGGGTGGGGATCGCCGAGGAGTGGTGCGGTGATGCGCGCAATGAGAACGAGTGGCGCGACACCCACGTCGAGGTCCGCGGTCCGGCGGTGGACGGCATCGCCGCGGCGTTCGCGCAGAACTGGGCCGAGTGCCACGACGAACTCTTCGACGACCGCGACCGGTTCATCGAGCACCGCCCGCAGGGCGACGCGATCGTGCAGGTGGTGCGCGGTTCGGCCAGCTTCGGCTGGCAGGACATGCAGACCCTGATCCGCGTGATGCTGGAGTCCGCCGAGGAGCGCTTCCGTCTGGCCACCGCCTACTTCTCACCGGACGCGTACTTCATCGAACTCCTCTGCGCCACCGCGCGGCGCGGCGTCGAGGTGGAGATCGTGCTGCCCGGCCCGCACACCGACAAGCGGGTCTGCCAACTGGCCGGCCAGCACCACTACGAGGACCTCACCGCCTGCGGCGTGAAGATCTACCAATACCAGCCGACGATGATGCACGCCAAAGTCATCACCGTCGACCACGTCGCCGCACTCATCGGCTCCACCAACTTCAACCGCCGCTCCCTCGACCACGACGAGGAAGTCATGCTCGCCGTCCTGGACCCCGAGTTCACCGCCACCCTCGACGAGCACTTCGACGCGGACGTGGCAGCCAGCGAACGGATCCAGGCCGGCCGGTGGAAGCGACGCTCCGTCGTCCAACGGGCCCGGGAACTGGCCGTCCAGCCCATCCGCCGGTTCCTCTGACCCCGGTCCCCACTTCCCGCGGGGCCGGCCGTACCGCCCGCCTTCCAGACGATCGGTAGCGTGATCGCCGGGAGCGACGGCGGGTCACCTCGGTGCGCCGTGGTGTTGTAAAAATATGCCCCATGTCGAGTGATGAACTGGTGGTGGCTGTAGAGCCCTCGGCCGACGGTGTGGTGCTGATCCGTGTCCGGGGCAGCCTGGACAGCTGGTCGGACGGCGATCGGCTCGTCGAGGCTTTGACAAGCGCCGCCGAAGGCAAGGGCAGGCGGACGGTGGTGGATCTGTCCGGGCTGGCGTTCGCCGACTCCACAGCGCTGCACGCATTGCTGCACGGCCAACGCAAGCACACCGCGAACGGGGTACCGCTGGTGCTGGTCGGCCCGATGAACGTCAAGGTGCTCCGACTGTTCGAGGTCACCGGAACGCAGGAAGCCTTCCAGTTCGCGGGCAGCGTCGATCAGGCGCGCACGTGCTGATCGTCCCCGCAGTGACGCATTCCGGACATACAGGCGGGTGTGTGCCCCGGCCAACCGGGCACGCGGACAAAGCGATGAGTATCGAAGCCGAAGTGTCTGGCCAGAATCCTCATCCGGAACACGCACCGGACGAGGCCGAGAAGGCTGCCGTGCAAATGACCGGGCAGGTGGAGCGCGCCGCAACCCCGGTGCCGCACAATGCCGCCGCAGCACGGGACATGGTCACCAGACTCCTGAGTTCACGCTTCTGCGGGATGCAAGGGGAAGGCCTGGCGGATGTGGTGGTGGCCGACGCGCTCCTGGTGACCTCGGAGTTGGTGACAAACGCCTTCCGCCACGGTGGCGGGCTCACCGAATTCACCGCCGACATCACCGACGAAGGACTCCTCGTCGTCGTCGGTGACACCAGCACCCGCGCACCGCTCGTCCACGCCAGCGAAGCAGCGGGAGTACCCCGGCTCGGCGGCTACGGCTGGCCACTGGTACGCCGCCTCACGAAGAACGTCACGATCACTCTCCACTCCACAGGCAAGCACATCACCGCGCTGGTTCCCCTCGCCTGAATTCGCACACCGGCCAGTGAGGGTTCCGTTCCACCCGAGATGTCCCAGCACGCACTGGCGGAATCACTGCCACAACAGCGGCGCCAGCCCCCGAACCCGCCCCCAAATCAGAGGAAGGTCTTGCCGACCCCCCTTTCCAGCATCCTCCTCTGCGTAGCCGGTCGCCTGTCGGTGCTCTGGCGTGCGCGTAGCCCCAGCCGAGCCAGTGTGAACCTCTTCCCGGATCGCTCCCAGGGCCGGTGTTACCGAGACTCGCCAAAGCCGCGATCATGAACGAATCGCGCGCCCGAGGGTGATCCACTTACGGCCCATGTCGATGACGGCTCGGCCGGTCAGGGCCTCGACCTCGACACTCCCGATCCCTCTCGGTCAGCTCCCGGTGGTTCACTGCCCGTGAGCGGACGGCGAGCTCGCGTGGCCGCCTGGCGCAGCACGGTCCGCTGGGGGTTTCCTCCGTGCCTCAGCCCGCAGGGCGCCAGAGGGCCCGACCCGACGCTCTTCGCACCGCGGCTGTGCGCTCGGCCTTGGTGGGCGCAGACGGTGGTGGCGAGGCCGGAGGACCATGGGGGCATGGCGAGTGTTGTGTTGCGGGGAGCGTCGGCTCTTCTGCGGATTCGAGCTGAAGATGCCGTCCAGTCCTCCGAGGAACGGTGGATGGTGGGTCAGGATCAGGAGGGCGGGCTGCTCCTGGCCGCGTACGTTCCGAAGGACATCGCCGCGGACGGCACGGTGAGCAGGAGCATCGTCGCCTCCTTGGCCAGGGACAGCCCGACAGGGGTGACGGACGGGCAGGCGCTCGGAGCGGCAGCCCACATGGCCGGGCTGGATCCGAGAGCGGCCCTCACGCTCGCTGCCTTGCTGGAGACGATGGCCGCGTATCTGGACCGGGCCGAGGAGCTGGGAGACATAGAAGCGACGGTCACGCTCCTTGCGCCGGCGATGCGTTTGCTCAGACCTATATGAGGACGGCAGACGATCGGTAAACATGGCGCTCACGTCGCCCGCCGACGGGCCGGGCCACCATGTCACACAGCCTCTTCGTACCTTCACCGACCACGCCTCTGCGCGGCCATCGTCGAGCGTCTCACCCACGGCAGCAACATCATCGACACCGGAAAATGACTCCCTTCGCCTCGCGACCCTCCGCGCCCGCGCTGAGCAACAGGCCCTCGGCTGTGTCGGCGACACGGCTGAACCCGGCGCGGGGTGCCTGCGCCGCAGAGCAACGTGGGCGACCTACCCCTGCGCAGGGCTTCCCGCAGGTCCGGCAGCTACAGCTGTCATCCCTGTCGGATAGCAGCGCGTCCGTCACCATCGAAGGGGAGACACGGCCAACCGAGACACGGCCAACCGATTCGTTAGACAGTCCCCTTCGACGATCTGTACGTGCGCTGAAGACCCATGCCCGCTCTTCAAAGCCATTTACCGAAGAGACTCAGCCAGCGCATGTCCCCGTCAAGGTCCGTCTTGGTACCAAGAACACCCGTATTGGCGGCTGGGCGGCTGATGCGTGCCGGACTCGCACCTCGGGAAGGTCGACGAGCCGCAGGAGCCGGGCTGTCGTCGAATTCTCGTAGAAGCGGTCGGTTCGTGAGGCCGGTTGATCTGCGAGTCCCGGCAGGGCACGCGAGCCGCAGTGTCCGCGCAATGAGTGCTCGAAGCGGGAGTGCAGCGATCGCGAGCCCTCGGCTGGTCCGCCGTCTCGGTGTCACCGTCCTGGAAGCCGCTCCGTGATCTCCTGCACCGTCCAGCTGTTGCCGTCCGGGTCGGTGAACGAAACGAACGATCCGTAGCTGGCCCGCGCTGGGTCCGGGCCGGGGAGCCGGTCCTTCGTCCCTGCGTGGTGGAATACGCCGCCCGCGTCGTGAAAGATCTCGCTCACCGCGACATCGCTGTGAGCCAGCTCCGCGCGTGCCGCCTCGATGTCCGAGACCACGAGGTGTAGGCCTTCGACGGATCCGGGCGCGGCCGAGCTGACTCCGCTACCGAAGATCACCGAGCACGAGGAACCCGGCGGTGTCAGCTGCACAACCCTGAAACCGTCATCGGCGACGATATCGGCGTCCAGCCGCCACCCCAGTGCGGAGTAGAAGCTCTTCGACCGGTCGATGTCCGCAACCGGAAGTACTACGACTTCGAGTTTCATGTCCACGGTGAAGCCTTTCAGTTTCCCTTGGTGGTGCCGGCCTCGGGCAGCACCGCAGGCGCGTTACCGGTTGCGGAGCAATAGACGTCTGCATAGGCGCGGGGAACTTCTACGCGCCGCGTGAGGATCTGAGCGGAGGGTGCCGGGCTGTCGGTCAGTGCGTACCGGTCGACCGTTTGCGGCTGATCACCATGAGCCCCGCTCCGATGATGAGCATTCCGCCTGCGGCGGCGGCGCCAGCGACGCCTAGGGGGGTGAGTCCTGTTTCGGCGAGGGCTGGCGTGGAGGACTGCCCTCGGGCGGCGTCGCGGATGACGTCGGTGACAGCGTCTGGGTGGGAGATCATCACGCTGTGGGAGGAGTCGATCTCGACGGTGTGGGACTCGGCGCGCTTGGCTTGGAAGCGCTCCAGGTCAGGGGCTATGGCCTTGTCGTTGGTGGCCACGACGGCCCATGAGGGGATGGTCCGCCATGCGGCGGACGTTACTTTGTCGGTGAAGGCCGTGGCGGAGATGGGGCGTTGGCTTGCCGCCGCCACCGACGTGGCTGTCTGTGGGAGGTCCGCTGCGGCGACGGCGCGGAACTTGTCCGGCGAGACGTAGAGATCCGTGCCCGTGGAGCCGTCCGCGTTCGTGAAGGGCTTCTGCACCAAGGCGGGGTTGAGCTCGCTGCCAGGGAACTTGGCGGCGAGTTGACCGAGGACTTCTCCCTTGTCGGGCATGAAGGCCGAGACGTACACGAGCGCCTTCACGTTGCGGTTGCCGGCCGCTGCCTCGGTGATCACTGCCCCACCGTACGACTGGCCGACCAGGACGATGGGGCCCTCGACGCTCCGCAGAACGCTGGCGATGTAGGCGGAGTCGGTGGGCAGACCGCGCAGCGGATTGGCGGGGACGATGACACGGTAGCCGTCGGCCAGCAGGCGTCCGGTAACGGCGTTCCAACTGGAACCGTCGACGAACGCGCCATGCACCAGTACGACGGTAGGTTTGCTGCCGGCTGTGCTGGTGACGCTCCCTGGGGCCGTGGGCCCGCCGTCGGCGGCGGCTGGCACCGACGCCGACAAGGCCGCCGCGGTCACCAGCGCGGGAATGACCGCGCGTATTCGTCGCCGTCGAGGCCGCGCGAGGGGGGACGACGTCATAGCTGTTCTCCTTCGGAGGACGGGCGGGATGCACGTCAGCCTGTCCGGCGTGCGCCGAACGCGCACTCGCGGTGAGGCACATGAGGGAATCAACTCGCCCATTCAGGTCCTCCCCCGCGCGTTCGCGGTTCAGCAGCGGATGTCCCAGTGCGGCAAGCGACTCCCCACCAGGACCCCCGCCGGGCGCGCCTGCGCCTGCTGCAGGCCGTGCGGACGGCCCTCGTCCTTGGAGGTGCGGCGCGTGCGGGGTGGCTGCCGAGGGCACGTGATCGACAGGCATAGCCTGACGTGACCTGTCACGAATAGAGGCAAATCATGAAGGAGCCGCAATCCGGGTCGCCGAAGCCCCGGCCTTCTTCTGCGGGGGAGGCTTCACCGCAGCTGACGGACGAGCAGCGAGCCCGGCTCGCCTCGTACGGAAGCAGCCACGACGTGCAGCGCGGAGAAACAGTTTTCCAGGCCGGTGAACCGGCCTATGACCTCATCGTGGTCGAGGCCGGGACCGTCGAGTTGGTGGCGCCCGCGGGCCCGGATGACGACGAGGCGGTCATCGCGACATACGGTCGCGGCGGCTTCATCGGCGAACTCAACTTGCTGACCGGGCAGACGGTGGACCTGGCCGCCCGCGTCGTGGAGCCAGGGCGCATCTACCGCATTCCTCCGTCCCAGTTCCGGCGCCTCATGGCCGACCAGGCGGATCTCTCCGACCTCCTGTTGCGCGCCTTTCTCGCTCGACGAGACCGGCTTCGCGCGAGTGTCGTGGCGCGCAGACTGGAGATCGTCGGCGTCAGCGCATCCGCGGAGGGGCTCGCCCTGCGCACCTACGCCGCACGCCAGCGCCTACCGCACCTCTGGACCGAAGCGGGCAGCCCTGCCGGTCAACGAACCCTGAGCTCGGCAGGGCTCGCCACGACTGATCTACCCGCCGTCGTCACCCACGACAAGGTGCTCCGCCGGGCCACTCCCGCACAGCTCGCCTCGACGCTCGGCCTCTCCTACCGGGCCGCGGAGGCAGGCGCCGTCGACCTCACCGTGGTGGGAGCGGGTCCTGCGGGCCTGGCAGCCGCCGTCTACGGCGCCTCCGAGGGACTGGACACCGTTGTACTCGACAGCGTCGGAACGGGGGGCCAGGCGGCGGCCAGCTCGCGGATCGAGAACTACCTCGGCTTCCCCTCGGGGCTCAGCGGTGGGGATCTCATGCAACGGGCCACCTTGCAGGCACTGAAGTTCGGCGCCCGCCTCTCCAGCCCCTGCCAGGTGGCGGCTCTGGAGACCGGCCACGACTACCTGCGCGTCGTCCTGACGGACGGCACCGGCATCGACAGCCGCGCCGTCCTCATCGCCACCGGTGCCCGCTACCGCAGATTGCCCCTTGCGTCGTGGGACCGGTTCGAAGGCGCCGGGATCTACTATGCGGCCACCAACCTCGAAGCCCAGCTGTGTGCCGGTCAGCCGGTCTGCGTCGTGGGGGGCGCCAACTCCGCCGGGCAGGCAGCGCTGTACCTGGCCTCACGCGGCTGTGGCGTCACGCTGGCAGTCCGGGGCGAGGACGTCACATCGGGCATGTCGACCTACCTCCTCGACCGGCTTCGCGCCGATCCGCGGGTGACGGTACGCCCCTCCACCGAGGTCACCGAACTGCACGGCGGAAATGAGCTGGAGGGGATCGCACTGACCGACCGCGCATCCGGTGAGCACGCAGACCAGCCGTGCCGCGGCCTGTTCTGCTTCATCGGCGCGTCCGCAGCCACCGACTGGCTGTCCGGTCTGTCCACAGACCCCCATGGCTTCCTGAGAACCGACGTGCAGCTGGACCCCTACCCGCTCAGCCCGGTATGGGCCGCCATCGGCCGTAGCCCGCTCCCCTTCGAAACCAGCGAGCCAGGCGTCTTCGCCGCCGGCGACGTCCGCTCCGGATCCATGAAGCGCGTAGCAGCCGCCGTCGGAGAGGGCGCCAGCGCCGTCCATTCCGTCCACGCCGCCATCGGCACACCCGCCTGACGTCTGCGCTGCCGCATCGCACGCAGAACACCTCTTGGGCCTTCATGGTTCTGCCGTACAGCAGATTCCCGGTGGTGTTCCCCTGCTCCGGTCCAACCACCGCTGGCACAAATGACGTTGAGGTCCGCAGGAACCACAGGGCAGGCGCACGAGGCGACGAACTCACCGAAAATCTGCCCACGGTCGCCGCGCAGCGGTTTGCGGCCAGGGTGCGGCAAAGTTCTCAACCCACGGCTACGACGCAGCGGCGCCCTCGGAGGCACGTGGGAGCGGGCCACGTCAGGTCGGGCGATGGCCGCAGCATAGGCGTCGGCCGTGGGCCGACGGAGATTCCGATATCGGACGCTGCGCCAGCGCCCGCACAACCTCGCAGTCCTCGCACTGACGATCTGGAACCCTCACCGGTCACGACCAATGCCCCACGGCCGGAGGCACCATCCGATCAGGGCAGGGCGGACTTCGCCGAGTTCCACAGCACACCGCGGTTCACGCGGTCGGGGTACATGCGGACCATCGTCTCGTAGAGGTCGACATGGTTGTCAGCCTTCTCCGCCACCGTGGCGAAGTCCTCGATGTAGCGGCGGGTCCGGTCGATGTCGTCGGGGCTGTCCGGGTCGCCATCGCGCTTGTGTCCGGACACTACGGCTGCCGGCCGGAGCTCTGCGAGGACGTCCAGAGCGTGCAGCCAGTCCTGCTTGCCGTGTCCTTTCGCCTCGCCGAGGTAGAGGTGGACGTCGCCGTAGACGGCGTCGCCGGCGACCACCAATCCGATGGAGGGCGCATACAGGGCGCTCGTGCCATCGGTGTCGGTATGGCCGAGTTCGATCCCGCGTAGTTCTTTCCCCTCCAGCTCGATCCGGCCGTCGGGCAGAGGCTCGGGGACCACGCGCCGGTCGGAGATCTGGTCCGGGAAGCGAGGCTGCCAGAATCCGTCGAACCACGGAGCGTCCCACTGCGCCCCAGCGTGCGCCGCGACGTCCGCCGCAGCCACCAGGCGGGCCTGCGGGAAGCGGTCCAGAAGGGCGGGCGCCCCGAAGAAATGGTCGCCGTGTGCGTGGGTGACGAAGACCGTGGTCACGTTCTTGCCCTGCGTATCCACCCAATCGGCCAGGCGGCGAGATTCCTCCACGGTCAGCAACGGATCGACCAGAACCGCGTCGCGCTCACCGAAAATGAGCGTCGACGCCGTGGGCGACCACATCCGTCGGTCCTCGCCCGGCGGAAGATCATCGGACACCGCAGGCTTGGATGGTGCAACGTACACGGAGTAGGCGAGTGCGGTCATGACGACTCCCGCGTTCTCGGGCTGGCAACTATGGGCGAACTGCTGGACGAGGCACTGGCCCATGACCGTCCGCCCCGTCTGGAGACCTTGTTTTCCACACTAACTTCGCTTCGGCTGGGGCTCGACCGCACTCGGCGCGGCCCTCCGGCCGGCCCCAGTCTGCGTGGCTGGGGAGAGAGCGCGTCAGCGCTCGATCCGCTGCCTCGCTTCCTCGCTTTCGTCCGAGCCGGCGGCCGGGGGGAGGCTGTCTAGCTTGGCCTGCTGCTCAGCGGTCAGCTCAACGGTGTCGGCGGCGATGTTCTCCTCCACGCGGGTGACCCGCTTGGTGCCGGGGATGGGAACGATCCGCTCGCCCTTGGCCAGCAGCCAGGCCAGAGCTACCTGGGCCGGCGTGGCGCCGGCCTCGTCGGCGATGGCCCGTATCTCGTCAGCGAGGGCCAGGTTGCGCCGGAAGTTCTCGCCCTGGAAGCGAGGGCTGGTCCGGCGCCAGTCCCCCTCGTCGAACTGCTCGGGAGAGCGGAGCGTGCCGGTGAGGAAGCCGTGGCCGAGCGGTGAGTACGGGACGAAGCCGACACCGAGCGCGCGCAGCGTGGGCAGCACCCGCTCCTCGACCTCGCGGTTCCACAGCGAGTACGACGACTGGACCGCCGCCACCGGGTGCACGGCATGGGCCCGGCGGATCGTGTCCGGGCCGACCTCAGACAGGCCGAAATACCGCACCTTGCCCTCCTGCACCAGCTCTGCAACTGCGCCCGCCACGGCCTCGATCGGAGTATTGGGATCAATGCGGTGTTGGTAATACAGGTCGATGTGGTCGGTCCCGAGCCGCTTCAGGGAGCCTTCGACCGCGGCGCGGATGTTGGCCGGGCTGCTGTCGAGGACATGCATGCCGCCGTCCGCGTCCGCGTGCGCGATCAAGCCGAACTTGGTCGCCAGCACGACCTCGTCACGGCGCCCCAACAGCGCTCTGCCGACGAGTTCCTCATTGACGTACGGTCCGTAGACCTCGGCGGTATCGATCAGCGTGACACCCAGATCGACCGCTCGCTGAATGGTGCGGACGGACTCGGCGTCGTCGCTCCCAGCGCCGCTGTAGTAGGAAGACATGCCCATCGTGCCCAGGCCGATGCGCGAGACTTCGAGATCTCCCAGAGTGCTGTGCTTCATGATCGCTCTTTCGAATGTTCGAGGTGGTCGTCGCTGATCGCGGCTGGGGGGACGATGTCACCGACAGTGTCGGCGGCGATGCGCAGCCTCTCCGCCGCTTCGGCGCCCAGATGACTCGCACAAAGCAGAGGGCCCTAAGTGGCGCCGGCTGCCTGAACGCCCACCCCAGTGAACGTCGTTTCGCCGGCCTGTGGCAGTGCCTGGTCTTCCAGGTACTGCCAGTACCTGCCTCGTCCCGGAAATGCCGCCTGCCCCGGAAGCCGTCGGTCCCCGGCCCACGGCCCGTGTCTTCCGATCGGGGGCGGAGCTCAATACCGCATAGGCCTCAGGCGGGCCTGCCTACCCGCCTGTACTCCGATATCGGCAGATGAAGGGCTCCAACCGCTTGCGCGGATCGCCCGTGACCGCCACGGAACGCGCGGGATGCCCCGCTGAGTCACAACGCGACACCCCCAGCTCCCGCTGCCGCCACCGCCTCGTCCGCCAGTCGCACCAGCTCCGCCTCCGGCAGCGACCCAGCCGGCCGCCGTTCACGCGCGAAAGTGGTGGCCATCCGCTGCAACAGCTCGTTCAGCGGGGTTGGGACGCCGTGCAGCCGCCCCAGCAGGACGATCTCACCGTTGAGGTAGTCGGCCTCGATCGTTCCCGTGCCACGGGTGAGGGACTGCCAGGAGGAACCACCGCCCCCTCCGACCCAACGCACCTTGCCGCCGTGGGCCTCCTGCTGTTCCTGCCCGCTCACATGGGGGATTCCGGCGGCCCTGAGGACCGACTCGCCCTCCGCGCGTACCTGCTCGTACAACCGCCGCGCCTCCTCCCCGGCGATCGGCCAACTCAACGCGTTGATCGCATTGGCCAGGTTGCCCAGTAGCTTGGCGTACTGCCAACGGGCCACATCGGCAACCACCGGGGCCTCGAAGCAGGCGGTCTCCAGGTCGGCGGCGATCTTGCGGACGGTGTCGTCAACGCCGTGGGGGTGCCGCCCGATATGCAGAACGCCGGTGAGCGGAGCGCCGGGCGCGGAGACCACCCCCGGTTCGACGAAGGCGGCGGGCAGCCAGACGCACACGCCGTACACGCGGCGGAAGCAGCGCAGAGCGATCCGCTGGCCTTCGACGCCGTTCTGAACGCACACCATTGGCAGCCTTTCCGCGGCAGTGCCGCCGCCGGCAACCGGTGCCGCGCCCCAGGTATCCAGTGCAACCCCGCTGTCTTGGGACTTGACGGCCAGCACGAGCACGTCGTCCGCTCGCAACTCGCCCAGTGCGTCCGGACCTTGGACGACGGCGAGCCGGTGGACGTGTTCGCCGTCGGGGGCCTGGAAGCGCAACCCATCCGCCTTCATCACTTCGTAGTGCGTGCCCCTCGCGACGAGGACCACCTCATGGCCGGCATCAGCCAGGCGCGCCCCGATGGTTCCGCCGATCGCCCCGGCTCCGATGATGATGTAGCGCGTACCGACTGGTTTCGACATGTCCGCCGTCCGCAGATCGATACGGGAGACCTCCGAGGCCCCCGCAGTCGTGAGCTTCATGATCGCTTTTCTTGAGTGTTGGATTTGATTGTCGCGGCTCGCGACCTCGAAATGGACGACGTCACCGATCTTGTCGTCCCCGAAAGGCTCCCTTCACGTCGTCCTGGCTGCTCAGGGTGCCCGTCTGAAGCAGGTCGCCTCAGACGTCCCGAAGGGCCACCCCCAGTGAACGGAGTTCCACGGGTCGGCGGCAGGGCCCGGTCTTCCAGGTAACGCCAGTACCTGCCTCATCCCCAGACCCTCGCCTACCGTGGACACCATGGACGACCGTGCCGAGATCAAGGAGTTCCTCGCCTCCCGCCGTGCTCGTATCAGCCCCGACCAGGCCGGGCTGCCGGTCTACGGAGGCAACAGGCGCGTCAAAGGGCTGCGCCGCGAGGAGGTCGCGATGCTGGCCGGCGTCTCGGTCGACTACTACGTGCGATTGGAACGGGGAAACCTGGCGGGAGCCTCCGACAGCGTCCTGGACCGCGTCGCCCGCGCGCTTCACCTCGATGATGCCGAACGCCAGTACCTGTACGACCTCGCCCGCCGCGCCCCCGCCTCCGCCGCAGCCCACCGCCGCAGCTCTTCCAAGCGCCTACGGCCCGCCTTGCAGCACATGCTGGACGCCATCAGGGATGCGCCCGCCTTCATCCACAACGATCACCATGACCTGATGGCCGTCAACCACCTGGCCCGCGCCCTCTACGCGCCCCTGCTCGTGATCCCGCGCCGCCCGGCCAACCTCGCCAGATTCATCTACCTCGAGCCGGCCGCCCGCGCATTTCTTCCCGCCTGGGACAAGGCGGCCGACGATGTCGCCGCAATGCTCCGCGCCGAAGCCGGCCGAAACCCCTACGACAAGGACCTCACCGACCTCATCGGAGAACTGTCCACCCGCAGCGAGATCTTCCGGAAGCGGTGGGCAGACCATAACGTCCGCCAACACCGCGCCAGCGCAAAGAAGTTCCACCACCCGGCCGTCGGGGACCTGGACCTGAACGGTGAATCCATGTCCCTGGCCTCCGACCCCGCCCTCACGCTCGTGATCTACAGCGCTGTTCCCAACTCCCCCAGTGCTGACGCGCTGCACCTCCTGTCCACTTGGGCCGCCACCCCGGAACAGCCCGAACCCGACCTCCACGAACGCCTCACCTGACCACCTGACCCAGACCGCAAGCCGCTGAGGCGCGCCGTCTGCAGCATCCCGTCGGCGGCCCCTCTCCCAGCATGCAGGCGGGCACGCTATGGGTAGGGCAGAGGTTCTTGCGGGTCTGGCCCTTCCCAGAATTCGGGGACCGAGAAGGTCCTTGAGGAGGACGAGCACGCAGCAGCCAGCCCACAGCGTCGCACGCGGTGCGACAGACTAGTAAACCCGCATGATTCACGAGTCCGCCGACGCGGTGCTTTCCGCAGCCGGCAAAGTCCACTGCAGCGAGTCGTGCCTCCCCAACCCACTACGCCATACGGGGCGGGCCGTGAGGAGTCCGACGTCACGCATCGCCCGGACGGGTGGGACGGCGACGATGTCGCCGAGGGAGGCGACGCCGCCGCTGTCGGTGCGTCCTTCGTCGAGGGCGCGGCGACGGACCGTGGCGACGTCGAACAGTGCCCGGCCGTCGATGTCGTCGGCGAGGTAACGCGGTTCGCGCTGGGTGACCTGGTCAGTTCGGTGACCGGGGCGAGGTCGGCGGCGATCTGCGCGCCGGAGTTGCCCCGCCGACCACGATCACGTGCTGTCCCGCGAAGTCTGTAGGGCGTCGGTAGTCGACGGTGTGGGCACCGTGCTGGACCGGCAGGTCGTAGCGCTTTTCGTAGTCGGCAAGGTAGTCGATTGCAGTGGGTCCCAGACGTGCTGCCGGACTCCGCCCGGCGTGGACTGCGCATCGAGGATGACGAAGTCCACCCCGAGGCGGCGGAGGTGGTAGCCGGCAGCGAGACCTGACTGGCCGCCGCCGACCACCACCACATCGGAGCGCTGTGTCATGCTGAGAGCTGTTGCGCCGTGAACTTCTTGCGCCACGCCAGGGATACGTAGACCAGCGCGACCAGCACCGGAACCTCGATCAGCGGTCCGACCACACCCGAGAGGGCCTGGCCCGAGGTGACGCCGAAGGTGGCGATCGCGACCGCGATGGCCAGTTCGAAGTTGTTGCCCGCCGCAGTGAACGCGAGCGTGGCGGTGCGGTCGTAGTTCAGTCCGATGGCCTTGCCGAGCAGGAAGGTACCGAACCACATCAGCGCGAAGTAGACGAGCAGCGGCAGCGCGATGCGGGCCACGTCCAGCGGCTGCGAGGTGATCGTCTTCCCCTGCAGGGCGAAGAGGATGACGATCGTGAACAGCAGGCCGTACAGCGCCCAAGGCCCGATCTTCGGCAGGAACTTCGCCTCGTAGGACTCGCGCCCCATCTTCTTCTCACCGATGCGGCGGGTCAGGAAGCCTGCCAGCAGCGGCACTCCGAGGAAGATGACGACGTTCAGCGCGATCTTCCACATCGAGATGTCGAGCTTCTCCCCCTCACCCAGACCCAGCCAGCCGGGCAGGAGGTCGAGGTAGAGCCAGCCCAACAGGCCGAACGCAATGACCTGGAACACCGAGTTGAGCGCCACCAGCACAGCCGCTGCCTCACGGTCGCCGCAGGCGAGATCGTTCCAGATGATGACCATGGCGATGCACCGGGCGAGACCGACGATGATCAGCCCGGTGCGGTACTCGGGCAGGTCCGGCAGGAAGATCCACGCCAGCGCGAACATGATCGCCGGACCGGCAATCCAGTTGATGACGAGCGACGACACCATCAGCTTCCTGTCGCCGGTGACGGCATCCAGCTTGTCGTAGCGGACCTTCGCCAGCACCGGATACATCATGATCAACAGGCCGACCGCGATGGGCAGCGAGATGCCACCGATCTCGACCTTCGCCAAAGCATCGTTCATCCCGGGGATGAGCCGGCCCAGCCCGAGCCCGAGGCCCATGGCCAACAGGATCCACACAGCGAGGAACCGGTCGAGAGTGGACAGCTTGGCAACGACCGAAGCCTCCTCGCCGCTCTGCAGAGGCGCGGCGGTGGTCGGTTCAGTGGGGGTCACGGACAGGCCCTCTTGTTCTCGGCAGCACTGCGGGCAGAGTCGGCCAGATCGGCGAACTGGCCGGCGAGCTGGGCAATGACGTCCGGCCGCAGCTTGTAGTACGTGAAGCGCCCGCACGGCTCGGTCTCCACCACCCCTGCCTCACGCAGCACGCGCAGGTGGTTGGAGACATTCGTCTGCCGCGCCCCGGTCTCCTCGACCAGGTGCGTGGTGCAGAGCATCTCGCGGGCGAGCAGGGTCACGATCTGAAGCCTGAGCGGGTCGGCCAGCACCCGGATCAGGTCAGTGTCGACTGACGTCATCATGGGCTGATACTGTCACATCAGTGGTAGCTGACGCCACCGGGTGCTGATGTCACGTGTGCCTGAATCATCGCGAGACAAGTGAGACCTCCTGATGTCCGAGAAGCCCTCGGTGCTGTTCGTCTGTGTCCACAACGCCGGTCGTTCCCAGATGGCCGCCGGCTGGCTCAGTCACCTGGCCGGAGACCGGATCGAGGTCCGCTCCGCCGGCTCCGCCCCTGCGGACCAGGTCAACCCCGCGGCGGTCGAGGCGATGCGCGAGGTCGGCATCGACATCACGGCCGAGACGCCCAAGATCCTCACCGTCGACGCGGTCAAGGCGTCCGACGTCTGCATCACCATGGGCTGCGGCGACACCTGCCCCGTCTTCCCAGGCAAGCGCTACCTCGACTGGACGCTGGAAGACCCGGTCGGACAGGGCGTCGAGGCCGTCCGCCCGATCCGCGACGAGATCAAGAAGCTGGTCGAGGGCCTGATCGACGAGATCGACGCGGAGACCACCAGGTGAGCGTCTCCCCCGACGTACGCAACGTCATCGTCATTGGCTCCGGCTGTGCGGTCTTGAGCATCAGCTGATTCAGGTCGGATCGTCTCGTGGGTCACGTGCATCTCCGGCCGGTCGGGGAAGCGTGTCCGCAGAGCGCCTGGCAGATCTGTTCCGGACTCCAGCCGGGTGCAAGGCGGTCCTGGATGAAGTCGCGCAGTTCGGGGGTTCTGGCCGATCTTTCCCGGCTTCGGGCGAGGCCGCCGGGCGTCGGCGCGGGCCTGCGCGGGGTGCGGCTGGTAGGCCCAGCGGGAGGTGCCCTGGCGTAGCGGCATGCCGTTGCGGCGAATCTATGCGTGCGCTCAGGCTCCCGCAGGTAGCAGGACGGCCTGTCGGGTGACAGCGGTCTGAGGACCGGTGGAGCGCCCCGTGTCACTCCCGTGGCCTGGCGGCCGTGCCGCCACCGCTTGCCAGTCCGCCGGTTGATCCCAACGATGCGGCAAGCCTGTGTGTTGGTGAAGCCCTGGCCCATGAGCCAGACGTATTCCGCTCGCTCACGGACCAGGGCTCTACGGCCTACAGCCTCCTGCCGGTTCTCCCGAATCTTGAAGTCCATCGCACCCCTGAACTGGGGTGGCGCGACGACCACTAGAAGGGAAGATGCGGAGAATGACGGCTATGCCAGCGCCCGCTGGCCCCCGGTAGGTGTAGCTGGTCGTTCGCCCGGCGACCGCATCGGTCTTGGCGCGATTCTTGCCGCCGTCCCGCCTTGGAGTAGGAGTAAGAGTAGGTGACGGTCGCGTAGTCGGAGGCGTCGCCCTTCGTGAGCCGGACGCGGTGGTCGTACTCGTGCAGGGTGACGCCCCCTCGTCCGTCCTTGACGGTCTTCAGGCGGCCCAGCCCGTCGTAGGTGTAGGTGGTCTTTCCCGGGAGCGGGGGCCGGCCACAGGGACACCATGCGCAGCCGTTGTCCCGGCCGTACGCGTGGGCCAGGCGTGGGTTTGGCCGACTGCACCGCCCCAACCGCTGTGCGGCCTGTTCCCGGTGTGACGATCGGGGGCCAGCGGGCGCCGTCCGGCGGGTAGTTGGAATGAGCCGCCAGAAGCAGCCAGGTCAGACGGTGACGCCGGCGGTGACGCCGGCGAACAAATCGTCCTCAGGCAGCGAGGTGTCGATCAGCGAGCGGGCCAGCTCGTACTCCTCCGTCGGCCATATTTCACGCTGGGCGTCGAGCGGCACCAGGAACCACGGGCCGTCCGGGTCGATCTGGGTGGTGTGGGCGAGCAGCGCGCGCTCGCGCACGTCGAACCAGTCGGCGCAATGGACCCGGGTGGTGAACTCGCGATCCTCGAGGCCCTCGTGCTCCCAGGCGGCGATCCACTCGCCGTAGGGGGACTCGTGGCCGTGCTCCATCAGGTAGGCGTGGAGGGCGCGGATCCGGGCCATCGACAAGCCGTGGTTGTAGTACACCTTCAGCGGCTGCCAGGGCTCACCGGAGTCCGGGTAGGCGTCGGGGTCCCCGGCCGCATCGAAGGCGGCCATCGTGACCGTGTGGGTCATGATGTGGTCGGGGTGCGGGTAGCCGCCGGTCTCGTCGTACGTGGTGATCACGTGCGGACGGAACTCGCGGATGAGCCGCACCAGCGGCTCCGCGGCCTTCTCCAGCGGTTCCAGGGCGAAGCACCCCTCGGGCAGCGGGGGCAGCGGGTCGCCCTCCGGCAGGCCGGAGTCGACAAAGCCGAGCCATTCCTGCTTGACGCCGAGGATCTCCCGCGCGGCGTCCATTTCCCTGCGCCGGACCTCGTGGATGTTGGCTTCGATCGTGGGGTCGCCGCGGAGCTTGGGGTTGAGGATGGAACCACGCTCGCCCCCGGTACAGGTGACCACCAGGACGTCCACGCCCTGGGCGAGGTACTTCGCCATGCTGGCCGCGCCCTTGCTGGACTCGTCGTCCGGGTGGGCGTGGACCGCCATCAGCCGCAACTGCTCTGTCAACGTACGTTCCTTCCGCATCGCCCGCTGCGGGGCGGGAGTAGTCGGCCGGGGCCCGCACCGAACAGCGGGCCGCTCAGCGGCCTGCCATGGCTTTCATGGCGGTGATGTGGTGTGCGTACCGGTCCACCGTCGCTGTGGCTCAACTCGGGTGTGGCGCGAGCATCTGAGCTCACGTCATGGTGTGTCCGACTGTGTCCTGAGCCGTGGGCTCTCCGGGTCACCGTGACGGTGGCATCCGCGTGCCGCCCGGTGCCTCAGTGGGCAACCACCGGCAGCGCGACCTCGTCCGCGCTTCTTTCACTGCCCTCGCGGCCGGCGTTGACCAGGGCCAGGACGACCAGGGTGGCGATCAACAGCATGCCGATGGCGAACCAGATGGCGATGGTGTAACCGTGCACCACGCCCTGCAACTGGAGGAGTTGCTGCTCCGGCTTCGTCGCGGCGCCGGCGATGTGGCCCCTGACATACGCGGTCGTCGCGGAGGCGGCGATCGTGTTCAGCAGGGCCGTGCCGATCGCTCCGCCCACCTGCTGCGAGGTGTTGACCATCGCGGAGGCGACACCGGCGTCCCTGGGCTCGATGCCCAGGGTGGGCAGGGACATGGCGGGCGTGAACGTCATACCCATGCCGAGACCGAGCAGCAGCAGCGCGGGCAGGACGGTGGAGGCGTACGACGAGCCGACCTCCAGCTGCGCCAGCAGGAGCATGCCGGCCATGGCCACGAGGAAGCCCGGGCCCATCAGCAACCGTGGCGGGACGCGGGTGACCAGTCGCGTGCCGATCTGGGTCGAGCCGACCATCATGCCCGCGACCATCGGCAGGAAGGAGAACCCGCTCCTGACCGGCGAGTAGCCCTTCACGACCTGTAGGTAGTAGGTCAGGAACAGGAAGGTGCCGAACATCGCGATGACCGCGATGCCGAGGGAGAGATAGACGCCACCGCGGTTGCGGTCGGTGACCACGCGCAGGGGCAGCAGCGGAGCCTTGACCTTCGCCTCTGTGAGAACGAAGGCGAGCAGCAGGACCACCGACACGACGAACAGGCAGATGGTCGTGGTGTCGCCCCAGCCGTCGCACTCGGCGCGGGTGAAGCCGTAGACCAGCGAGACCAGGCCCAGGGTGGACAGGACGACGCCGGGGATGTCGAGTGGCGAGCGGTTGCGGCCGCCCTCGGGCTCACGGACGACGAAGTAGGCGCCGGCCGCCGCCACGGTGGCGAAAGGGATGTTGACGAAGAACGTCCAGCGCCAGTCCAGGTATTCGGTGAGCACACCTCCGAGGATGAAGCCGACGGCGCTGCCGCCACCGGCGATCGCCCCGTAGATACCGAATGCCTTGGCGCGCTCCTTTGCGTCCGTGAACATGACGGCGAGCAGTGAGAGCGCTGCGGGGGCGAGCAGGGCGCCGAAGACGCCCTGGAGGGCGCGGGCGCCGAACATCGTTGCGCCGGTGGTCGCCGCGCCGCCGAGCGCGGAGGCGGCGGCGAAACCGATGAGACCGATGACGAAGGCGCGCTTGCGGCCCCACAGGTCGCCCACCCGGCCGCCGAACAGGAGCAGACCGCCGAAGGCCAGGGCGTACGCCGTGACAACCCACTGCCGGTCGCCGTCGGAGATGCCGAGATCCTGCTGGGCGGACGGCAGGGCGATGTTCACGATGGTGGCGTCGAGGACGACCATCAACTGCGCGAGCGCGATGAAGACGAGCGCCTTCCAGCGGTTGGCATGCGCGTCGCCGTGGGCCTTGAAGGCTTTTCGAGACATGAGGGTATCCACTTCGAGACTTCGTGAGGGCGTGAGGGAAATGCGGGCGGATGATGGCCGAGGACGTGCCTCGCAGGGATCTCGCCCCGCACGCGGCAGACCGTCCGCAGGACCAGCCGCCGCTGGGCGGGCCGTCTGCCAAGGGGGAGGTGGCGACGGCCGCTGACAGTGCCGACACGTTGAGCGCGTTCGCAGGGGTGGCGACAGCCGGAGACGATGTGGACTCGTCCCCGCCGTCCCGGTTGCCCCGGACAGCGGCGGTGCGCAGGGTCAAGACGCGACTCGAGGCGCGCACGGTCGAAGACCTCGTCGTGGGCACGGTGGCGAAATTGGTGAGGTGATCAGGCGCGGTCCCGGAACGGAAACGCCGTCCGTTCCGGGACTCGCCGCTGAGGGGCGGTCGCCCGTCTTCCGGCGGGCGAGGGCGTCAGACCCGGACCGTCTTGAGGGCGCGGGCCCAGGACTCCAACTGGTCGAACAGGGTGGTCGCCGCAGCGTCGTGCTGCTCGGCCGGCTTGAAGACGGAGAAGTTCTCGAAGTCGGTGAACAGTGAGAAGGACAGCTGCTGACGCACGTGGGCCAGCTGAAGTTCGCTCGCCACGCCCCGCAGATGCTCGATGGCTCGCGCGCCGCCGAGGGAACCGTAGGAGACGAAAGCGGCGGCCTTGTTGTTCCACTCGCCGTACAGGTAGTCGATCGCGTTCTTGAGTACGCCGGAGGTGGAGTGGTTGTACTCGGGGGTCACGAAGATGTAGCCGTCGAACTCGGCGATCTTGGCCGCCCACGCCTTGGTGTGCTCACCCTGGTACTGGCCCATGGCCGGCGGAATGGCCTCGTCGAGGTGGGGCAGCGGGTAGTCGGCGAGGTCGACCAGCTCGTACTCGGCGCCGGTGCGGGCGGCGGCCCGGTCCACTACCCAGTCCGCGACAACCTTGCCGTTGCGGCCGGGACGGGTGCTGCCGAGGATGACGGCGATCTTCAGGTCACTCATGGGTCTTCTCCTTGATGGGCCGCCATGCGGAGTCGGCCCGTTCACTTGAATCTTCATGTCAGACCTTACGGAATGACTCATGAATGTTCAAGTGTGAGTCGCGACTCGTGAACGTTCACGCCAGCTAGACTCCGGGGCATGCCTGAACAGCCTCCGCACCCGAACGATCAGCCACGCTGGCTGACCCCGGCAGAGCAGGAGACATGGCAGCAACTCGGCCTGATGCTGCACCGGCTGCCGTCCGCGCTGGAAGCCCAGCTTCAGCAGGACGCGCACCTCAGTTACACCGAGTACTACGTCCTCGCCGGACTGTCCGGCCGGCCGGGACGCCGAATGCGCATGAGCGACCTCGCCGTCCTCGCCAACTCCGAGCAGTCCCGTCTCTCTCACATGATCAGCAGGCTGGAACGCCGCGGTTTCGTCAGCCGCGAACCCGACCCCACCAACGGCCGCTACACCCAGGCGATCCTGACCGACGCCGGCTACGCCCATCTCACCGAAGCCGCCCCGGGACACGTCGCCCTGGTACGCGACCTCGTCTTCGACGTTCTCGACCCCGCCGAGCTGGCGGGCCTGCGCGCCGCCGCCGAGAAGATCAGCGAGCGGATCGACCGCTGGGAGCAGCAGGGCCGGGTCCGCAAGGGATCATGAGTGGATGACCCGTCTACTGACCCGCAGTGACCTGCAGGCCGTGCTGGACCCGGCGTCCTGCATCGCTGCTCTGCGCGACGGATTCCGCGCCCCCGCCTCCCCGATCGCCGGGCAACGAGTACGTACGGACCTGCCGTTTCCCGGCACTGCCACGGCTCTGATCCCCGGTGTGCTGCCCGGCATCGAGGCGTACACGGTGAAAGCCAACGCCAAGTTCCCCGGAGCCCGACCGGCCCTGCGCGGAGTTGTCTGCCTCCACAGTGGTCACGACGGCCGGCTCCTCGCCCTGATGGATTCCGCCACCATCACCGCATGGCGCACCGGGCTGGCCGCAGCCCTGGGGACTCACCTTCTGGCCAGCCCCGGGTCGGCGGACGGCTCAGCAGTGGGAGTGATCGGCGCGGGCGCGCAGGCCGAACTCATGGTGCAGGGTCTGACGGCCTTGCGGCGGCATCGTGAGATCGTCGTGCACGATGCGGATCCGGATCGCGCCAAGGCATTCGCCTCACGCCACGACGGCCGCCTGCTGACCTCCGCCACACAGGTCGCCGCAGCCGCTGACATCGTCCTGCTCGCCACCTGGTCACGCTCACCGCTGCTGCGCCTGGTCGACACCCGGCCCGGCCAGCACATCACCAGCCTCGGGGCCGATGAGCCCGGCAAGCAGGAACTCGCCGCCGATCTGCTGGAATCCGCACTCCTGGTCGTCGACGACCGTGAACTCGCCGCGACCACCGGTGTCCTGTCGGCCGCCGGCCTTCCGACCTCGGCCGCTCAGGCCACACTCGGTGATGTTCTGCGCGGAGACCATCCGGGACGTACCAGTGCGACGGACCGCTCCGTCTACGCGCCGGTCGGACTTCCCTGGCAAGACCTCGCTCTGGCGTGGCTCGCCTACCAGCAGGCAGAACAACAAGACATCGGACAGGAAATCGACCTGCTCTCCTGACGCCTCCGCAGCGCACAGAAATGACGTCAGCGACCAGGCGCCCTCTTCTTGATCTCCCCCAGCGACTGACCACGCCGTAAGCCCTCCTTCCGGTCCCCTCAACCCCATCGGGCCCGGCCGAGACCAGAGCAGTTCTGGAACCCCGGCAGGCGCCAACAGTCCACAACGGCAAAGAGCCGCCCACGTCGCCGGAGCGATGAGCACGGATCGGGCGGCCCGGCCGTCACTCCCCCACGAGCTGAGCCGAGCCGAGCCGACAGAATGTGGCACTCCTGCCGGCCAGCCCCAAAACGTTCCAGCAGATCGATCCCGACAGCCTCAGTGCACCGCCACCTCGCCCGCGTGCACGGCCCGCAGCGCCCGCTCCACCGTTTCCTGGTTCTCGCCGACCGGGGCCACATAGTCGAGGACACCACGTGCCACGTCCTCCCCGACCGTTCGCGTCATCACCCACGTCGCAAGGTACTGGGACGCCAGGCAGCCGCCCGCCGTGGCGATGTTCCCCTCGGAGTGGAACGGCGTGTCCAGCACGGTGACGTCGAGGGCCTCGACAAAGGG
>NZ_JBHXSL010000057.1:0-46950 GCF_042714725.1 Streptomyces sp. NPDC058685
CCGGTGCCGCGGCCGCCGGTCCCCGGCGGGCTCACAGGCCCGCCGGGGACCGGGGCTGCCGCGACACCGGCAGGGGCCGGTCAGCTGGACACCGTCGACGGCACCGCGGTGTGCTCGGACACGGCCGGCGGAGCCGCGGCGAACGGCCCCTCCGTGGTGGCCCCGTGCACGATCGGGTGCACGGGCAGCGCAACGGCCGCCGACGGCGCCGAGAGCGTGAACCAGACGGCCTTGCCCAGGTCGCCCCGGGGATGCACACCCCAGCAGTCGCTCACGGCGGCTATCAGTCCGAGACCGCGCCCCGACGTGTCGAGCGCATCGCTGTCCCGCACGGTCGGCAGTCGCGGGTCGTTGTCCTGTACGGACACCGTGAGGCGGTCGAGCAGCAGCTCGATGTCCACGGTGCACATCTTGTCCGGCTCGGCATGCCGGTGGACGTTGGTCAGCAGTTCAGTGACGCCGAGCGCTGCCTGGTCGATCAGAGGATCGAGATGCCAGTAGCGCAGTTGCGCCGAAATGATTCTGCGGACCTGTCCGATCCGCGACGGCAGGGCTTGGAGCTCCACCGTGCAGTGCCTGCTTGGCTGGCTGATCACGGCTGCGACTCCCCGAATGAGGTCCGGAAGAGAACGGAGGATCGGATCCAGCAGTTGGCTGGCTGCTGATTTGTCCGGCGGGCTGGATCACAGCGTTACCGCCGGTGCACCCTGAGTGATGTGAGACCAGCGTGAACCAATGACGACGGTCCCGCAACCTGGCAGCACCCGGGTGGGGAATCTCAGTCCCTGCGGCCGCCCGCGCCGCGCACCGCGTCCAGGAAACGCCCGGCCAGTGCCCGGGCTTCGGGCCGGTGATTGCGCTGACCCATGGTCAGCCGGTACCGCTTGCCGTTCACCGTGACCGCCGTGCTCGCCTCGTCGGCGAACCAGGGCCGCCCCGCGCTGACCGCGCGGACGGGAGCGCTGTCGATCACTCGGCCGTAACTCGTCAGCAAGGCCACCTTGCCGTCCTTGATCAATACCTGTCCGGCCCTGGTGAGTGAGCGCGGCCATCGTTCGATCCGTACGCCCGTGGCCCGGAACTCGGGCTCCGCCATCGCCATCGGCCCACCGCCCCCTTCGTCAGGTCATCTCCTGGCAGTCTGCACAACTCCGGCCGCGTGCACCAGTACGTGTCCGCAGGTAGCGCACGTCCCGGCCCACAAGCGACTCCTATGGATGCCCAAAGTCAACGTTTGTGCAGGTGAGGGGCTTACTGTGGCAGGAGGGATGCAGTACTGGCCAAGGCGAGGGGCGACGCTCATGAGCACGGACGAGAAGCGTGTGACGGACGGGGCGACGGCGACCGCCGACGTCGACCGAAGCGACCCGCAGTACCGGGCCTGGCTGAAGGAGGCGGTCCGCAAGGTCCAGGCGGACGCCAACCGTTCGGCGGACACGCACCTGCTCAGATTCCCGTTGCCCGAGGAGTGGGGCATCGACCTCTACCTCAAGGACGAGTCCACCCACCCCACCGGCAGCCTCAAGCACCGGCTGGCCCGTTCCCTCTTCCTCTACGGCCTCTGCAATGGCTGGATCCGGCCTGGCAAGCCCGTCATCGAGGCGTCCAGCGGCTCCACGGCCGTCTCCGAGGCGTACTTCGCCAAGCTGATCGGCGTTCCCTTCGTCGCGGTGATGCCGCGCACCACCAGCACCGAGAAGATCCGGCTGATCGAGTTCCACGGCGGCCGATGCCACTTCGTGGACGACTCCCGCAGGATGTACGAGGAGTCGGCGGCACTCGCCGAGCGGACCGGCGGCCACTACATGGACCAGTTCACCTACGCCGAGCGGGCCACCGACTGGCGCGGCAACAACAACATCGCCGAGTCGATCTACCAGCAACTGCGGCTGGAGCGGTACCCCTGCCCCACGTGGATCGTCGCCACGGCCGGCACGGGCGGCACCTCCGCGACCGTGGCCCGCTATGTGCACTACATGCAGTACGACACCCGCATCTGTGTGCCCGACCCGGAGAACTCCTGCTTCTTCGAGGGGTGGACCAACAGCGACCCGCAGGCCAGCACCGACTGCGGCTCCCGTATCGAAGGCATCGGCCGGCCGCGCATGGAGCCGAGCTTCGTCCCCGGAGCCATCGACCGGATGATGAAGGTGCCCGACGCCGCCAGCGTCGCGGCCGTACGGGCACTGGACGCGGCCATCGGGCGCAAGGCGGGCGGCTCCACCGGCACCGGTCTGTGGAGCGCGCTGAGGATCATCGCGGAGATGGTGGCGGACGGACGGCGGGGGAGTGTCGTCACCCTGCTCTGCGACCCGGGCGACCGTTATCTGGACAAGTACTACTCCGACGCGTGGCTGGCCGGACAGGGTCTGGACATCGCTCCCTACACCGCGACCCTGGAGCGCTTCCTGTCGACGGGCGTCTGGCCCGACTGACGCGGCCCGGGCGGCCGGTCAGGGCGTGGCGGACCGGGCGAGCCTGCGGTCCAGCCGGCGTATCGCACGCCGGAAGGACGTGTCGAGGCCCGCTCGGCTCAGCCGCAGCAGGGCGCGCACCGGAGCCGGGCCGTCCACGGCGAAGGTCCACCGCACGCGGCTGCCCTGTGCCGTCGGAGTGATCACCCATTCCTCCAACAGGGCGCGCAGGCCGGGTGCGTTGGTCGTGTCCACCCGGTACGCGTAGCGCTCATGGGGATCGGTCGCCATGACCGTCTCACCGAAGAAGACGCCGCCCTTGAGCCGGACGTCCCGGCCCGCGCCGTCGCGGGTGGGGACCGCCGAGGACACCGCGTCGAACCAGGCCGGCCAGCCCGTCACGTCCTCGGCGAGCGCCCGGTAGACCGCCTCCGGGGAAGCGGAGACGTCACCGGTGAAGACCAGGCGTACGGGGGCGGAATCGGCGAAGTCGAGTTCCACGGGGTGGAGTCGGCGGGGCATGGACCGTACCTCCGGTGCAGGGAGCGGGGCCCACACCGTAACTGACATCCTGTCAATTGTCCGCCCCCGCCGAGCGGTCGGCGTCAGCCTCCGAGCGCGGGGAGACCCTCCCCGCTCCGCGTCCGGCCCGACAGCGTCACCTGGGCGCCCCGGGGCGCGGGCACGGCCATCGTCGGACCCGCGGCTCCGGCCGTCACTGCTCCGGACGCGGAGATCCGCGTGACCGCCCGGCTGCCGGCCGCCAGCAGGAACCATCTGCCCGACGGCGACCGCCAGTGCGTGCCGGCCAGCACATGCTGCCCGAACCTGCTGCAGGCTGCCGAGTCCTTCGCCTCGGCCACCACGGTCCCCGGCGCGGTCACCGACCCGGCCGGCGGCTGGAACTGCACCAGCACCCGGCCGCGTCCGCGCCAGGTGTCGGCGCGGGTGCACACCCAGGCTGCCCGTCCGCCCTTGTCGGGCAACTCCTGCTCGGCGTACGTCCAGTTGTTGACGGCCCGTACGCCGGACCCGCGCAGCGTGGCGAGCAGACAGGCGCCACGCGCCCAGCCGGCCAGCGCGGGACCACCGGTCGCCTCGCGCGGCTGCCGCGCCGGAGCGCCGGACGACGGCGGCGGGGTGTAGGTGAGATGGACCGGAGCGAGATCCCCGAGGTCGGTCACCAGGAACGCGTGTTTCTCCACGATCCGCTCCGACGACCGCAGTTGCAGTGCGGGCCATGAGGAACACGAGCCGCCGGGCGCCGGGCTCGGCACCACCGCGGTGACTCCGTCGGCGGAGACGCCGAGATCCCGGGCCGGGCTGTCGGGCGCCAGCAGATCGCGCGTGGTGCTCTCCGCGATCCACGGTGCCAGCAGATACCGGGCACCGGACGCGGTACGGCTGACGACCAGGGCCGCGGCGGTCGTCACGTCGGCGTTGTCGGTACGGGCGAAGTCGAGGGCCGCGGGGCCGTCGCCGGACACCGGCTCGGCATAGCGCACGACCCGCTCGCCCTCGTGGAGCAGCACCACGGCCGCTCCGTCCCACTCGCCCGCGAACAGCAGCCGGGGTGGTTTCGCCGGAGGGACCTTGGCCGTATCCGCGGTGGCCGAGACCTTCAGCTCCGCGTGCGGCCGGGCCCACGCGCGCAACGCCCGTTCCAGTAGCGCCGTGTCGTTCACCCGGTCCCCGCGGGCCGGCCAGACCGAGAAGTCGATCCGAGAGGTGTCCGCCCACTCGTCGCGCGGGGCGAGTTCGAGCAACTCCGGGTCCAGCGCCCGGGCCAGGGCCACCTCCCCGGCGTCCATGGCCGTCACCGGGCCGGTGTCGCGGTTCGCCTCGTCGGACACCGCCACCACCGCGGCGGCGATCACGACGAACGCCGCGCCGGCGGCGATCGAACGGGCACGCTGCCTGCGGCGGAGCAGATCCGTGGGGCGCGTCTGGACGGCGCAGGGATCGAACTCCGCGCTGCGCAGGAGCGATTCGGTACGGCCGTTGCCGGCACGCCGCAGCCGTGCGGCGGACCACAGCGCCTCCTCCGGATCGGCCGCCCCCGCCTCCTTCAGCAGTGCCAGGACCTCCTGCTCGGACAGGCCCTCCAGCACGGTCAGCGCGAACGCCGCACGCGCGGGTGCGGCCAGCGCGGACAGCGCCTGGTCCAGGGCGAGTTCCTCGGCCCCGCCGGCGCTCGGGAACAGCCGCAGACCCACCACGAGGGGCAGTCCGGGCCACCGCACCGTGGAAGCCGCGGCGCGGGCGGGCCACCAGCGCGGCCGCCGCTCGTGGCGCAGGGCGGCCCGCAGCACCCGGGTACGCACCCAGAGATAGGTGGACGCCTCCGTGCCGCGCTGAGCGGGGAGCCGCGGCGTACGCTGCGAGCGGTGGGCGCGGGGCAGTGCCCGCTGGACCGTCGAGTGCGCGGCGAGAACCCGCCGGTGGCGGCCCAGCGACGCGGGCAGTGTCAGATAGGCGAGACGGACGAGCCGGGAATAGTGCTCGACGAGGGTTGCTTCCACCTCGTCGATCCCGGGAAGCCCGGCAGCTACGGCGCCTGCGGGCGGCTGTTGGCGTGTCGGCATCGGTGCTGGGCCTTCCGGATGTGCGGTGCGCTCTCACTCGCCACGTCAAACGACAAAATCGTGCGACGGTCACACACCGGCGGCGTGTCGCGAGGGCCCGCACGGGCCCGTTCGGGACTCCCGGAGTGGGTGTGTTCGGGATGCCCGGGCCGGGTGGCGAGGCGCCTGGGCTCGGTGTGTCGGAGATGCCGGCCCGGTGCCGGCCGGCAGTCGCTCGGCGCGGCGACCCACAACTGCCCGCCACGCCGCGCGTTCCCGGGTACGGCAGTGGCTCGGCGCGGCGACCCACAACTGCCCGCCACGCCGCGCGTTCCCGGGTACGGCAGTGGCTCGGCGACCACGCAATCGCCCGCCCGGCGCACGCAATCGCTCAGCGGCCGTTCCTCGGCACGCCAGTGGCTCGGTGACCTCGCAACCGCCCGCCCGGAGCAGACCAGTTGCTCAGCGCCCGCGTCCCCGCAACAGCCCGTCCAGCGCCCGGCCGAAAACCACCCGCCCCACGCGGACGACCAGCGGATCCAGGACCCGCGGCAGCAGCCGGATCCGCAGCTCCTCGGTCCACACCACCAGCGCCCCCGCGCCCTGCGGCTCCACCTCGATCTCCGCCCAACCGGTGATCACCCGGCCCCGCTTCTCCAGCCGGCAGCGGCCCGTACCACCCGCACCCGGCGGGACCCAGCGCACGACCTCCATCGGGTCGTCGAAGCCGGCCCGGCCCACCCCTGAGCGCACGACGAACAGCGTGCCCTCCCCGGTCGGCACCCCGGAGACCGAGGACAGCCGGGTGAGCGGCACCTGCGCCGCATGGGAGCGCCAGTCCGTGACCCGGTTCCACGCCTCGTCCGCGGTCAGCATCACCGCCCGCGTCAGCCGGAACGCCGTCATCGGGGTCAGCCGTCCTGTCCGTCCTGTCCGTCCTGCCCGGAACTCTCCGGACCGCCCGCCACGACCAGACCCGGCAGATGCTCCGCGATCTCCTCGCGCGCCTCCGCGGACAGCCCGGCGTCCGTGACCAGCGTGTCGATCTCCGCCAGCGCGGCGAACGAACTCAGGCCCACCGTCCCCCACTTGGTGTGGTCGGCGACCACCACCACCCGCCGCGCCGCCTGGACGAAGCGGCGGTTCGTCTCCGCCTCCGCCAGGTTCGGCGTGGACAGACCCGCCTCCACCGAGATCCCGTGCACCCCGAGGAACAGCACATCGAAATGGAGCGAGCGGATCGCCTGATCGGCGACGGGACCCACCAGCGAGTCCGACGGCGTACGCACACCACCGGTCAGGACCACCGTCGCGCCGCCCGGCCGCGGACCGGCGGTCGCCCCCGCGCGCTGCGCGGCGTGGAACACGTCCGCCACCCGCACCGAGTTGGTGACCACCGTCAGATCCGGCACGTCCAGCAGATGATGCGCGAGCGCGTACGTGGTGGTCCCTCCGGACAGGGCGATCGCGCTGCCGGGCACCGCCATCCGCGCCGCCGCCCGCGCGATGTCCTCCTTGGCGCTCAGCTCCAGCGCGGACTTGGCCTCGAACCCCGGCTCGTGGGTGCTCGCCTCGACCACCGGCACCGCACCGCCGTGGACCTTCTCCACGACGCCCTGGCGGGCCAGCGCGTCCAGGTCCCGGCGCACGGTCATGTCGGAGACGTTGAGCTTGCGGGTGAGTTCGTTGACCCGTACCCCGCCGCGCCTGCGTACCTCGTCGAGGATCAGAGCACGCCGCTGCTCCGCGAGCAGGTTCTGGTTGTCCGTCACTGCCGGGGCCGGTCCTTCCACGTCGTCGTGAGCGTCCGAGGTCAAGGTTTCTCATCCTCGCACGGCCCGCACTCCCCGGGCTCGCGGAGATTCGGTGAGAGCGGTGCGGTGAACTGCTGAGATCCGGGATTCTGGGGCATGAACACTGCGCGGTCGCGCACGGATCGATCCTCCCACCGAGAGAGCGAGTCACAGAAGTGTCCCCTGCCACTCCGGTACCGCAGCACGGAGGGCCCGCGCTCGAACTGCTGGTCCACGGCGTCGGCGGTGCGACCCCGCAGGACATGCTCGGCGACCCCCGCACGGTCAGGGTCTCCGGTGACGAGAAGGCCGCCGTCTTCCGCCGCACCGAGGACGAGGAGGCGGAACACCGGCCCGAGCTGTACGTCGACCGGCCCATCCCCGAGGCGTACTGCTGGTCCAACCTCACCTCGGGCAACAGCGCCCGGGCCCTGTGGCTCCTTCTGCTGCCGTTCATGGTCGTCAACCTCGCGCACTGGATGCGGCCGCGCGCCAGGGGCCGCAGGCGGACGACCCGGACCTACGGCGTCCTGGTGCGCCTCCTCGCCCTCAGCCTCACGGTGCTGCTCACCGCCGCCGCCTGCGAGGTGGCGCTCGACCTCGTGGCCTGGCAGTGCGCGGGCTCGGCCGCATGCGCATCCGACCGGTCGTGGCTCGGATTCATCTCGAGCGCCCAGGGCGGCTGGTGGTCGCAGCCCGGTCGCCGGCTCGCGCTCGCGTCCCTGCTCCCGGCCGCGCTGGTGGGCCTGCTCTGGTATCTGTCCAACCGCACCTGGAGCGCGTACGAGTCGCAGCGGCCGCCGAGCGGCCAGGACGTGGCGGAGGGCGAGGCGGGGCCGAAGGACGACGAGGGACACACAAGAGGCCCGGCCCTGCGTCCCGCGCTCGGCCGGCCCGGCTTCTGGTACGGCCGACGGCTCGTCGCCCGGCTGCGTGCCGCGCACACCGCGGCCGGTTTCCTCACCGTCTCCGCCGCCGTCGCCGGAGCCGCCGCCCGGCACGACCGGGGAGCCGGCAGCACCCCGCTCGCGGTCTGCGGATGGCTGATCGAGGCCGCGCTCGCCGTCGGGCTCCTGGCCGTGCTGCGGGTCGTGTTCCGCCGGGGCCGCAGCGAGCGCCGGATGGACGCCCGGCTGGACCGCGTCACCGTCAGCGTGCTCCCCGGTGCGGCACTCGCCCTGTTCGCCCTCTCCCTGCTGTACGCCTGCTGGTCCCGGCCCGGGTGGACGTCGAGCGGCACCCTCCCCGGTGATGTCACCTTCGGGGTCATCACCGTCGCCCAGGGCGCACTTGTCGTCGCCCTCGCCGTCGCGGCCCGGGCGCTCCACCGGCACGCGCGCGACGCCCGTACCGTCCTGCACGGTCTCGGCGGCCCCGCCGTCGCGATGCTCGCCTGCGCACTCGGCGGGGTGATGACCGGAGGCGTCGCCCAGCGGGTCGCCGACTGGCTGGACGGCCCGGGCACCCCCGGCATGGACGGCGAGGGCAGCATCCCCGGACCGCCCGTCCTGCTCAGCTGGCAGGCGTCCGTCATCCCGGTGCTGCTGGTGCTCCTGCTCGTCCCGGCGGCCGTCCTCGGCGTCCGTACCTGGCTGAGGGGCCGCCGTCTCGCCGAGGGCGTCGAGGAGGAGTACGACGCGGACCGCCCCGACGCCGTACGGACGCGGCGGATCGCCGGCACCCGGGCCCGGGCGGGCCTGACCGACGACGCCCCCTGGCTCGTCGGCATCGTCTCCGGCGCCACACTGCTGCTCGGCGCCGGCGCGGTCGCCGGGGCCTGGGCCGGGGGAGCCGTGCCGGGCGAGGCGTTCGCCGGCAGCGGCGGGTTCGTCGAATCCGTCGCGGACACCGCGCAGTCCCTGGGCTCCTGGCTGATCGGCTTCGGTTTCATACTGTTCGTGACCTGGGGGCGCCGGGCCTATCGCGACGCCTCCGCCCGGCGCACCATCGGCATCCTGTGGGACGTCGGCACCTTCTGGCCGCGCGCCGCACACCCCTTCGCGCCACCGTGCTACGCGGAGCGCGCCGTGCCCGACCTCACCTGGCGCATGTGCACCTGGACCGAACGGACCGGCGGCCGGCTCGTCATCTCCGGCCACTCCCAGGGCAGCGTGCTGGCGGCCTCGGCCGTCTGGCAGCTGCCGCCGGAGACCCGCCGCCGGGTCGCCCTGCTGACGTACGGATCCCCGCTGGAGCGGCTCTACGGCCGCTGGTTCCCCGCCTACTTCGGACCCGCGGCGCTGCGCGAGCTGCGCGGCGAACTGGACTGCTGGCGCAATCTCTGGCGGGTCACCGACCCGATCGGCGGCCCCGTCCGCGTGCCGGCCGAGGGCGACCACCCCGATGTCGACCGGGCGGCCCTCAGGGACCCGCTGATATACGGCCGTTCACGCCAACACCCGTTGCCCGAACCGATTCTGGGCCACTCCGACTACCAGGCGGACCCGGCCTTCCGCATCGAGCGGCAGGAACTGCTCGACAGGATCGCGGCGGCCGTCCCCCGCCAGGCTCAGGGCAGTTCGGGCAGGTCGTCCGGGTAGAGCAGGGTCAGGTCGTCGGTGTTCATCTCGGTGAGCTCGGCGACCCGGCCCGCGTGCCGCTCCACCATCGACTCGAACGTCTGCCGCGCGGTGCGGCCGTTGCCGAACGCGGGCCCCTTGGGCAGCGCCGTGAAGTACTTCAGCAGCGCGTCGTCCGTGCCCTCCGCGAGCCGGTACTCGTGGTCCTCGGCCTGCTGCTCCACGATCCGCAGCAGCTCGTCGGCCTCGTAGTCCTGGAAGGTGATGGTCCGTGAGAAACGGGACGCCACACCGGGGTTGACCGACAGGAAGCGTTCCATCTCCGCGGTGTATCCGGCGACGATGACCACGACCGCCTCCCGGTGGTCCTCCATCAGCTTCACCAGGGTGTCGATGGCCTCCTTGCCGAAGTCGCGACCCGAGTCCTCGGGGGACAGGGCGTACGCCTCGTCGATGAACAGCACCCCGCCGCGCGCCCGGTCGAACGCCTCCTGCGTACGGATCGCCGTGGAGCCGATGTGCTCACCCACCAGGTCCACCCGGGACACCTCGACGAGATGACCGCGCTCCAGCACACCCAGCGAGGCCAGGATCTCGCCGTACAGCCGCGCCACCGTCGTCTTGCCGGTGCCGGGGGAGCCGGTGAACACCAGATGCCGGCGCACCGAGGCGGCCTTCAGCCCCGCCTCCTGGCGGCGCCTGCCCACCTCGATCATGTTCGTGAGCGTGCGGACCTCGCGCTTGACGCTGTCCAGGCCGACCAGCCCGTCCAGTTCCCCGAGCACGGCCCCCGAGGTGCGCACCGGCTCGGCCGGCGGCGCGGACTCCGTCGGCTGGGCGGGCTGCGCGGGGACCGCCCCGAGCAGACCGGCCGTCTGGGTCGCCGTCACCACGGCCGGAGTCTGCTCCGTCTGCGGCCGAACCGCGCTCTCGTCGCTCGTGCAGTCCTCGACCACCGGGCCGTCCGGCTCCGCGAACTCGTAGCCTCCGCGCGCACACCGCTCGGTGCGGCAGCGGTTCAGTGTCGTGCGGCAGCCGTCCATCACATGGAAGCCGTACCCTCCGCTGCCCGTCACCCGGCAGCCGCGGAAGGTGCCCCGGCCCTCCGCCGAGACATAGAACCCGGCCTCGGCGGGCGAGGTGACCGTGCACCGCTCGATCAGCGGGTCGGCGCCCTTGGTGACGATCACCCCGGTCTGCGCGGCGTCGATGGTGCAGCCGCTGAGCGTGCCCCCGCTGCCGTGGTCGCGGAACCACGCCCCGGTCGACACCTCGCGGATCCGGCAGTCGTCGAGCTGCGCGCTCGCCCCGTCGCTCACCGACACCGCGGTGTTCCGCACCTGTGTGAGATCGCTGTCGACGACGTCCACCCGCGAACCGCGGTCCAGGACGAACAGAGCGTCCGGCACGTCGTGGACACGGCACGATTCGAGGACGGCCGTGGCCCCGTCGCTGACCCACACGGCCGGATAGTCGCCCGTACTGTCGTGTATCTCGCACTGGTTGGCGTCCACCCGGGTGCCCGGGTCCCAGACCGACAGTCCGTTGCGCCCGAAGCGGCGCACGGTGGAACGGGTCAGGGTCAGCACCGAACGGGACCGCAGATCGACCGCGTTCTCCGGGATGTCGTGGATGTCGCAGTCGGAGAGCGTGAGCACGGCGTCGGTGTCGAGCGTGATGCCGTCGGCCGAGGTGCGGTGCACGCTGGAGTCCGTGAGATGGGCCGTGGCACGCGAAGCGACCTGCACACCGCTGCCCTTGATCTCGTAGATCTCGCAGCCGATGGCCTCCAGGCCGGTGCCCTCGCCGGTGACGCTCAGCCCCGCGCCCGACGCGTGATGGATGCGGCAGCGCTCCAGTCGCGGATGCGCGCCGCCACGGACGGAGACGCCCGACTGTCCGGCCGCCACCACCTCGCACTCCTCGAACACCCCGCCCGCGCCCTCCAGTACGGCGATGCCGATACCGGCGGGATTGTCCACCGTGCACCGGCGGACCGTCGGACGGGCCGCGCCGCGCACCTCCAGGCCCACGGCCGAGCGTGTGACGATCCGCAGATCGATCAGCTCGGGTGTGCCGTCCTCCACCAGCAGCGCGGGCGCCGCCGAGTCCTGCCCCTCGACATGAAGATCCTGGACCGTGGCCGAGGCGCGCACGGTCAGTGGCACTCCGTCGGCGGGCGCGATGCGCACCGAGCCGACCGCGCCCTCGGCACCGCGCAGGGTGACCGCCCGCTGGAGCACGAGATTCTCGCGGTACGTCCCCGGGGCCACGGTGAGGATGTCGCCGTCCGCCGCGGCCTCCAGGGCCGCGGCGAGAGAGGCGTACTCACCCGTGCGGCGCCGCCACCGTGATGTGCCGGTGTGCGTCACCTGGACCGTGCCCTGTGCCATGGTGCTGCTCTGCCCCCACCTCGTGACATTGCTCCGCCGCGCCCTGATAAGGGGGGCGCCCCCCGGACCCCGCGAGGGGGTCGCACCACCGTAGCGCGCGGGACGGGCCGGAGTTGACGAGTCGGGAGGTCAGCTGCCCGCTCCCGCGCGGCCCCAGTCGGGACCGACGACGGCCCAGGCCCGGTCGAGCCGGGCGTATCGGCGTCGCAGGAGCCGCCAGGTGATCAGTCGTCTGGCGGATTCGATCACTCCCGCGCAGGCGAACGCTCCGACGACGCCCGCCAGTACGGCGTGCACCTGGGCCGTCTCCGCGTCCAGGGGCCGGCCGGCCGGCTGACCCCGGTCGTCGGTCCAGATGGTGAGCGCGTCGCCCGGCCTCGGGTCGGGGAGCACCGTGGATATCCGGCCGGTGTGCTTGCTTCCGTCCGCCGCGGTCCAGCGGGCGACGACCGACCGGCCCTTGTCGCGGGCGGCGGACTCGGGATCGTAGGCCGAGGCCCTGGCCGGCGGGGCGTCACGGAGCACCGTCGCGATGACCTGGTGGCGGTTCTGGAGCTGCGTACGCGCCGACTGTCTCAACGACTCGTCGGCGAGGGACCCGGCGATCCAGCCGACCACCGGAGCCGCGGTGACGAGCAGCAGTGTGGCGATCAACGCCACCCATGCCTCGGCGAGGTCGGTCGCCCGGCGCAGGGGATTGCGCCGCCAACGCCAGACTCCCGTGGCTGATCGCATGACCCGCACCCCCTTCCGCGTCCGTGATAGCCGTCAACGGCACGGCATACGCACGGGATACGTGAAGAGAGAGGAACATCACCCTTCGCCGCGGCGCTCCCGTCGAGTGCTCAACGCGCGTGCCACGGCACAGGGTTCCCGCAGAACGGCTCTTCAGTACAGAAGAGCCGAGGACCGGACAGGGTGGTGCGTCCACCGACGGTCCCCGGCGAGCCCCTGCGGCACGATGGCCGCCTCGCCGGGTGTGGACCCCGCCACCGATGTGACCGGGGTGGACGTGAGGACTACGGCGCGATCAGTACCCGCCGCCCTGGTACGGACGGTTGTACGGGTCGTTGTAGACCGGCTGGGCCTGCACGGGCCTGGCCGCGGCCGGCCGCATCGCCTCGTACCCGCTCGGCACCGGACGCTGCTGCTGGGGCTGCTGCGGTCCCGGGTAGCCGCGCGGCACGGACGGCTGCTGGGGGATGTACGCGGTCGCCTGCTGCAGAGGCATCGGCTGCTGCATCTGCTGCGGATAACCGTAGGACGGAGAGGGGGACGGAGCCGCCGGGAGGGCGGGCAGCGCCGAGGGGAGGGCCGGCAAGTAGCTGCTCGGACCGTCGTACGCGGAGGGCACTCGGATCGGGGCGATCTGAGGCGTGCCCCGCTCTGCGACGAGGGAGTCGTAGATGGGGGTGTCGGGGAACGACGGAGCGGAGTAGTAACCGCCGCCGTAGGTGGAGCGGGGGGAGGTCATGGCCATAAGTTAAGCCCACGATGTGCTGGTTGGGGAGTCCGATAAGAGGGTTGTTTCGGGAGATGCGAGTGGCCACGGATCCCCAATGCGAGCGAACCCGGGAAAATCGGTCGCGCGGCAGAGCATCGGCCTTGTAAAGGGCAAGCTGAGAGCGGGTTACCCACGGGTCGGCACGGGCGCTGGAGGCCCTGTGAGGATTAGGTTGGCGCCCAGTGAACTTTTCCGGACACTCCGACTCGCGATGGGGGCGAGCATGTCCATGCTTAAAGGAGCCAATACTCCGGTGGCGGCGCAGCAGGTGCGCGTCGAATTGGGTTGGCGTTCAAGTCCTGGCGTACCGGATGTCGACGCCTCGGCGCTGCTTCTTGCCACCGGCTCGGGCAAGGTCCGTTCCGACGCGGACTTCGTCTTCTACAACCAGGCCTCGCACGCCTCGGGGGCGGTACGCCACGAAGGGAAGCAGAACGGGTCCGGCGGTGTGACGGACCTGATGTGGGTGGACCTGGGGCAGGTGGAGGGGGCGATCGAGAAGATCGTGCTGGCGGCCTCCGCGGACGGCGGCAGCTTCGGCCAGGTCCCCGGGCTCTACATCCGGGTGGTGGACGCGTCCAGCGGCGCGGAGATCGCGCGCTACGACAGCCAGGACGCGTCCGTCGAGACGGCCTTCGTGCTCGGTGAGTTCTACCGGCGTCAAGGGGCGTGGAAGTTCCGCGCGGTCGGTCAGGGCTACAGCACCGGACTCGCGGGTCTGGCCACGGACTTCGGCATCTCGGTCGACGAGCCGCAGGCGGCGCCGGTCCCGCCGGCCCCCGCCCCCGTCACGCCTCCTCCCGCTCCCGTCGCGCCGGCGCCCGTCGCACCTCCGGCGCCGCCCACGCCGCCGGCCGCCCCGCAGCCCTCGGCTCCCGTACGGCTGACCAAGGTCACGCTGACGAAGGAGACCCCGTCCGTCTCGCTCACCAAGCAGGGCGGCACATCGGGTGCCATGCGCGTCAACCTCAGCTGGCAGGTGCGCAAGCAGTTCAAGGGATGGGGAGCCAAGCTCGGCCGTGCCGTCGCCATGCACGGGGACCTCGACCTCGACCTCTGCGCGCTCTACGAACTCACCGACGGGCGCAAGGGAGTCGTACAGGCTCTCGGCAACGCCTTCGGCGCGCTGCACCAGCCTCCGTTCATCCACCTCGACGGCGACGACCGCACCGGCGGCACGTCCGGCGAGAACCTCACCATCAACCTGGACCACAAGGACCAGCTGCGCCGCGTCGTCATCTTCGTGACCATCTACGAAGGCGCCCGCAGCTTCGCCGACCTCGACGCGACGGTCACGCTCCAGCCGCAGCACGGAGCGCCCATCGACTTCTCCCTCGGCGAGTGCACCGTTCCCTCCACCGTCTGCTCCCTCGCGCTGATCACCAACACCGGCTCGGACCTCGTCGTCCAGCGCGAGGCCCGCTTCCTGGTCCCGGAGCGCGGCGTCAGCCCGCAGCGCACCGTCGACTACACCTACGGGTGGGGCATGAACTGGACGCCCGGCCGGAAGTGACGGGCGACGGCCGGTTCGGCGGTCAGGACTCCGGTGTGGCACGGGGGCGCGCGTAGGTGCGCCCCTTCCACGCCGCACCCCGGCCACGGTAGTGCTGCACCGCCGAATCGACCGTCATCAGCAGATAGAGCAGCGCGGTGAAGGGCAGCACCGCGGCGAGCAGCGGTGTCTGCCGGTAGTAGCGCAGCATCGGCAGATACGTCGCCGCCATCACCGCCCAGGCCAGACCCCCGGCCCAGCCGGCCGCGGGGTCGTGCCCGAGGATCCCGGCGCACAGCGCGACGGGCGGCACGAGGTAGATGAGCGTGAGCCCGACGACCGTGCCGGCCAGCAGCAGGGGACTGTGCAGGAGTTGGGCGTACGCGCTGCGCGACACCATGCGCCACAGATCCGCCAGCCGCGGATAGGGCCGCACACTCTCCACCTTCTCGGCCAGCCCCAGCCAGATGCGCCCGCCGGACCGCTGCACCGCCCGTGCCAGGGACACGTCGTCGATCACCGCATGCCGGATCGTGCCCGGTACCCCCGCGCGTTCGGCGGCCTCGGTGCGCAGGAGCACACAGCCGCCCGCCGCCGCCGCGGTGCGCGCACCGGGCCGGTTGACCCACCGGAAGGGATAGAGCTGGGAGAAGAAGTAGACGAAGGCGGGGACCACGAGGCGTTCCCAGCCGGTCGCGATCCGCAGACGTGCCATCTGGGAGACGAGATCGAGTCCGCCCGTGCGGGCCGCGGCCACCAACTCCCGCAGACTGTCCGGCGCGTGGGCGATGTCGGCGTCGGTGAGCAGCAGAAACTCCGGCTCGCGCTCCTTCGCCAGGGCGATGCCGTGCCGCAGGGCCCACAGCTTCCCCGTCCAGCCGGGCTCCGGTTCGCCGGGGGTCACGACGCGCAGCGGCAGCCCGCCGTGACGCTCGGCCAGCGCGAGCGCCACCTCTCCGGTGCCGTCCGCGCTTCCGTCGTCGATCAGAACGATCTCCGCCCGTCCCGGGTAGTCCTGGGCCAGCAGGGAGGGCAGGCTCGCCGGAAGGGACCCCGCCTCGTCGCGCGCGGGTACGACGACGGCGACATCCGGCCACACGACGAGGGCCTCACGGCGGGGCAACCGCTGGTCCGTACGCCAGAAGAAGCCCTGGCCCAGCAGGAGCCATCCCCAGGCGGCCAGCGATCCGAGGGCGATCCAGGCAACGGCGCTCATGCGCCGCAGTCTGCCCCACCGGACCGGCCCCGCAAGGGCGGTCGACTATGGTGACCGGGTGAAGATCGCGCTCATGGACTCCGGAATCGGCCTCCTCCCGGCGGCCGCCGCGGTGCGCCGGCTGAGGCCGGACGCGGATCTCGTCCTCTCCTCGGACCCCGACGGCATGCCATGGGGGCCGCGCACACCGGACGATGTGACCCAACGGGCGCTCGCGGTCGCCCGTGCGGCCGTCGCCCATGCCCCGGACGCCCTGATCATCGCCTGCAACACCGCATCCGTGCACGCGCTGCCCGCCCTGCGCGCCGAGCTGGAGCCGGCGATCCCCGTCATCGGCACCGTCCCGGCGATCAAGCCCGCGTCCGCGGGCGGGGGACCGGTCGCGATCTGGGCCACGCCGGCCACCACCGGCAGCCCTTACCAGCGCGCGCTCATCCGTGACTTCGCCGACTCCGTCGCGGTCACGGAGGTCCCGTGCCCCGGGCTCGCCGACGCGGTGCAGCACGCCGACGAGGAGGCCATCGACCGGGCCGTGGCAGCGGCAGCCGCTCTCACCCCGCGCGATGTCCGGGCCGTCGTGCTCGGCTGCACGCACTACGAGCTGGTCGCCACGCGCATCCGCGCCGCCGTGGGACAGTCCGTGACCCTGCACGGCTCGGCCGACGCGGTCGCCGCGCAGGCGCTCCGGCGTCTCGGCGAGCTCCCGGCCCCCGACGCCACCCCGAGCAGCGCGCTGACGGTGCTGCTCAGCGGTCGCGACGAGGTCCTGCCGGCCCAGGCGGCGAACTATGCGGAGGGCCGGATGCTGCGGACAGTGAGCTCCGCGCACTGAACGTGAGATCCGTGCGCCGAAGGTGAGCCCCGTCCGCCGGCGCAGCATGTCGACGTGATCCTCATGACGGACCCCATGCTGCGGCGGCAGTTGCTGGGTACCCTCCTTCCATGAAGGACCTCGCCCGAGATTCTTGTGCGTCCGAGGAGCCCGTCCCCTCCGTGTGGACCGGCCGAGCGACGAACCGTATGCAGTGGCTGCTCGCCGCGGCGGGTGCAGCCTTTGTCGCGCTGGGTGTGGAGCTGGCGGTTGCCTCCCAGTGGACCTCCGGCATCGCCCCTCTGCTGATGTCGGTGATCGGCTGCGTCGCCGCCGGTCTGCTGATCCTGTACGGCACCCTCGCCTTCGTCCATGTGGCGGTGAAGGTGGACAGCGACGCCGTCGAGGTGCGCTGCGGGCACATGGGCCTGCCGCGTCGGCGGATTCCGCTGTCGCATGTCGTGGGCGCGGAAGTCGCCGCCAAGGTCACCCCGCGGCAGTGGGGCGGCTGGGGCTACCGCTGGCGCCCGGAGAAAGGCACCGCGGTCGTCGTGCGGCGCGGTGAGGGCATCGTCGTCACTCTGGGCGACGGCAGAGTGTTCACGGTGACGGTCGACGACGCGGAGGCCGCCGTCCTGGCCATCCGCGACGGGCTGCGCCGGGGGACGGGCACGGCGGCCAAGGCCTGACGCGCGGCCTGTCACTCGGCCGAGGTACGGGTCTCGCCCACGAGTTCCCGACGTGTCCCCGACTTCCGTGCGTGTCCGTCAGCGTGCGCGCACAGCCGCCGGGGCCGCGTCGTCGTCCGTCTCCGCCGCATCACCCCCGGCCACCCGCGCGGTCGCCAGCCCCGCCAGCAGCCCCGCACCGACGGTCACCGGCGCGAAACTCAGTGCGTTGCCCAGGCTCGCCAGCGCCGCGAGGGCCGTGAGCGCCGCACCCGCGCTCAGGACCACCGGCGTGGAACGCGGTGAACGCCACAGCCCGTACAGCATCCAGCCGAAGGCGGCGCCCAGCAGCACGACGCCCACCACACCCTGCTCGGCGGCCTGTTGCAGCGAGGCCGAGTGCGGTTTGCCGTCCGAGCCCGCCACCTGCTGTGCCGTGGGACTGAGCAGGCCGAAGCGGTCCGGTCCGACGCCGCGCAGGGGCTCGTCCTCGGCGAGTTCGACCGCGTCGTGCCAGAGCGCGACCCGGTTCTGCGTCAGCTGCCCCTCCAGGGAGACCGTGAGCCCGTCCGGCAGGGCGTCCTCGGCGACGCCCCAGGAGGTGGCGACCAGCAGACCCGTCACCAGGGCAAGCGCGCCGAGAGGTGCTGTCCGGCGGTGCATGCGCGCGGCAGCGAGCGAGCAGAGCAGCACACCGGTCGCGGCAGCGAATCCGGCCACCGATCCGAGCCACAGCGCGGTGCACGCGACCGCCAGCGCCAGTCCCCGGAGAGCCAGCCGCAGTACCGGGGGCCGGGCGGCGCAGGCCCCGCAGGAGGCGGCGCCCGCGGCAAGGACCAGCAGGGCGGCGGCCGCTCCGGTGTGCCCGGGCTGAAGGGGATCGCCCGCGCCGGCGCCGGGTACGCCCTCCGGTGAGGCCATCGCCAGACCGAGGGCCGCCAGGGAGACGGCCGAAGCGGCGGCGACCGGCAGCAGCGTGCCGCAGATCCGGCCGAAGGCGTATCCGGCGGCGACCGCGAACACCGCCAGCAGCACACCCTCCGGTCTGGCCTCGCGACCGGTCGCGCTGATCAGTGACCACGCCGCGCATCCGCCGAGGACGACGACACCGGCGACATCGGTCGCACCGCCGCGTTCCCGCGCCGTCGACCGGTCGTACGGTGCATGCATTCCGCCGACCCCCCGGACCCGTGGCAGCCCCTGCCGCAGCGGCCGAACCGCGTCCGGCGGCAAGGCTGGCGCACACGGTAACGGCAGAGACACGGTTTTGTGGATGCCTTGCGCAGGAACGTTGCTTCCGGTGGGGCGGGCGGGGGCCGGACCGGACTGCCGCCCGCGCGGCCCGCCGCCGTAGACTCCGCCAGGTGAGCGCCACCGTCACCGCCCTCGACACTCCACCGTCCGCCCCCTCCGGGCTCCGGCCGCTGCTGCGCCGGTTCGTCCGGCCCGGGGCCGCGGCTCTGGCCGGAGTGCTGCTCTTCCTGAGCTTCCCGCCCAGGCCGCTGTGGTGGCTGGTGCTTCCCGCCTTCGCCCTGCTCGGCTGGACCCTGCGCGGGCGCCGGCTGCGGCCCGCGTTCGGTCTCGGCTACCTGACCGGTCTCGGCTTCCTGCTGCCGCTGCTCAGCTGGACCGGCGAGGAGGTGGGCCCCCTGCCGTGGATCGCGCTGGCGGCGATCGAGGCGGTCTTCGTCGCGGTCGCCTGTATGGGCATGGCCGCGGTCAGCCGGCTTCCGGCCTGGCCCGTGTGGGGCGCGGCGGTGTGGATCGCCGGTGAGGCGGCTCGCGCCAGAGTTCCGTTCGGGGGCTTCCCCTGGGGCAAGATCGCGTTCGGCCAGGCGGACAGCGTCTTCCTGCCGCTCGCCGCGGTGGGCGGTACACCGCTGCTCGGCTTCGCGGTGGCGCTGTGCGGCCTCGGGCTGTACGAGACGGTCAGGCGGGTGATCGACTTCCGGCGTACCGGAGCGCTGCCGCGCGGTCCCCTGGCCGCCGCACTGCTCACCGTCCTCGTCCCGGTGACGGCGGCGCTCGCGGCGCTGCCGCTCGTCGACGACACGGCCGAGGACGGCACCGCCACCGTGGCCGCGATCCAGGGCAACGTGCCCCGCCTCGGACTCGACTTCAACTCCCAGCGGCGCGCGGTGCTCGACAACCACGTGCGCCGTACCGAGGAGCTCGCCGCGGAGGTCGAGGCGGGGAAGGTGGCCAAGCCGGACTTCGTGCTGTGGCCCGAGAACTCCTCGGACCTCGACCCGTACCGCAACGCCGACGCCCGTCTCGTCATCGACGAGGCCGTGAAGGCCATCGGAGTGCCGACGGTCGTCGGCGCGGTCGTCACCCCGGACACCGGAAAGCTCCGCAACACCCTCATCGAGTGGGATCCCGTCCGCGGCCCGGTGAACACCTACGACAAGCGCCATGTGCAGCCCTTCGGCGAGTACATCCCGATGCGCTCCGTCGTGCGGCTGTTCAGCTCGGACGTCGACCGGGTCCGCCGTGACTTCGGCCCCGGTGACAAGGTCGGTGTCTTCGATCTGGCGGGCACGAAGGTCGGTCTCGTCACCTGCTTCGAGGCCGCGTTCGACGACGCGGCACGGGACACCGTCACACACGGCGCCCAGCTCATCTCCGTGCCGAGCAACAACGCGACCTTCGGCCGCAGCGAGATGACCTATCAGCAGCTGGCCATGTCCCGGGTGCGGGCCGTCGAGCACGGCCGCTCCGTCGTCGTCCCCGTGACCAGCGGCGTCAGCGCGGTCATCATGCCGGACGGAAAGATCGTGCAGCGGACGGAGATGTTCACACCGGACGCGCTGGTCGCCGAGGTGCCGCTGCGGTCCTCGCTCACGCCGGCCACACGCCTCGGGACCTGGCCCGAGATCGTCCTGCTGCTGATCGCGGCAGGCGGCGTCGGCCTGGTGACCGTGCAGGGCGTACGGGGGCGGCGTGAGCGGGCGACCCGGTAGCGCCGGGCACGGGCGACGCACGATAGACCGGCCGGGCCCGGCGGGCCGTTAGGGTCGAAGCCATGGCTACCCCCGACTTCATCCGCGACATCCGGGCCACCGCCGGGAACCAGCTGCTCCTTCTGCCCGGCGTCAGCGCGATCGTCTTCGACGACGCGGGGCGGGTCCTGCTGGGACGGCGTGCGGACAACGGCAGGTGGTCCGTCATCGGCGGGATCCCCGAGCCCGGCGAGGAGCCGGCCGCGACCGCCGTGCGCGAGGTGTACGAGGAGACCGCGGTGCGCTGTGTCGCCGAACGGGTCGTGCTCGTCCAGGCACTGCCGGAGCCGGTCACCTATCCCAACGGGGACCGCTGCCAGTTCATGGACATCACCTTCCGCTGCCGCGCGGTGGGCGGCGTGGCGTGTGTCAACGACGACGAGTCGCTGGAGGTCGGCTGGTTCACCGTGGACGCGCTGCCGGAGCTCAAGGAATTCGCGCACTTCCGGATCAAGCAGGCCCTGGCCGAGGGACCGGCATGGTTCCAACCTATGCATGAGCAGTGAAGTATGGGTGGTGACCACATCGGTCCGGGAATGATCGCTGCCTAGGGTTCGCAGCATGACGTCCCCCACCACACCTGGCGTTCCTCCTACCGTGGTCGACCTCGATCTCGGCGGCCGCACCGCTCTCGTCACCGGGGCAGCGAGCGGCATCGGCCGCGCCTGCGCGCTGCGGCTGGCGGCCGCGGGGGCGAAGGTGAGGGCCGTCGACCGCGACGCCGAGGGGCTGGACACGCTCGCCGCCCTCGGTACGGGCGCGGGCGGATCCGTGGAGCCCCAGGTTCTGGATCTCACCGACCTCGACGCGGCGGAGGCGGCGGCCGCCGGCGCCGACATCCTGGTCAACAACGCCGGTCTCCAGCTGGTCCGGCCCATCGAGGCCTTTCCGCCGGACGTCTTCCACACGGTGCTCACCGTCATGCTGGAAGCGCCGTTCCGGCTGATCCGGGGCGCACTGCCGCACATGTACGCACAGGGCTGGGGGCGCATCGTCAACATCTCCTCCGTGCACGGGCTGCGGGCCTCGGCCTTCAAGTCCGCGTATGTGGCCGCGAAACACGGCCTCGAAGGGCTCTCCAAAACAGCGGCCCTGGAAGGCGCGCCCCACGGTGTGACATCGGTCTGTGTGAACCCCGGCTATGTGCGCACCCCGCTCGTCGAGCGGCAGATCGCCGATCAGGCGGCGGCCCACTCCCTGCCCGAGGACCAGGTGCTCGCCGACGTCCTGCTCAAGGACTCCGCCGTCAAGCGCCTCGTGGAGCCCGAGGAAGTGGCCGAGGCGGTGGTGTATCTCTGCACCCCGCAGGCCGCGTTCATCACCGGCACCTCGATCGCCCTCGACGGCGGCTGGACCGCGCACTGACGGGTGACCCGGTTGTCCCCAACGGCCCGCTCGTCCACAGGGCTGGTGCCACCTCCCGTACGGCAGGTAATCCTGTGTCCATGTCCCACGATCAAGCCGACTACCTGGAGCTCCTCGCACGCGGCGCCGCCGCGGAGGCGTACGAGCGGCCGGCGCTGCTCGCCCGTGCGAGCGGCGCCGGACCGGAGACGCTCGCCGCCCTCGAACACGCCAAGCAGCTCGCGCTGCGGGTGCGCGCCGAGCTGGAGGGCCGGCGCCGACGCGAGGCCGAGCTCTCGGCGCTGTTCGAAACCGCGCACGACCTCGCCGGACTGCGCGACCTCGACGCCGTGCTCCGCGCGATCGTGCAGCGGGCACGCTCGCTGCTCGGCACGGAAGTGGCCTATCTCAGTCTCAACGACCCGTCGGCCGGAGACACCTATATGCGGGTCACCGAGGGGTCGGTCTCGGCCCGCTTCCAGCAGGTGCGGCTCGGTATGGGAGAGGGCCTCGGCGGTCTCGTCGCCCAGACCGCCCGCCCCTACGTCACCGACAGCTACTTCGACGACGCCCGCTTCGAGCACACGCCCTCCATCGACACGGCCGTACGGGACGAGGGCCTCGTCGCGATCCTCGGTGTGCCGCTGATGCTCGGCAGCCAGGTGATCGGCGTGCTGTTCGCCGCCGACCGCCGGGCGAGAGTCTTCGAGCGGGAGCAGGTCGCGCTGCTGGCCTCCTTCGCCGCCCACGCGGCCGTCGCCATCGACACGGCGAACCTGCTCGCCGAGACGCGCTCGGCTCTCGCCGAACTGGAGAAGGCCACCGAGATCATCCGGGACCACAGCGGCGTCATCGAGCGCGCGTCCGAGGTGCATGACCGGCTGACCGAGGTGGTGCTGCGCGGCGGCGGCGTCGACGATGTGGCCGCCGCCCTCTCCGAAGTCCTCGACGGCACGGTCCGGTTCACCGACAGCCACCCCGACGCACCCGGCGACGGGCGCGCGATACGACGGGACCAGGAGTGGGTGGCTGCCGTCTCGGCCGGCGGTGAGGACCTCGGCGCCCTGGTGCTGCGCGGTCATGCCGACCTCGATCCCGTCGACCGGCGCACCCTGGAGCGCGGTGCGATGGTGACCTCCCTCCTGCTGCTCGCCCGCCGCTCGGCCCACGAGGCCGAACAGCGTGTACGGGGCGAACTGCTCGACGACCTCCTCGACGCCCCGGACCGCGACCCCCGACTGCTGCGGGAGCGTGCGGACCGGCTCGGGGCGGATCTCGACGTTCCCCATGTGGTGCTGGCCGCGCGGATGGAAGGACCGGACTCCGGCGTGCCCGAGCACGAGAGCGCGGGCCGCGGCGCCAGTGGCCGGAGCGCTGAGGGCCGCGGTGCGGGCACCTCGGTGGAGCGCGAGAGCGCCGACCGCCAGCGGCTGTGGGCAGCCGCCTCGCATCTGGCGGCGACCCGCTCGGGCCTGGCCGCGGCGCGTGACGGGGGAGCGGTCCTGTTGCTGCCGCTCGGCCTCGATGACGACGCCTCCGAGCTGGCCCGCCGTGCCGCCCGGCAACTGGGCGGCGCACTGCGGGAGCCGGTCACCGTCGGGGCGTCCGCTTCGGTCGCCGTGCCGGCGGACGACCCGAGCCCGATCGCCGGTGCGTACGACCAGGCGCGGCGCTGCCTCGACGCGCTGCGGCTGCTCGGCCGGGCCGGCCAGGGTGCCGCGGCGCAGGATCTCGGCTTCCTCGGACTGCTCCTCGCCGATCCCGGTGACATCGACGGCTTCGTCGGTCGCACGATGGGCGAGGTCGTCGCCTACGACCGCCGACGCGGTACCGATCTGGTGCGGACCATGGACGCGTACTTCGCGAGCGGGATGAGCCCGGCCCGTACGAAGGACGAGCTGCATGTCCATGTGAACACGGTGGCCCAGCGCCTGGAGCGCATCGGCAGGCTCCTCGGTCCCGACTGGCAGTCGCCCGGCAGAGCGCTGGAGATCCAACTGGCGCTGCGGCTGCACGCGATGTCGGAGGCAGTGGCCCGCTGAGAGCTGCCGCGCGGATGCCGTGATCCCGGTCATCCGGTCATCCCGGGACCGGGGCCTGGGGGATGGCTGAAGGGGCCGCCCGTCCGCGGGTCGGACTCGGCGCGCCGCTGTCCGCCGGCGGCGTCCCCCCGGTCCGGGCCCGAGGCCGCTGCCCGCTGAGTGTGCGCCTACCTCGTGGGCCCCAGGCCGCTGCCTGCCGGAGGCGCCGGACGGGCGGGAGCCGGCGCCGTTGCCTGCCCGCGTGTCCCCGCCGGAGGGCCGAGGCTGCTGCCGCTCCCCGTCAGGCATGGTCACCCTCGGGCCCGAGGCCGCTGCCTGCCCGGTGGCTCCCTGCGAGCCGTCGCCTGGTGCCCGCTTGCCCGTGCCCTGCTGGACGCTTCCTCTGGCTGGGCTCGAAGCGGCTGACTGTTGGGTGCGCCTACCGTCTGGACTCCGAGGCCGCTGCCTGCCGGTGGCGCCGGCCGGGCGGGAGCCGGCGCCGTTGCCTGCGCCCCGCTGGACGCTTCCCCGCCGGGGTGCCGAGGCTTGCTGCCTGCTCCCCGTCAGGCATGTTCACCCTCGGGCCCGAGGCCGCTGCCTGCCCGGTGGCGCCCTGCGAGTCGTCGCCTGGTGCCCGCTTGCCTGCGCCCCGCTGACTCCGTGACCGGCGCCCTGCGCACACGCACCACCCCGACGTCATTGCCGTCGTCCGCCGCACACGCCACCGCGCGGGCTCCGGGGAGGGAGCCCGCGCGGTGCGCAGGGCCGGACGTGCCGGCCTGCGGATGCGTGTCAGGCAGTCGTCCGCGCGTCAGCCGGGGTGCCGTCAGCGGGTGCCGCGGCCGGCTCGGACGACTCCGTGATGTGGGCGCCGCTGCCCTCGGCCGGCGCGTCGACGTCCGCGAGGTCCCGATGTCGGGTCTCCTGGGCGCAGGCGATGGCCACGACAGTGATCAGCGCGGCGGCGATCACATACAGGGCGATCGGTGTCGACGAGTCGAAGTCGGCGAGCAGCGCCGTCGCGATGAGCGGGGCGGGTGCCCCCGCGGCGACCGAGGAGAACTGCGCGCCTATCGAGGCCCCGGAGTAGCGCATGCGTGTCGCGAACATCTCGGAGAAGAAGGCCGCCTGGGGTGCGTACATCGCGCCGTGGAACACCAGCCCCACGGTGACGGCGAGCAGCAGGGCCCCGAAGCTCGCCGTGTCGATGAGCGCGAAGAACGGGAACATCCACGCCCCGACCCCGATCGCGCCGATCAGATAGACGGGCCTGCGTCCGATGCGGTCCGACAGCGCACCCCACAGCGGGATCACCGCGAAGTGCACGGCGGAGGCGATGAGTACGGCGTTGAGCGCGGTCTGCTTGCTCAGGTCCACCGCTGTCGTGGCGTACACCAGGATGAACGCGGTGATCACGTAGTAGCTGATGTTCTCCGCCATGCGCGCGCCCATCGCCACCAGCACATCGCGCCAGTGGTGCCGCAGCACGGCGACGAGCGGCATCTTCTCGGCGCCCGCGGCACTCGCCTTGCGCTGTTCGGCGTGGGCCAACGCGGCCTTGAACACCGGGGATTCATCGACAGAGAGACGAATCCACAAGCCGACGATCACCAGGACCCCGGAGAGCAGGAAGGGAATGCGCCAACCCCACGACGTGAACGCCGCGTCCGACAGCAGCGCCGTGAGCGCGGACAGCACACCGGTGGCCAGCAACTGCCCTGCGGGCGCGCCCGTCTGCGGCCAGGACGCCCAGAAACCGCGGCGCTCGGCGTCGCCGTGTTCGGAGACGAGCAGTACGGCCCCGCCCCACTCACCGCCGAGCGCGAAGCCCTGCACCAGCCTCAGCACGGTGAGCAGTACGGGCGCTGCCGTACCGATGGTGGCGTGTGTCGGCAGCAGCCCGATCGTGAAGGTCGCCCCGCCCATCAGCAGCAGGCTCAGCACCAGCAGCTTCTTGCGGCCGAGCCGGTCGCCGTAGTGGCCGAAGACCAGCGCCCCGAGAGGACGGGCCGCGAAGCCGACGGCGTAGGTGAGGAAGGAGAGCAGGGTGCCGACGAGCGGGTCGGAGCCCGGGAAGAACAGCTTGTTGAAGACGAGTGCCGCGGCGGATCCGTAGAGGAAGAAGTCGTACCACTCGATGGTGGTGCCGATGAGGCTCGCGGCGACGATGCGGCGCAGACGGGCTGGAGCTGGGGGAGCGGTTGCCGAGGCAGCCATGGTCACCACTTCCGGGCGGGGACGGGGACGTTGCGATGTCGCCACACCGTAGAAACATGCAGGTCACCGGCACATGTGGTGGGACACCATACTTCAGCCGCCGGTGGTGAGTGGACCCCCCATGCGCACGTGCCGGAACGTCGCCGATCCCGGCCTCCGCACGGCCGGAGCTCCATCTTCTGCCGGTCGCCACAAACGGACATATGGTTCATCTGTTGATGTGGCGACAAGCCTGGAAAGGGTTCACATGCGCCCCGCACTCAGCTCTGCTGCCCTTGCCCAGCTGCGTCGGCAGCGTCCCTATCCGGCAGTGACGGTCCTGATGCCCACGCACCGTCGCGAACCGGACAACGCACAGGATCCCGTCCGGCTGCGCAATCTGATGGCCGCCGCCAAGGAGCAGCTTCAGGCCGATCCCGCCGTCACCCGGGAGACCCGCAGCGAGGTCACCGAACAGCTCGACCGGGCCTTGACCGAAGTCGACCTGGCACATGCCGAGGACGGGCTCGTGGTCTTCGCGGCGCCGGGGGAGCACCAGGTCTGGTCGCTCGGCCGGACCGTTCCCGAGCGAGTGGTGCTCTCGGACACCTTCCTGACCCGCAATCTCGTCTCGGCGCATGCCGCCGAGCGGCCGTTCTGGGTGCTTGCCGTCTCGGCCGACCGCGCCAGTCTGTGGAGCGGCACGGCGGAGCGCGTCACCGAGGAGGAGGTCGCGCCGTTCCCGCTGACCCGCAGCCTCGAAGACCCGGACGCCGAGCGCAAGGAGCGGATCGGCGATCTGCCCAGCACCTTCAGCGACGAACTCACCCGTCAGTTCCTGCGCGACGCGGACTCCGCGATGAGCGCCGTCCTGGCGTCCCACCCCCGGCCGCTGTATGTGGCGGGTGAGGCGGCGGCGCTCGCCCTTCTCGGCGACGTCGGCGGCGTGGCCGCCAAAGCCGCGGCCCGCATCCCGCACGGAGGTCTCGCGAGGGGACCTGCCGAAGCGGTGTCGCAGGCCGTGCGGCCGTTCGCCGAGGCCCATGCCGAGCAGGACGTCGCCGATGTGCTCGCGGAGCTGGACCGGGCCCGCGGGCGCCGGGCGTTCGCCGCCGGGGTGGACGAGATCCGGCAGAACGTCGCCACGGGCCGCGTGGCACTCCTCGCGGTCGAGGAGAACTACCGGGAGACCGTGCGGGACACGGGCGAGCACCTCAATCCCGCGGAACCGGGCGATCTGGACGCCCTCGACGACATCGTGGAACGGTCGCTGGACACCGGCGCCGAGGTGCGGTTCGTCCCCGACGGCACGCTGGCCGACGTCGGCGGAATCGCGAGCGCCCTGCGCTACTGAGCGCGGACGAGCCGGAAAGGAACTCCGATGAGTGCAGCATCTCCGCGCCGGTCGAGCGTGCGGCGGCCCGTCGCCGCGGCGGCGACCGTGGTCATGGTGGCCGGTGGCGTCACGGGGCTCGTCGCGTGCGGCGGCGACTACAACGGCTCCACGAGCAGTTCGTATCCCAGTCCCCGCCCGACACCCCCGGAGACCGCCTCGTTCTCCGGGGACGTGCCGTCCGCCCTGGCCTCCGACGCGGCCTCGGCCCGTGCGGCCGCCTCGGCCGCCGCGTCGTCGGCGTCCGCCGCGGCCTCCGCCCTCGAGTCGTCCATCTCGGCCGAGGTGGGGCGGGCGAATCAGGAAGCCGCCGAGGAGCTGAAGGACGTGAAGGGCGGCGGCAACGCCCAGGCCGACGTCACGCTCCGGGGCAAGCCCGTGGCCGAGACCGGTGGTCTGCGGGCGGTCGTCGTGAACATCACCAACCGCACGGACGAAGAGGCTTCGTACGCCGTGCAGGTCGACTTCAGGGACTCCTCCGGCAAAGTCGTCGAGAGCCGCGTGGTCGGCGCCCAGGACCTCGCGCCGGGCAAGAGCGCCCAGCCGCTGGCCATCAGTAGAAAGCCCGCCGATCTGAACCTCACGCCCACGGTCGCCAAGGCCCAGCGGTACTGAACGCCCTTGCCGGCCGGCGCCGACAACCCCGACAGCCCGTAGCCGCCGGGCGCCCCGTCAGCCCCAGCTCTGCGTGTAGTGGCTGCGGAAGTCCCGGCGGTCCTGCGCCGACCAGATCGACCGGGTGGCGATCAGCCCCAGCAGACTCACCGTGATGACGATCAGTCCCGGAGCGACGGCCTCGGGTCCGAGGATGCTGCTGACCGTCTGCCCCTCGCCACCGCCGGGGTTGAGGGGGGCGTTGCCGCCCGCGGTGTTCGGCGGCGGGAGGTCGGGGTTGAGCGGTGCCTGCGCCGCGCCGTCGGCGGCGGCTCCACCACCGGTGAGCTGTACGCCGAGGGCCGCCATCGCCTTGGTGACCGGCTGGAAGTAGGTGACACCGCCCCTGGTGCAGTCGCCGTTGCCGCCCGACGTCACGCCGAGCGCCAGACCCTCCGCGAACAACGGGCCCCCGCTGTCCCCGGGTTCGGCGCACACCGTCGTCTTGACGAGGCCGGCGACCGTGCCCTCCGGGTAGTTCACGGTCGCGTTCAGTCCGGTGACCTGTCCGGTGCGCAGCCCGGTCGTACTGCCGCTGCGGAACACCTGCTGGCCGACGAAGGGTTCGGCGGCCCCGTTGATCCGGACGGCCTGGCCGCCACCGATGTTCACCACGTTGGGCCCACCGGGGATCTCGCCGTTCTGGTACTGCACGAGCGCGAAGTCGTTGCCGGGGAACCTGCTCACGGTCATGTTGCCCACCGGCTCGCTGCCGCTGTTGTCCTGGAACCAGGTGGTGCCGGCGGGACCGCAATGGCCCGCCGTGAGAACGAAGTTGGCCCGTCCGTCGGTGACATTGAAGCCGGCGGAACAGCGGCCCTCGCCGGCGAGGATCGGCTCGGCGCCGTTGATCCTGGTGGTGAACGAGCCGGCGGTGCGCTCCATCCGTACGGACGCGCCGATCTTCTCGGCGACGGCGGACAGCCGGTCCCAGTCGGCCGCCGACACCGTGCTGTCGGCCTGCACCGACACCGTGTTGGTCGCGTAGTCCAGTGACCACGCGGTGCCGGGCACCCGCGGAGCCCGGCCCAACGCATCGGTGGCCGACCGCAGTTGGCTCATGTTGTACCGGACGACCTTGGCGCGCGCGCCCGCGCGCTCGACCTCCTCGGCCGCCTCCTCGTCGGTCACCGCCACGACCTCGCGACCGTCGTCGCCCATCCAGGTGCCTGCCGTGCGTGCGGTGCCGAGCTCCGACACGAGACGGGTGCCCACGTCATTGGCCGGAGTCCCGCCCGCTCCCGGTCCGGGCGCCTCACCTGCCACGGCGTCCGTGACCATCAGCCCTCCGCAGAGCAGTCCTCCCACGGCGGCCAGCCGTGCGATCCGCTGCAGTCTGCGTCGTGCGTGCGTCATCCCTGGCCCCTTGGTCGTTGCGCGACGCCGCTCCGAACGCCGAGGGCCCCCGGACATCAGGAGCCCTCCTTCCATACGTGGGAAGGCGGCCGACGGTTCACCGGGCCGCCGTGCGACATGGAGTCCGTGCCGCCGACGTACCACCGACACCGGAGCCCGGGTACCGCAGTGACAACCCAGGGTTGACACCTACAGAGGTGTCAACCTACGGTTGACGCATGGAGAATTCCGGTCGCATGACCCACCCCGTACGGCTCGACGACCTCATCGAGGCCATCAAGAAGGTCCATTCGAACGAACTCGACCAGCTGTCGGACGCGGTCATCGCCGCCGATCACCTCGGCGACGTGGCCGACCACCTCATCGGTCACTTCGTGGACCAGGCCCGGCGTTCCGGCGCCTCGTGGACGGAGATCGGCAAGAGCATGGGCGTCACCCGCCAGGCGGCCCAGAAGCGATTCGTCCCCAAGGGCAGCGCCGAGTCGGACCTCGACCCGAGCCAGGGCTTCAGCAGGTTCACCGAGCGCGCGAGGAACTGCCTGGCGGCGGCGCACCACGCGGCCCACGCCGCACGGAACGACACGATCGTCCCCGCTCACCTCGTCCTCGGGCTGCTCGCCGAGCCGGAGGCGCTCGCCGCCCGTGCGATCGTCGCGCAGGGCGTGGCACTGGACGCCGTCCGCCGGGCGGCGACCGATGCGCTGCCGCCCGCGGCCGACGAGGTGCCCGACCTCGTGCCGTACGACGCGTCGTCGCGCAAGGTCCTGGAGCTGACCTTCCGTGAGGCGCTGCGGCTGGGCCACAACTACATCGGCACCGAGCACATGGTGCTGGCCCTGCTGGAGTTCGAGGACGGCGCGGGCGTGCTCACCGCGGCAGGCGTCGCCAAGCCCGCCGCGGAGGCACACATCGCCGACGCCGTGGCGGCGATCATCGCAGCCCATCAGCGGGATTGAGACTCTCTTGCCGGACGGGCGGCGCGAGTTGCCCACCGCGAGGTCCTACACGGCGGAGCGCCTGCGCTGGGTGTGACTGCCCGCGAGAAGGGCTTCCGTGATGAGCCGCACGCCCCGCGCCAGCCGGTTCAGCTGCTCCAACTCGACGGCGTAGAGCCGGATCGTGCTCTCGATGATCTGGTCCGAGACGCCCAGCGTGGGCAGTTCGGCACGGCAGGTCTGCAGAGCGACGCGCACGGTCCGCATCTCGTGCTGGAGCTGCAACTGCGCATGGCGGGCCAGCAGGATGTGATGACGGGTCAGCGTCGAGTATCCGGCGTAGCGGGCCGGCAGCAGATCGCGCAACCAGCGCGCCGCCGTGCGTTCCCAGTCGTGGCTGCCGGGGGTCTTGACCTGAACCGGCCAGTCCGAGTCGAGCGGGGTGAAGGTCTGGGACATCGTCGTCGCTTCCGGATGGGGCGGATCGGCGCAGGGTCGCTGGCCTGGGGAGTCTCTGGCGGCCCCGGCCCAGGGGTTGACCGGGGCCGCCGGGTGGGCACATCCCGCAGGGGGCGGAAGGTGCCCGGACGGAACACCGAGGGGCGGGACGCGAGGAGGAGAGCGTCATACCCCGGTGTCCGTGCTAGGGGGCTCGCACCGGATCGCCGTGGGCGCCCGCTCCGATGACACCCGTGAGCCGTTCCGGACCCGGCAGATTTCTGCGGAGCGCGGCGGGGCGTTGCGAGGTGTGCATGGGGCGGTGCCGACTTTCCTGGGCGATGGTGCGGGCCGGCCTGGGATCCGGAGGAACCCGGGGCCACCAGGGCAGTAAATATATATACCGTTGAGTAAGCAAGGGTATGAAAAATTTCATGCACGATGAGGCATGAAAAGTCCCGATCGATTCCACCGGTGATGCGCCGGGGGGTCAGTCCTCGATGAAGAAATCGTGCTGTTCGGCGGCCTGCTCGTAGCTTTCGAGCCGGCTCTGGGTGCGCTGGGGATCGGCGTCGGCCATCGCCTGGAGCAGAGCGGCGGACAGGACGCCCGGCGCCGCGTAGGAGTCGAAGACGAGCCGTGACCCGGTGGCGGCGGTCAGGGCCACATCGGCCTCGTCCACGATCGGGCCGAGTGACAGGTCGGTGATCAGCGCGACGCGCAGCCCCGTGCTGCGGGCCGCGCGCATCGCCGCGAGGGTCTCGTTGGCATGCCGCGGCATCGCGAACGCCAGCACCCAGGTGCCGCCCGCGGCCCGCGACTGAAGGAGCGCGTCGTACGCGACGCTGCCCCCGCGGGTCACCGTGCGCACATCGGGATGGATGCGGCGCGCGGCGTAGGCGAAGTACTCGGCGAGCGAGACGGAGATGCGCAGTCCGAGAACGGTGAGCGGGACCGACCGGGCGAGTTCACGGCCGACGTCCAGCACCTGGTCGGTGTCGGCCAGCACCCGGCGCAGATTCTCGAGATTCTCGATCTCCGCGTCCACGGCGGCCTGCAGTTCGTTGCGGCGGATCTGCTCACGAGAGTCCGGCGAGCCCGCGACCGCACTGAGGGCGATGGGCTGAAGCGCCTCGCGGAGCGCGGGGTAGCCGCTGAAGCCGACCGAGGAGGCGAACCGGGTCACCGAGGGCTGGCTGACCCCCACCCGCTCGGCGAGATCCGTGATCGACAGGAACGCGGCCTCGGTGAGGTGGTCGGTGATGTACTGCGCGATACGCCGCTGTCCCGGCGAGAGCCGGTGGCCGCCGAAAAGGGCGAGAACCCTGTCGGTGGGGGCCGGCTCCGCGTCGGGAGAAAGTCTCCCCGGCGTGATCGCAGACGCCTGTGCGCGTGCCTGCTGCCCTGATGGCACCGGTGTCACTCCTTCTCGTCCCACTTTCGCTCAAGATAGCTCAGTCGTCCGGCTCGGCAGGGAGACTTCCGGCAGCTGTGGGACCCGTCGTCTCACATTCCGGATGCTCGCATGGACGCGGGCTCCGTCGCCCGCAGCAGCATCGAGGCACCCTGCCGTGCCTGTCCGGCCGCGTCCGGAGAGCGGGTGATGGCCGCCGTGGCCATCGCGCCCTCGGCGAGCAGGACGAGCGGGCCGGCGAGCTCCGCGGGCCGCCCGGCGTCCTTCACCAGACTCGCCACATAGGCCCCGAAGGCGCTCTTGTGGTGGCGGGCCGCCTCGGCGACGGCCGGATCGACGGCGCCGAGTTCGCCGTAGGAGTTGATGAAGGCGCAGCCCCGGAAGTCCGGCTCCGCGAACCAGTCCCGCAGCCAGTCGTAGACGGCGAGGATGCGTTCCTCCCTGTCCGTCCGGCTGTCCGCGTACTCCATGACCTGCGTGCGCCAGCGGATGTCACGTCGTTCCAGGTAGGCCCGCAGCAGCTCCGCCTTGGAGGGAAAGACCTGGTAGAGACGCTTGAGGGAGACGCCGGACGCGGAACGGATCTCGTCCATGCCGACGGCCTGGACGCCGCGTTCGTAGAACAGCTCCTCGGCCGCGTCGAGCAGTCTCAGGCGCGCTTCCGTCGGGTCCATCGGTGCTCCAGTTGCGCGAGAATCATCGTTCTCCTAACCTACATCGCCGTGGGGAGAACGCACGTTCTCTCTCTCTGTGGAGCCCGCTCCGGGATTCACGTCCGGCACCGAAGGAGACGTCATGTCGGTCCGCCCTCCCGTCCCGCCCTTCTCCCACGAGAGCGCCGTCGAAAAGGTCCGCCTCGCCGAGGACGGCTGGAACAGCCGCACCCCCGAAAAGGTCGCCCTCGCCTACACGGAGGACTCCCGCTGGCGCAACCGCGCCGAGCGGTTCGCCGGACGCGATCAGATCGTCGCCTTCCTGACCCGCAAGTGGGCCAGGGAGCTGGACTACCGCCTGATCAAGGAGTTGTGGGCGTACGGCGACGACCGGATCGCCGTGCGCTTCGCCTACGAATGGCACGACGACTCCGGACAGTGGTACCGCTCGTACGGCAACGAGAACTGGGAGTTCGACGACAGCGGCCTGATGCGGGTGCGGCACGCGAGCATCAACGACACGCCGATCCATCCGTCCGACCGCGCCTACCACTGGCCGCTCGGCCGCCGCCCCGACGGCCATCCCGGACTCGGGGAGCTCGGATTCTGAGACGCGGGCCGGGAGCCCCGGCCGCGAACCGGGCACACGATCTCTGTCGACAGAGATGCGCGATACGCCTGGGGGAGGGCATTCTTACTGTGTGACCTGGTACGCCGCGGCCGGGCAAACTCCGCAGGAACGGCGCGGGGTCACGGCCGGGACAGGGAAGAGTGACGGCCGAGTTCCCGATGAACTGGAGCTGGTACTCGCTCAAGCCTCCGTGAGCGCCATCGAAGCGGTCGGGGGGTTCGCCGGTGGCGTCTATCTGCGGTCCGAATCCGAAGGACTTCTGAGGCTGGCCGTGCTCGCCGGGCTGCCGCAGCGCCTGTTCCGGCCCTGGTGGCGCATGCATGTGAACAGGCCGTTCCCCGTCGCCGAGGCCTACAGGTCGGGACGCGCCATCCATCTGGCGGACGCCGAGGAGGCGATGCGCCGCTTCCCGCAGCTCATGGCGGGCCTGCCCTTCCCCTTCGGGTCGCTCTACGTTCCCGTCGTCGCCGACAGCGAGAGGTTCGGCGTCCTGGTGGTACTGCGCCGGGCCACCGCCGGGCAACCGGTCGACAACAGCGACCGCCACCGGATCCACAACGCGGCCCGGCGGCTCGGCGCCGCGCTCGCCACCCTGAAAGCCCGGGGTTCGCCCGTCGCCTGGGAGGGCGAGCCGGTCCCCGTCCAGCTGCCCGCCCTCACCACACCCCCCGTCCGGATCGGCCACTTCGAGTGGGAGCTGAGCAGCGGCGCCGTCACGGCGGACGACGACATGTGCACGATCCTCGGCGCCGATCCGAAGGGTTTCCCGGGCACGATCGAGGCACTGACCGAACGGCTGTCGCCGGAGGACATGTTCGGCCTGTGGGCCGTCGCGCGGCAGGCGCTCGACTCCAGCCGGCCGGTGGCCCGGAGGATGCGGCTGCGCGGCCCCGACGGCCGGCCGCATCTGCTCGAGATCACCGGGCGCCGCGCCGATCCGCCGGACGCCGGACGGGGGGACCATCTGGCCGGCTTCCTGGTGGACCTCGGCACCGGGCCGATCATCTCCGAGGCGACCGAGCGGCTGCCCCGGGGGATCTTCTCGCTCGACCGGCTCGGCCGGATCACCTACCTCAACCAGCGCGCCGAGAAGATGTTCGAGCGCGGCGCGCCCGAACTGACCGGGCGCGTCCTGTGGGACGTGGTGCCCTGGCTCGGCAACCCCGCGTACGAGGATCACTACCGGGCCGCTCTGATGTCCCACACCGCCGTGCACTTCATGGCCCGGCGGACCGAGGACGAGTGGCTGTCCGTCTCCCTCTTCCCCGGCCACGACGGTCTGACCGCCAGCCTCATGCCCGCGGACGAGCCCTCGTACGCCCCGGGTTCGGTGATCACCCCCGGCGCCGGACTCGGCTCGCCGGCCGACCGCGCCTCGGCGCTCTACCGTCCGGTCGCCCTGGCCATCGCCCTGACCGAGGCCGTGACGGCGCGTCAGGTCTCCGCCGTGGTCACCGAGGAACTGCTTCCCGCCTTCGGCGGCCGGCAGCTGGCGATCTATCTGCTCAACGAGAGGCACCTCTACCTGGCCTGGGAGACCGGCTTCCCCCAGGGGTTCCTGGACCGCTTCGACGGTGTGGCCCTCGACGCGCGGCTGCCCGGAGTCGAGACCCTGACCTCGGGGCGCCCGATCTTCTTCGAGTCGATGGAGCATCTGGCCACCGCCTATCCCGGCATCCCCCTCGACGCCCATGTGGGCGCGCGGGCCTTTCTGCCGCTGATCGCCTCCGGAAGGCCGGTGGGCTCCTGCATTCTCGGCTTCGACCAGCCGCGCGGATTCAGCCCCGAGGAACGGACCGTCCTGACCGCGCTCGCCGGACTCATCGCCCAGGCGCTGGAGCGCGCCCAGCGTTACGACAGTGAGTCGGCGCTCGCCCGCGGGCTGCAGGACGCCCTGCTGCCGCACCGGCTGCCCGTCCTCAACAACGCCGCGACGGTGGGCCGTTACCTCCCCGGCACCCAGGGCATGGAGGTCGGCGGCGACTGGTACGACGTCGTCGAGCAAGGTGACAAGATCGCCCTGGTGATCGGTGACGTCCAGGGGCACGGGGTGTCCGCGGCGGCCACGATGGGGCAACTGCGCACCGCGCTGAGGGCGTTCGCGCTGGCCGGCCATGATCCGCAAGCGGTGGTGACCGGTACCAACCGGCTGCTCATCGACCTCGACCCGGGCCAGTTCGCCAGCTGCTGCTACATCGTCGTCGACCCGGCGACCGGTATCACCCGGGCCGTACGGGCCGGCCACCCGCAGCCGCTGCTGCGGCACCCCGACGGCAGGACCGATGTGCTCGATCTGGCGGGCGGAGTGGTCCTCGGCGTCGACCCCGCCGCCTCCTATCCGGTCACCGAACTGCGCCTGGAACCGGGCGCGGTGCTGGCGCTGTTCACGGACGGTCTGGTCGAGGAGCCGGGGCGCGACATCGACGTCGGTATCGACCGGCTGTGCGCCACGTTCGCCGAGTGCGGCTCTCTGACCCTGGCCGAGACGGCGGACCGGCTGATCCGGGAAGCCGGACAGGCGGCGGACCGGCCCGACGACATCGCGCTGCTGCTCGCCACCCGCTGGTCGTGACGGTCCGCCGGCGATGTCACCTTCGCACGGCCGGTCTCAACCGGCGTCCGGTGCGGTCGCCGTGCTCTCCCGCTCGAGGAGCCGGGGGAGCGGCACCCGCACCGTCCGTGCCCCGCCCCCGTCCAGCAGCGCCGTCAGTTCCTCGGCGGCAAGACGTCCGAAGGCGACCGTGTCCCGGGACAGCGCGGTCAGCCAGGGATGGGCCATCCGGCACAGCACCGAGTCCTCCCACGAGACGATCGACACGTCTCCGGGGACATGGAGACCGAGACCGATCGTCACGGCGGCGCCCGCGGCGGCCATCACGTCGTTGTCGTAGACCAGGGCGGTGGGTGGCGCCTCGCCCGTCAGTACACGCCGCGTCACCGCGGCACCCTCGGTGTCCGAGTAGTCGGTGGTGACCGAACGGGCCTCGGCGAGGCCCCGCCGCCCGGCCTCAGCGCGCAGCGAGCGGATGCGCCGGTCGGTGTGGGCGAGCGAGGACAGACCGGCGATGTGCACGATCCGCCGATGGCCGAGCTCGTGCAGCCGGCCGACGATCGCGGCCATCGCGCCGGTGTCGTCGGCCCGCACCTGGGAGAGATTCGGATGGCCGTCGGGCAGCCCGCCGATGACGACCCCGGGCAGTCCCAGTTCGTCCAGCAGCGCCGGGCGCGGGTCGTCCGTCCGCGGATCCACCACCAGCACACCGTCCACGCGGTGTTCGGCCCACCAGCGGCGGTAGACGGCGCATTCGTCCGCCACGTCCTCCACCACCTGGAACAGCAGACCGAGGTGACGCTCCGCCAGCACTTCCTGGATGCCGGAGATCAGCTGGAGGAAGAACGAGTCCACGCCGAGCGTCGTCGCGGGCCGTGCCACGACGAGCCCGACCGTCGCGGCGCCTTCGCCGGACAGCGCACGGGCGGCCGTGCTCGGCCGCCAGCCCAGCTGCTCGGCGACCCGGCGGACCCGGTCGCGGGTGATCTCCGAGACCCCGGGCCGGTCGTTCAGCGCGAAGGACACGGCGCTCTCCGACACACCGGCGCGGCGGGCGATGTCCTTCATCGTGGGGCGGCGTGCCGGTGCCCGCTTCGACGGTGGACCCGCCGCTCCCGGCGGTGTTTCCGCTGCCACTGGGGCCCCTTTCACCCTGCGTACTAAAGCGCTTGAGCACGCCTAGCCTAAAGCGCTTTAGTTGATCCCCGCAAGTGCTTGCTCATACGGCTCTGACCTGGACTAATGCAGAGCGGAACGCATTAGTTGGCGCGAATGTCTTGACTTCATCAGCAGTTCACTTGCAAGGTCTGGTCGCAGTGAAACAGCCGGTGGCCGCAGCTCCGGCGTCCGCACGTCTGGTCCGAGCAAAGGAGCCGTTCACCGTGCGCATCAACCGCAGGGCATTCGCCGCTGCCGCCGTCATCGCCGTCGTCCTGCCGCTGAGTGCCTGCGGCGGCGCATCGGACACCGGTTCGTCCGACGCCTCCGGCAAGGTCGAGGGCCGGATCACCTTCCAGACCTGGAACCTCCAGGCCAACTTCAAGGACTACTTCAACGGCCTGATCGCCGACTTCGAGAAGCAGCACCCCGGCACCGACGTGAAGTGGGTCGACCGCCCGGCCGAGGGCTACGCCGACAAGATCAGCGCGGACGCCGCCGGCGGCACACTGCCCGACGTCGTCAACGTCTCGCCGGACCTGGTCGCCCCGCTCGCCAAGGCCGGGCTCGCCCTCGACCTGGACAAGGCCGCCTCGCAGTACCGCAAAGAGTATCTGGAGGGCGCCTGGCAGAGCCACCGGATACCCGGCATGGAGGGCACCTTCGCCTTCCCCTGGTACCTCAACACCGGCCCGCTCTTCTACAACAAGCGGCTGTTCACCGAGGCGGGGATCGACGCCGCGCAGCCGCCGAAGACGTACGACCAGGTGTTCGCCGCCGGGCTCCAGCTGGCGCAGAAGAGCAAGGGGAAGATCGCCACCCTGGCCAATGTGCCCACCATCGAGGACTTCGGCCGCTACGACGTCCCGCTGATGAACAAGGAGGGCACCGGCTTCGCCTTCAACGACGCGAAGGGCGTCGAACTCCTGACCAAGTACAAGGAGTTGTACGACGCCAAGGCGCTCGATCCGCAGGCGCTGACGGCCACGCCCGAGTCCGCGGGCCACAAGTTCCTGACCGAGTCGGTGGCCATGAACCCGGGCAGCGCGCTGGACCTCGGGAACTTCAAGAAGCAGGCGCCCGGCCTCTACAAGAACATCGGGATCACCGACCAGGTCAGCAGCACCGGCCACGCCAACATGTACGTCATGGGCGTGATGGTGAACTCCCGCTCGCAGCAGAAGCCCGCCGCCGTCGCCTTCGCGCACTTCGTGACCGACGCGACCCGCCAGATGGAGTTCGCCAAGAAGGTCGCCATCTTCCCGAGCACGGCGGGATCCCTGGACGATCCGTACTTCACCGAGGAGGACGGCACCGACGAGACGCGCGTCCGGGTCGCGGCCGCCAAGTCCCTGAAGACGGCGGTCAATTACACACCGGTGCTGTTCAGCGAGCAGATGAAGACCGAGCTGCGCAACGCGGTGGCGCGGGCGCTCCAGGGCAAGGAGAGTCCCGAGGAAGCGCTTGACAACGCTGTCAAGGCCTGCGACCGGCTGCTCCAGCAGAGCTGAGCCGGATCCGCGATGACCACCTCCACCGTTTCCTCCGCCGCGGCGAGCCCGCCGGAGCGCGTCGAGCCGAGAAGGGCGGCCCGCTCCGGCGGCCGCCGCCCCGGCAGCCCGATCAGGCGTCAACTGCCAACCAGCCCCTGGCTGTTCGCCGCGCCCGGTCTGCTGATCGTCGGGGCGTTCAGCCTGTATCCCTTCATCAGCACGCTGGTGAACGCCTTCACCGACCGCCGCACCCTGATCCCCGGACAGTTCGTGGGCCTCGCCAACTTCGAGGAACTCCTCCACGACGACATGTTCTGGATCGGACTGCGCAACAGCACCCTGTACGTCCTCGGCGTGGTGCCCGCGCTGGTGATCCTGCCGCTGCTGCTCGCGATGCTCGTGCAGCGCCACATCCCCGGCATCACCTTCTTCCGGTCGGCCTTCTACACCCCGGTGGTCGCCTCCATCGTGGTCGTCGGTCTGATCTGGGTGTGGATGCTGGACGACCGCGGGCTGGTCAACGCCGTCCTGGAGGCGGTGGGCGTCGGCAAGGTCGGCTTCCTCAGCGACCAGTGGCTGCTGCTCGGCAGTGCCATGGCGGTGACGGTCTGGAAGGGCCTCGGCTACTACATGATCATTTACCTCGCCGCGCTGGCGAACGTGCCCCGCGAACTGCACGAGGCGGCGGCGGTCGACGGGGCGGGCCCCGTGCGGCGCTTCGTCACCGTCACCGTCCCCGCCGTCCGCTCCACCATGGTGCTCGTCGGAGCACTCTCCTCGGTCGCCGCCTTCAAGGTCTTCTCCGAGGTCTATCTGATGGCCGGCCCCAGTGGAGGGCCCGCGGGCGAGGACACCACGCTGGTGATGCTCGTCCAGCGCGTCGGCACCGGACTGTCCGGGCGCGTCGGCTACGCCTCCGCCATCTCGGTGGTCGTGTTCGTCGTCACCGTCGCCCTGATGCTGCTCGTGCTCCGCGCCGACCGCCGGGAGGACGCGTGAACGCGATCAGGGTGACGGATGCCGAGGGCCGGCGGATCCCGGGCTGGCAGCTCGTCCTGCGCTACCTCCTGCTGCTCGGCGTACTCGCCCTGACCGTCGGGCCCTTTCTGTGGCAGCTGTCCACCTCGCTCAAGGGACCGCACGAGGACATCTTCAGTTCCCCGCCGACGTTCATCCCGAGCGAGCCGACCCTCGACAACTACACACGCGTCGCCGACACCATCCCGGTGTGGGACTACGCGCTCAACTCCCTGAAGGTCGCCGCGACCAACGTGGTCACCAACTGCGTCGGCGCGGCCCTCGCGGGCTACGCGCTCGCCCGGATGCGCTACCGCGGACGCCGGGCCGCGACACTCGCCTTCGTCCTCGCGATGCTCGTCCCCGTCGAGGGCATCATCATCGCCCAGTTCACCACCATGCGGGACCTCGGCCTGAACAACACCCTGGTCGCCGTCCTGCTGCCGGGCTGCATCGGAGCGCTGAACGTCCTGCTGATGCGCAACGCCTTCCTGGGCCTGCCGCAGGAGGTGGAGGAGGCGGCCTACGTCGACGGTGCCAACGTGTGGCAGCGATTCCTGCGCATCGCCCTGCCCTCGGTCAAGGGCACCCTCGCGGTGGTCGCGATCTTCTCGTTCATGGGCGCCTGGGACGACTTCCTGTGGCCGCTCATCGTCCTCAGCGATCCGCAGAACTTCACGCTCACCATCGGCCTGAACTACCTGCACGGCACCTTCGCCAACGACGAACGCCTCGTGGCCGCCGGAACGATCATCGCCGTGCTGCCTCTGATCATCCTCTTCGCCTGTCTGCAGCGCTTCTTCTTCCGCGGTGTCGGTGAGGGGGCCGTCAAGGGCTGACCGCCCGGCCCCCCGCCGCCGTCGCACCACAGAACGAGGACACCTCTCCCGTATGAGCTCTTCCGTGCCGCGCTTCGGCGCCAACTACACGCCCAGCCAGGGCTGGTTCCACCACTGGCTGGACTTCGACCTCGACGCCGTCCGCGCCGATCTCGACTCCATCGCCGGCCTCGGCCTGGACCACATCCGGGTCTTCCCGCTGTGGCCGCTGTTCCAGCCCAACCGCACACTGATCCGCCCGCGCGCCGTCGAGCAGCTCGTCCAGCTCGCCGACGCGGCGGCCGAGCGCGGGCTCGACGTCAACGTGGACGGACTGCAGGGCCATCTGTCGAGCTTCGACTTCCTGCCCGCCTGGACCCAGACCTGGCACCGGCGCAACATCTTCACCGACCCGGACGTCGTCTCCGGGCAGGCGGAGTACCTGCGCACCCTCGCGGCCGCGCTCGCCGACCGGCCGAACTTCATCGGCATGACCATCGGCAACGAGATCAACCAGTTCTCCGGCGGGCCGCACCCCGACCCCGACCGCATCTCACCTGCGCAGGCGGGCAGTTGGCTCACCCGGCTGCTGGAGGCCTGCGAGGAGGGCGCACCCGGCAGGCTCCATCTGCACGCCGAGTACGACGCGGCCTGGTACCGGGACGACCACCCCTTCACCCCCGCGCACGCCGCCCGCCTCGGCGCCATGACTGCCGTGCACTCCTGGGTCTTCAACGGCACGGCACAGCGCCACGGCACCACCGGCACCGCCACCGAGCACCACGCCGCCTACATGATCGAACTCTCCAAGGCCTGGGCGCCGGTCCCGGACCGCCCCGTCTGGCTCCAGGAGGTCGGCGCACCCGCCCCCCTCGTCCCCGCCGCCGACGCCGCCGCCTTCACCGAGGCCACCGTGGCGAACGCGCTGGACTGCCCGGACGTCTGGGGCGTGACCTGGTGGTGCTCCCACGACGTGTCACGTTCCCTCGCCGACTTCCCCGAACTCGAGTACAGCCTCGGCCTGTTGACCAACGACCGTCAGGTCAAGCCCGCCGGGCAGGCCATCGCGCGGATCGTCGAGGAACGGCGCGACCGGAAGAGGCCGCCGGAGCCGCGCACCCTCGCCCTCGTCGTCGACGCGGGCGACGACGAGACCGCGCCCCGGCGCTCCGTCTGCGCACCCGGCGGCGCCGTGTTCGAGGCGTTCGCCCGGCTGACCGCCCAGGGAGCGCGCCCCACCACCGTTCTCGCGAGCCGCAGCGACGACAGGGGCCATCTCGCCGCGCGCGGCATCACCGAGGTCGTCACCCCCGAGCAGGCCGGCTCATGACCCGGTCCGCCACGAGCACAGCACCGTAAGCCGTCCCCCAACGATACGGAGCACACCATGACCCCCCACCTCAGCAGACGAGCCCTCCTTCTGGCCTCCGCCGCCGCGGCCGTGGCGCCGGCCGTCCTGCCCGGCAGGGCCTCCGCCGCGACCCGGGCGGCCTCCGGCGCGCCGTACGCCGCCTACTGGTACCCGGACTCCTTTCCCGCCGGGACACCCGGCCCCGGCATCACCTGGCGCAGCCTCAAGGCCTGGCGCGCCGAGGACGACGCGGACCTGGCGTTCAACTCCGCGACCGTGCCCCTGGCGAGGCGCTTCACCCCGGTCCCGGTGAACACCACCGCCCGTGCCGGACAGGCGCGCATCCAGTCCCTGGTCTCCTTCGGCCCCACCGCCGGCAACCCCTCCCAGGGCTCCGCCACCGCTGACCACTACGCCCTGACCCACTGGTCCTACCTCGACGAACTCGTCTTCTGGGGCGGCTCGTCCGGCGAGGGTCTGATCCTCGCGCCCAACGCACCCGTCGTGGACGCCGCACACCGCCACGGTGTCCCCGTCCTCGGCAGCGTGTTCCTCCCGCCCGTCGCCTACGGCGGGGATCTGCGCTGGACCCGGGACCTGGTCCAGAAGGACTCCTTCGGCCGCTTCCCGCTCGCCGAGCGCCTCGTCGCGGTCGCGGCGGCGTACGGCTTCGACGGCTGGTTCATCAACGCCGAGACCGGTGGCGGGGACGCGGCGCTCGCCGCCGACATGACCGGCTTCCTGAAGGAACTCACCGCGCTCGGCAGGCCGAAGGGCCTGCGGGTGTGCTGGTACGACTCGATGACCGTGAGCGGATCGGTCAGCTGGCAGGGGGCGCTGAACGACCGCAACAAGCCCTTCTTCCAGGCGTCCGACTCCATGTTCCTCGACTTCCGCTGGTCGCGCTCCACGCTGGCCTCCTCCGGTCGCACCGCCGAGCAACTGGGCCGCAGCCGCTACGCGTTGTGGGCCGGCGTCGACGTCGAGGCCAACGGCTGGAACCGGTCCGTCGACTGGGACGCCATCGTCCCGGTGAACACACCGGACGTCGTCTCGCTGGGCTTCTACCGGCCGGAGTGGACCCGCAACCACCTGCCCGCGGGCCGCACCCCCGCACAGTTCCACGCCGCCGACGACCGGTTCTGGAGCGGGCAGTCCCTCGACCCGTCGCGGCCGGCACCCGGGGACCCCTGGCGTGCCCCGGCGCTCGCCGTGGCCGACCGCTCGACCGTCGACAGCCTGCCGTTCGCGACCGTCTTCAACACCGGCCACGGGCTGCGCTGGTACGAGAGCGGGAAGGTGACGTCGGACACGCCGTGGAACCACCTCGGAGTCCAGGACCGCATGCCCTCGCGCCAGTGGGTCGTGCGCACCACCGGACAACGCCCCACGGTGGCCTACGACTTCGGCGACGCCTGGCACGGCGGCAGCAGCCTCCTCGTCGGCGGCACGCTCACCGCCCCCACCACCCTCGACCTGTACGCCTGCCGGCTGCCTCTCACCGCCGACACCGTGGTCGAACTCGTCCACCGCAGCGAGAGCGCCGGGGTCACCGTCGAACTGGCTCTCGCCACCGGCGAGCCCTCCGGACCCGGACAGCCGCACCCGTACACCTATGTGCCGCTCGCCGCCCCGGGCCGCGGCTGGACCACCACCACCGTGCGGCTGACCGGTCTGTCCGGGACCGTCCGCGCGCTGGGTGTCCGGCTGACCGGCGCCGGAGGCCCGGTGACCTGGCGTCTCGGCTCCCTGGCCGTACGCGACAAGGCGGCTCAGAACCCGTCCGCCCCCACCGGTCTGCGGATCACCTCGGCCGCGGGCGGCGATCTGCGCTTCGCCTGGCAGCCCGCCCCCGGAGCCGTACGCCACCACACCCTCCACCGGGTACTGCCGGACGGGACACGGCGCTTCCTCGGCGCCACCTGTCAGCGGGCCTACTTCGTCCCGGGCCTGCGGCCCGAACAGGGCGAGAGCGCGGCGCGGTTCGAACTGCGCGCCGTGGGGGAGCTCTACACCGCGTCGACTCCCGTGACCGCCACCCACCCCTGGTAACCACCACCGCAACCCTCGGAGCCACCCCACATGCATGACGACCGCAGCCTCGTCGAATCCCGCCTCAGGAGGGTCCTCGACGAACGCATACGCCCCGCCGTCCACCCCCGGTCCGTGCCACTGGACATCGCGGTGTGGAACGCACCCGGCGAGCCCGTCCCGGTCGCCGAAGGACTCGCGGCCGAACCCGTGCCGATCAAGGCCGGCGACATGTGGGGTGCTCCCTGGGGGACCAGCTGGTTCCGGGTGACCGGCACCGTGCCCCAGGAGTGGGCCGGACGGACCGTCGAGGCGCTGCTCGACCTCGGATTCGACGAGAACATGCCCGGCTTCCAGTGCGAGGGCCTCGTCTACCGGGCCGACGGCACCCCGGTGAAGGGCCTCAACCCGCGCAACCAGTGGGTCCGCATCGGCGCTCCGGTCCGGGGCGGTGAGGAGGTGCGACTGCACATCGAGGCCGCTTCCAACCCCGTGATCCTCGACTACCACCCCTTCCTGCCGACGCAGCTCGGCGACAAGGAGACCGCGGGCAGCGAGCCGCAGTACCGGCTCGCGCGCATGGACCTCGCCGTCTTCGACGAGACCGTGTGGAACCTCGTCCTGGACCTGGAGGTCCTCGGTGAGCTGATGCAGGAACTGCCCGCCGACAGCCAGCGGCGGCACGCGATCCTGCGGGCGGTCGGCCGGGCCCTGGACGCCGTCGACCTCCAGGACGTCAACGGCACGGCGGCAGACGCACGGGTCTGCCTCGAAGAGGTCCTGTCCACGCCCGCCGAGCCGTCCGCCCACCGCATCAGCGCGGTCGGGCACGCCCACATCGACTCGGCCTGGCTGTGGCCGCTGCGCGAGACCGTGCGCAAGGTCGCCCGGACGACGTCCAACATGACGGCGCTGCTGGAGGACGAGCCCGACTTCGTCTTCGCGATGTCCCAGGCCCAGCAGTTCGCCTGGATCAAGGAACACCGACCCGAGGTCTACGCCAAGGTCAAGGCGGCCGTCGCCGACGGACGCTTCGTGCCCGCCGGCGGCATGTGGGTGGAGTCCGACACCAACATGCCCGGCTCGGAGGCGATGGCCCGGCAGTTCGTGCACGGAAAGCGCTTCTTCCTCGACGAGTTCGGCATCGAGAACGACGAGGCGTGGCTCCCCGACACGTTCGGCTTCGCCGCCGGACTGCCGCAGATCATCAAGGCCGCCGGTTCCAAGTGGCTGCTCACCCAGAAGATCTCGTGGTCGCAGACGAACAAGTTCCCCCACCACACCTTCCAGTGGGAAGGCATCGACGGCACACGGATCTTCACCCACTTCCCGCCGGTCGACACCTACAACTGCTCCATGAAGGGCAGCGAGATCGCCCACGCGGCGCGCAACTTCAAGGACAAGGGAGTCGCACGCCACTCGCTCGCCCCGACCGGCTGGGGCGACGGAGGCGGCGGCACCACCCGCGAGATGGTCGCCAAGGCCGCCCGGCTGCGCAGCCTCGAAGGGTCGGCGACGGTGAGCTGGGAAAGGCCGGCCGAGTTCTTCGCCAAGGCCGAGGCGGAGTACCCGCAGGCGCCGGTCTGGGTCGGCGAGCTCTATCTGGAGCTCCACCGGGCCACCCTGACCAGCCAGGCGAAGACCAAGCAGGGCAACCGCCGCAGTGAGCACCTGCTGCGGGAGGCCGAGCTGTGGGCCGCGACCGCCGCCGTACGGACCGGCTTCCCCTACCCCTACGAGGAGTTGGACCGTCTGTGGAAGACGGTGCTGCTGCACCAGTTCCACGACATCCTGCCCGGCTCCTCCATCGCCTGGGTGCACCGCGAGGCCGCCCGGACGTACGCCACCGTCGCGGATGAGCTGAACGGCATCATCGACGCGGCCCAGCGTGCGCTCGCCGGTGATCCCGTCGCCGGCACCCGGCTGGTCTTCAACGGCGCACCGCACGAGCGGCACGGCGTGCCCGCGGGAGGCGCGTCCGCCGCCACCGACGGCGGCGGGGCGTCGCTCACCCCGCGCGAGGGCGGCGGCTTCGTCCTCCACAACGGCCTGCTGGAGGTGGAGATCGACGGCCGCGGCCTGGTGCTCTCCGCCTACGACATCGGTGCCGAGCGCGAGACGGTCGCCCCGGGCACCGCCGCCGGCCTTCTCCAGATCCACCCCGACTTCCCGAACATGTGGGACGCCTGGGACGTCGACGAGTTCTACCGCAACACCGTCACCGATCTCACGGGCGCCGACGAGGTCACGGCCGTGACCTCCGAGAACGCGGCCGCCGTAGGCGTCGTCCGCAGCTTCGGCGACTCGAAGGTCACCCAGGTGCTCACGCTCCCCGCCGGAGCCAAGCGCCTGGACATCGAGACCGAGGTCGACTGGCACGAGACGGAGAAGTTCCTCAAGATGTCCTTCCCGCTGGACATCCACGCCGAGCGCTACGCCTCCGAGACGCAGTTCGGGCACTTCCACCGGGCCACCCACACCAACACCAGCTGGGAGGCGGCCAAGTTCGAGGCGTGCAACCACCGTTTCGTGCATCTGGAGGAGCCCGGCTGGGGTGTCGCGGTCGTCAACGACTCGACGTACGGCCATGACGTCACCCGCACCGTGCGCGACACCGACAGCGGCACGACGACCACGCTCCGGGTCTCCCTGCTCCGGGCCCCGCGCTTCCCCGACCCCGAGACCGACCAGGGCGTCCACCGGTTCCGGCACGCCCTCGTGCCCGGTGCCCAGATCGCCGACGCGGTCCGCGAAGGCTTCCGTATCAACCTCCCCGAGCGCACGGTCCCCGGTGACGGCGCGGTGGCTCCGTTGGTGACGGTCGATCAGGACGCGGTGATCGTCAGTGCGGTGAAGCTGGCGGACGACGGAAGCGGCGATGTGATCGTACGGCTCTACGAATCGCGCGGCGGTCGCGCCCGCGTACGCCTCGCGACGGATTTCGAGGCACTCGGCGCCGTCGCGACCGATCTGCTGGAGCGACCCCTGGCCGACGTTCCGCAGCCCGAACTCACCGACGGAGGAGTCCGGTTGAGTCTGCGCCCCTTCGAGCTCGTCACCCTCCGGCTGGCCCGGCCGCAGCACTGACCGCGGACGGATGCGGCAGCACGCCCCCGAGGC